>DAHXOX010000148.1 GCA_027364655.1 Paludibacter sp. | reverse complement strand
GTCATTTCGCGTTTTGGTAACGTTTGCAAAAGGAGACTTGCAAAGTTCACATAGGCAATGTTGGTGATTTTGAGCAATAATTAGTACATTTGACAGCAAATCTATCTTGTTAATAAAGTCTTTGTTTAATGAGCTTTTCCCCATCGTTAGGCTTATATTCTGAATCGAGAATTATAGATATAGCTATTTTTATTTTCAAACAATCAATCTTTTACAAATGAGACGACTCTATTTTTTTGTCATGTCACTGAGCTTACTGCTTAGCAGCGTTTCAGCACAAGTGCCGGCAAACAGTCCTTTGGGCAATGTGGAAAAGGTGACTGCCAACCATGCTACCTATACGTTTTTCACTACGAACGGGAAGGCGCAGGTAATTGTTTATTCACCGAATGTGATTCGCATCCGCATTGACAAACAAAATTTCGCACCCGATTTTAGTTATGCCGTGGTAGCCAATCCCGTGTCATGCGCTGTGAAAACAACAAATAGCGCCGACACATATACTATTGCAACTGACTCGTTGACGCTTCGCATCACGAAGAAACCGTTGCGATTCACTTTCCTTACTAAAGATGGCAAAATCATTAATGCCGATGATCCGGCTTTTGGCACGTCGTGGTTAGGCGAAGAGGTGACCACGTACAAAACCTTGCAAAAGGGAGAGCGTTTTATCGGACTGGGAGAACATGGCGGCAACCTCGATCGGGCAGGCACAGCTTGTGTCAATTATAATACCGATAATCCCGGCTATGACAACAGCAGTGATCGGATGTATTCCACCATTCCTTTCTACATTGGACTTCATGACAAGTTGGCGTATGGCATTTTCATGGATAACTCTTCGCGAAGTCTCTTTAATTTTGGCGCCGGTAACAACCGTTTTTCTTCTTTCACCGCTGATTGCGGGGAGATGAATTACTATTTCATCTACAATGCTACTGTTCGCAATATCATTACCTCCTACACATGGCTCACGGGGCGCACACCGCTGCCTCCGATCTGGTCGTTAGGATTTCAGCAATGTCGTTGGAGTTATTTCCCCGAAGCCGATCTGCTTTCTACGGCAGCCAAGTTTAGGGAACGACATATACCGATCGACATGATTTATTTGGATATCCATTACATGGATAAATACAAAATCTTCACGTGGGATCCACAACGGTTTCCCGATCCTAAGCAAATGGTCGATAACTTGAAAAAGATGGCCATGCATTTGGCGGTTATCATTGACCCGGGAGTGAAGATTTCCGATCACTATCCCGTTTATCAGCAAGGGTTGGATTCCGCGCTCTTTATCAAATATCCCGATGGAACCAATTATGCAGGACAAGTATGGCCGGGCTGGTGTAACTTTCCCGATTTCACGATGCCCAAAACCCGTGCATGGTGGGGACGTTGGGTAAAGACTTATGCCGATCTTGGTATCACCGGCTTTTGGAACGATATGAACGAGATAGCCGTTTGGGGAAAAGAGGTGCCTGACTTGCTCAATTTGAATTGGGATGGACACCACACCACCTATCGTCAGGCCAAAAATGTATACGGATTTCAAATGGCACGCAGCACGTATGAGGGAGCCAAGAAATACATGAACGGCGAACGTCCGTTTGTATTAACCCGTTCCGGTTATTCGGGTTTACAACGTTATTCCGCAATATGGACGGGCGATAATCAAGCTAAGGAAGATCACATGCTGTTAGGCGTACGGCTGATCAACAGTCTGGGGTTATCAGGCGTTACCTTTGCAGGGATGGATATTGGCGGTTTCAGTGGCAATCCCACGCAAAGTTTATACACGCGCTGGATGGAGATTGGCGCCTTTTTGCCTATGTACAGGGCACACACCTCCTATGGCACCAACCGTGAAGAGCCTTGGGACTTTGGTGAGATTTCAGAAGACATTGCTCGCCGTTATATTGGGTTCCGTTATCAATTGTTGCCATACATCTATTCCAATTTTTACGAATCGTCACAAGACGGCTTGCCTGTAGCACGTTCGTTGGCTATTGATTACGCAAATGATTCGACCATTTATGAAGTAGATTATCAGCAGGAATACCTTTTTGGCCCTTCCATTTTGGTGGCTCCTACAAAAAGTACCGATGCGCTCACTAAAGTTTATTTGCCCAAGGGACAATGGTATGATTTGTTCAATGACAAACCGTATGCAGGTAATCAATCCATTATAGCTGAATCGGGGTTAAATCAATTGCCTTTGTACGTCAAAGCAGGAAGTATTATTCCGATGCAAAAGTTAGTGGAATCAACTGCATACAGCAGTGGTGACACGCTTTTTGTGCATCTTTGGGCAGGAACGGAAAAGAATCAGTATCAGTATTATGAAGACGATGGCACAACATACCATTACCAAAACGGGAACTTCTACAAACGAATGATTCAGTATGATCCGCAAAATGCCACATTAGCATTTGACAAAAAAGAAGGGAGTTTTGCGACTAAGTATCATGTCATCACGTTAGTGTTGCATGGATTTACGCCAGACGAAGTAAAAGGTCTAACCGTTAATGGCAATGCAGAATCGGTCAGTAAAGAACAAATACGATTCTTCACCAGCCATTTCATCTTTGCCGATTACGGGCCTTTTGACACAAAGAACGTGTTGACCACTTCATTTCCGAACAGCGACAATGAGATAACAGTGCATTGGTAAGTACCCATATAAATGAAGTAGGTAGAGGGATTACGCCTTCTACCCCTTCAAATCACCGTACATGTTTTGTTCACGGCTTTTGTAATTAGCAAATAAAAACCACCAATTCTTCGCAATTAATAATCACCAGTATACGATAGATTAGATTGCTTGGACATGGCAGAATATATCTTCTCATCGGAATCCGGATATTCGGAACAAAGCAAAAAGGGTTTTAGCACGCTATCCGCGTCTAAAACCCTTTTCCATATCCATCCATTGACTCTCTGCCATCAGATGAATTCTTTATACTCCCTCATCAATCAAACGTAGTATAAGCCGTTTCCCCGTGCATTGCTTCGTCCATACCAAGGGCCTCTTCTTTATCGGTTGCACGCAACCCAACGAGTTTGTCCACAATCTTAAAGAGGATGAAAGTGCCAACGCCCGAATAAACAATGGTTGATGAAACAGCGATCAACTGAATGACAAATTGGTGAGGATTACCGTAGAATGCGCCACTGTAGGCAGCCTGAATAGCAGGAGTAGCCAATAGGCCGGTAAACAATGCCCCGATGATACCACCAATACCGTGCACTCCAAATGCGTCGAGTGTATCGTCGTATCCCATTTTCGGTTTCACGTAAGCCACCATAACGAAACAAACCAAGGAAACTACTACACCGATAATCAACGCACCCGTCACATCAACAAACCCGGAAGCCGGTGTAATGGCGACTAACCCGGCCACTGCTCCCGTGGCAACACCCACGATGGTCGGCTTTTTCCCGATGATCCAGTCCAAAATTGCCCATGTAAACGCAGCGGCAGCCGTTGCAATATGGGTAGCAAGAAACGCGCTACCGGCAAGACCGTCGGCAGCTAATCCGCTACCGGCATTGAATCCAAACCATCCAAACCATAAAAGAGCGGCGCCGACAGCAACAAAAGGAATATTATGTGGTGGAATGGCGTGACGTTGATAATCACGACGTTTACCCAACATCAAAGCCATCACCAAAGCGGCAATACCGGCATTGATATGCACTACAGTTCCTCCGGCAAAATCAAGAGCGCCTAATTTATACAACCAGCCATCTGCAGACCATACCCAATGAGCAATGGGATTGTAAACAACCAACGCCCAGAGTAACGAGAAAATCACAAAGCCCTTGAATTTGATGCGCTCGGCAAAAGCACCGATAATCAGAGCAGGAGTAATCACGGCAAACATCATTTGAAATAACATGAAGACGATATGAGGTATCGTACCGATCATTTCGGGAGCGCCATTAACGATCCTTCCGGTAGGTTGCGAGTGCGAAATGAAATAAGGGCTTAAATCACCAATATGAATTCCATGCAAAAAAGCCCAATGAAACCCACCGATGTAAGGAGCCAGTGACCCGCTCGAACTACCAAAAGCAAGGCTATAACCACATGCCACCCATTCGATACTGACTATGGCTGTAATCATAAAACATTGCATTAACACGTTTAATACATTTTTTCGACGAACCAATCCACCATAGAAAAGTGCTAATCCGGGAATTGTCATCAACATCACCAATGCAGTGGCTACGATCATCCATGCTGTATCGCCCGCATTTACCGTAGGAGCAGGTACGGAGGTCATCGCGGCAGCGGCTCCTTGCGCCATTGCCGGTAAACTTATTAAAGTCAAAAGAGCAACAATTGCTATACTCGTTTTTTTCATCTTCATTTTGTTTTGTAATTAAAGACATAACACAAAGCAGTGTCTTGAAAAATCGACAGTTGCATCATGTGTCATTTAATCGGTTCAAGAGGGATTATTTTTCTTCTTTTTCTTTGTTATATAGAGCTTCCGGTCCGCTTTCTCCCGTACGAATACGGTAGGTAGATTCAATGTCGGATACAAATATTTTACCGTCACCCATATCGCCGGTTCGTGCCGCATTCATAATGGCATTCACGGTTTTCTCCAAATTCTGGTCGCGAACCACAATGGAGAGCATGTGCCGTTGGATGTAATTGGACTGAAATATCTGTCCTCTCACCACTTGTTCTTCCGTCGATTTTCCAAGACCGGTAATATCCCAGTAGGAAAACCATTCGATACCGGCTTCATACAAAGCCTCTTTAACATCGTCAAATTTTGACTTCCTGATAATCGCTTCAATCTTTTTCATACAATAATAATTTGATTTTTAAAGGACGTATGGAACTCACAATAAGCATCGTCTTGGGTTTAACCCCGATTTAATGCCCGTTTCATACAAATCGGTTTTATAAATATTTCCACATCGCTTTTGCCCTATTTATTGCACAATTCAAAATAAAAACAAGTGTCGCCCTACCTGTTTTTTCATCACAACGTAATGCCGGCCACTAAGAAAGCCTTCCCTGACTGCGGATTAAATCCAAGAACGCCGTACACGGGGAGTGAAAACGTATCAGTAACCTTCACAATCTTGGTTGCCCTCAAACCGATATTGATCACAGCAAAGCTTGAATTGCCATATATCATCGGACTATTTACCAAAGAAGCGCCCATAAAAGCCTTTACCATCGGCGTCAGTGGATAACCTAATTCAACGTAGGAAGAATACGCATTATTTCCGTTGGCATTTTTATCGTCGCCATAAAACATCGTATTCACTGACACACTCAACGGAAAGGCTTGGACTCCCGCATAAGCCAATGTAGCTTCATAAATATGATCCATGCTATGTGGTTGATAGTTGAAATAAGTCTGGTTAAAATTCCAGTTGTAATCCGTCACCGTGAAAGAAAACTCATTTGACATGGCAAGTGTTGCAAAAAGATCCACTTCTTTCACCTGTCCCGAAAAAGAGGATGATCCCCATGTGCCGATTGAAAAGGCACCGTTTGTATAAGTTATAGAAGGCTGGATATTGGGTGAACCGCCTTTGCTGCCTTCCTGAGGAACGCCACGCCAGATATATGAACTTACTAAATCGGCACTTACCGTGAAACTCCCGCCTTTACTCGTTTGCGCTTGAACTGCCGGAGCAGCTAACGTTGCAAACAACATGCCTCCAAAAATGGTGACTAAAAATACATTCTTTGTTTTCATTTTCTTTGCTTTTTAAATTAAACACCTAAGACCTCTTTCACTCACTCATTTTTGCATCACCTCCGGAAGCGTGCAAAATGTAACACTTTTGTTAATACTACATTCATTTGCCATGAAAAGCCTGATCGATCATAAACTACACAACTACTTTTCTGCTCTTCAAAAACTACGACCTTTTTTACCTTGAAATTGACGCTGGATACTGCTCAATGATAATCCATTTTTTATTGGTAGTATTTCCCTCAATCGAATTGCGCTACAAAAATATATATTATTTCTCATACCCCCATCATTTTTGATGTTAAAAATGAGATTATCGCATTATTTTGTTCATATACCCACCTTTTTAATGCGCATAATGCAATTAAAATGCGTTTTTTAGTAACATACCACAAATTCCTATCATCTCGTAACCAACAAAAAACGGCCATATATCAAAAATCAATTAGACAAAGTGCATCCACCATTTTGGCATCATCAATTTTTATAATAATACTTTTGAGAATTAAGAACATGGTTGTGTCTTCGAATCAATTCTACCACAACAAAAGCCACTAAGGAGAAGATAGAACCTTAATAAATTCCGTGAAAGAGAAAAAATTCAGGAAAAAACCGTACCTTTGAATTCGCATTTGATCCCCTTATTTTCTAAATTCAGTTGTATGCGCGTTACCTGAATGCTGCAAGCAAAATTGCGGTTGATCCATGAAGTGACACACATCTCTGGAGACTAAAGACAATTTGAAATATCATTAAAATGAAACAAAAATGAAACAAACTGATGTATTAATCATTGGTGGAAGCGCAGCCGGAATGGTAGCTGCCGTAACCGGAAAATTCAGCTGGCCTGAAAAGAAGTTCATATTGGTCAAGAAGCAAAAAGAGATGTTGGTTCCTTGCGGTATTCCCTATATTTTCGGGACACTTGAAGGCAGCGCACAAAACATCATGCCGGTAGATCCGATGCTTGCAAAAAGCGGAGTTGAATCCATAGTTGGCGAGGTAATCTCCATAGACACTAAAAACAAAACCGCCTTGTTAGCTGACGGAGAAACCATTCAGTACATTAAATTAGTCATTGCCACAGGTTCAATGCCGGTCATGCCTCGTTGGTTAAAAGGGGGCGAAAAGAAAAATGTGTTTGTCATCCCAAAAGACAAAGTCTATGTGGACGACATGCTTAAAACAATCAATCAGTGTAAGAAAATAGTGGTAATCGGAGCCGGGTTTATTGGAGTGGAATTTTCTGACGAACTTAATAAACGTGATCATCAAGTGACATTAGTCGAAAAGTTACCCAACATTTTGGGAGCTGCTTTCGATGTAGAACTTTCCGACAAAATTCATGCCTTGCTCACTGAGCGTGGTGTCAACGTGATCACAGGGAATGGTATTCGTCAGGTTGTTGGACAAGACCATGTCGAAGGCGTGGAATTAGAAAAAGGAGAAATCATCGAAGCTGATGCGGTTATTTTATCGATGGGATACCGTCCCAACACGGAATTAGCCAAAAAATCGAATATTTTCATTGACGAAGATAACTTCATTGCAGTGGACGAATACATGCGCACCCATGAACCGGATGTATTTGCTATTGGCGATTGTGCTCAAAAACGTGATTTTATTACGCGTAAGCGCGTCTCCACCATGTTGGCATCAACAGCCTGTGCCGAAGCGCGCATTGCAGGCATGAACCTGTTTAATCTCAACGTGGTTAAAACTTTTAGCGGCACCATTGCCATCTATTCAACAGCCATTGGCGAAACAGGCTTTGGAACAGCAGGAGTAACGGAAGCTCGTGCACGCGAAGAAGGCATCGAAACGCTAACCGGACTCTTTGAAGGAGTGGATAGACACCCGGGTAACCTACCGGATGCACATAAACAAACCGTTAAACTGATTTCGGCTGCTCAATCGGGCGTCATCATTGGCGGCGAAGTGATTGGTGGTATCAGCGCCGGCGAATTGACCAACGTAATTGGGTTAGCGATTGAAACCAAAATAACAATCAACTCATTACTTACCTCACAAATTGGCACACATCCATGTTTAACTGCTTCTCCAGCAGCTTATCCTTTGATTAAAGCCGCAGAAATTATTGCCGGTAAAATGCGTAACAGCTAAACCGTTCCGTTCATCTGTGATAATTCATTTAAAACAGAGCGCCGCTCGTAAATGTCTTCTGACAAATGCGAGCGGTGCTCTGTTTATTGGTTGCTTTTTCTGTAACCCTATTTCAGAAAGAGACAATTTCTTTCAATTCCATTTGTGCCCTTTCATAATCCTCAGGCACACCGATATCAATAAAGTAAGCATCTTCCACAACCCCCCCGATGGTGCTTCGATCAATCTCCCTTTCCAAAAAATCTTGTTCAAACGAAAACTTTTCAGGGAGAGGATCCAATACATCCCGTTGGAGCAAATAGACTCCTCCATTGATCAGACCATCAGCACAAAATTGTTTCTCACGAAAAGCTATGATGCGTTGATTTTTCAACTCAACACTTCCATATCGATCGAAATTACGCAACGGCTTCAAAGCTAACGTCGCCTTAAATTCGCCGTTTTGATGGATGTGGAGTAGTTTGTCCAACTGAACAGGGAAAAATGTATCTCCATTCGCCACAAATACAGAAGTCCCTGATGTATGTTGCAGTGCAAGTCTAATGCCGCCGCCTGTACCTAAAGGCTCCTTTTCAACCACCGTCGTGATATGCAAAGAACCTTGATAACCCAACAGCCATTCTTCGACTAACTCGTGTTTATAACCTAAGGATAACACTACATGCTGCACTCCTTGTTGCGCTATGTAAGACAACAAATATTCCAGAAATGGATTATCCCCAATGGGAGCCAGACACTTAGGACGATCATTCACCACGCTTTGCAGCCGCGTGCCAAATCCTCCGGCTAAAATGATACATTCCGTCATATCAAAACATTGTTTCTTCAACCAATTGGCAGATGATATGTCCCACAGTAATATGTGCTTCCTGAATGCGCGGAGTATCGTTACTCGGCACGCCAATCCATAAATCGGAAAGTGATTTCATCTTTCCCCCACCTGTTCCGGTCATTCCAATGGTCAAGATGCCTTTGCTGCGACACACCTCAAAAGCACGCACGATATTCGTTGAATTACCGGAAGTCGAAAGGCCAACAAGCAAATCTTTCGACGAAAACGAACCAGCAATCCGCGCATACACTTCGTCGTAGCCATAATCATTCGCCACCGCTGTCATATATGAACTGTTGGTATGCAGCGCTTCGGAAGGAAGTACTGCTCTGTCCTTGTAAAAGCGTCCCGAAAATTCAGCCGCCAAATGTTGTGCATCGGCAGCGCTACCTCCGTTCCCACAGAAATAAACTCGTCCGCCTTGCTGAAAACAGCGTACGATAGCATCAGCAGCCTTGCGAATTATCTCCACCAACGTTTCATCGTTAGCTATGTTATGCTTCACTTCCGCCGATGCAAGAAGGATTTTTTGTATGTGATTGTTTTCCATAGATGTTCCATTAAATAATAAAACAAGCAATAAGTAGATTTGAAACGGCAAATGGTAAATAAATCAAAGCAATGGGCTGTCTGTATTGTTCTGAAAATTGCCAATTAATTGCCAATTATCAATTTATGAAGTTTCTTCAGGCTTAACCCCTTTTGCCTTCAGCCTGATGATTTCATCACATTGTCAATTATCAGCTGATTCTCTAAATACTCCACGTATAAAGTCCCTCTTCAACGAATGAATACCGGACAATGTGTCCCTCAAATTTGCTCAACACCTTTTCAACTTCATATTTCGCTGTGTCAGGACAGTAAAACATCATAAACCCACCACCTCCGGCACCGGAAATCTTTCCTCCCAAGGCTCCCGCATGTTTAGCTTCCTGATAAATTTCCTCTATATGCGGAGTGCTAATACCACTCGCCATCTGGCGTTTATGATTAAATCCGTCATCAAGAATATGCCCGATATCATGAATCTTACCTGTCAGCAACGCATTTTTCATATCAGTGGCTTGCTGTTTCAAGCGATGCATGGCCTCAAGCGAAACCTCATTTTGATTGCGTACATTTTTCTGTTGCTCTTCGATAATGGTCGAAGAATAGCGACTCTGAGCTGTGTAATAAAGCAATAGATTGTGTTCCAGCTCGCGCAAATATTTATGACCGATACGTAACGGGTTGACAATGACTTTGTCATCGGCAAAAAACTCCATGTAGTTCACGCCACCAAAAGTTGCTGCATACTGATCTTGTTTTCCGCCGGCCATGCCTAAATCAACACGCTCAATATCATAAGCATAACGTGCTATCTCATAACTCCCGAGAGGCAACTTCAACCATTCAACAAAAGCGCCGATTATAGCCACTGCCAGCGTGGAAGAGGTGCCAAGACCCGATCCTGCAGGAGCATCCACAAAGGTACTCAATCGAAATCCACGGGGTTCTTTCAAATAATCCTGTCGGATTCGCTTGTAAATACCTTTATGCAGCGGAAGCAATTCGTCAATGATTATATCATCATCCAAACCAAATTCCACACGTTCATTTCGATCCAACGCCTGCAAAATTACTTTGGGTTGATGAATCGGTTCAATAGTGGCTTGAGCATACAGCGAGATGGTGGCATTGAGGATGGTACCTCCATAAAGATCGGAAAATGGACTGACATCGGTACCGCCTCCGGCAAGCCCAAGCCGTAAAGGCGCTTTAGAACGATGAAGCATAAATGAGTTTTTGTATGTTCATGCAAAGATAAATGGAAATTTCGAGACTATGAGAAATGGCCTTTGGTGTAAATGAAAAAAAAAGGCTTACCTTTGTTAATCCGTTAACTCATATCAACGTGCCCAATATCTCCTTCATGTAAAAAAACAACCCAATGCTCATGAACACTAAGAAATCATGGATCTACCTGATCCTCTTATTATTTCTGCTTCCTGTTTTAAACGGATGCCACGACTACAACCCCAACCTGCATGGGAAATGGCAGTTACTTACCATCACCACCCCCACGCAAACCTTGGTACGCGACAGCATTTTCTACAACTTCGATAATTACACTTTTCAAGTACAAAATTTAAGTCGGTACTCCAATCCCAACGGAGGAGATTTATACGGAGAATTCCATCAGATAGGTGATTCTCTCATTCTTAAAGTAGTGGACAATTGGTACACACCTTCCTATTTTTATTGGGATGGCATGGAGAAACACTTTAAGATCGTTGACATCTCCTCATCAAAACTGCGTTTGTCAGCCACAGACGGAATATACACGTTCAGAAGCTACAATTAATCATGAAGATACAACATTTTATTGCCGCATTCATTGTCTCCTTAGCCACCTGCTCAGCAACGGCTCAAACAGGACAAGTGACGTATAAAACGGAATTATCCACCAATGTTGGCTCGGGCCAGTACGCTCCTTTCTGGTTAGTCACAAACCGCGAAGGTATTCCCAATATACAGCCAAACAGCGCCTTCCTCCGTGCAGGCATCTTTCAGCAAAGCGATACGGCAAAGAAGTTCTCGTTCAATTATGGATTCGATGTGGTAAAATCGACCCGCTCCACCTCCGAACTGATTGCACAACAAATTTATGCAGGTATCCGCTATCGAAACGTAGCCTTAAACATCGGAAGCAGAGTGAGAACAGATGGACTGCAAAACCTTCTTCTGAGCAGTTGCGGGGATGGTTTGCTTTGGTCAGAAAATGCGCGCCCTCTGCCTGAAATTGAATTTGAAATACCCAACTTCATCACCGTTTTTCCAAAAATGCCATGGCTGAAAGCAAAAGCGGCTATCTCCTATGGATGGTTGGTAGACAATGGGTATCAATTGCAATCTATTCATACGCAAAGTGGCTTTTCCTCCCCAAATGGATTGCTGAATAGAAAATCGGCAGCAATTCAATTAAAAGGTAATTCCCGTTGGAGCTTTACTGTTGCTGGTGAAATAGATGTGGAATTTGCAGGAGATCACATTACTTATGCAAACGGAAAAGTAGTTTCCACAAATTCTGATGCTGCCGACTTAAAACATTTTTTACTGGTGCTAATTCCTCTAAAAGGAGATAAGACAGCTACAACGAGTGATCAACAATGGTTCTATGGCAATTACGTTGGAAATTGGCAAGGAAGGCTCTCCTACGATTTGGGCAAATACGGCCAATTACATGCGTATCTCGACAACTATTTTGAAGATTCCTCGGGGTTCTGGAAACTTAACGGATTAGATGGCCTTTGGGGATTGGAATACGATGCTGTCGGAAAGAAACTCATCAGCGGCGTTGTTGTAGAATACTACCAATCGACTGATCAAAGCGGGCCGATGAATTTTCAACCGAATATTTACGCTCATACCAATTTACAGTATTGGACAGTAGGAGGTGACAATTACTACAATCACGGTTTCTACATCGGTTGGTCAAACTATGGAAGAGGCATGGGATCTCCTTTGGTGACATCTCCCATTTATAACAAAGATGGCAATCTGACTTTTGAAGACAACCGCGTGAGAGCCTGGCATCTGGGCCTCATGGGATATCTTTCCGATGAATGGTCGGACAGGATTCTCGCAACCTACCGCGAAGGATTAGGCACCATGAGTTCCCCTTTCATCAATCCCCAATACGGTTTTTCTGGGATGGTTGAGCTGAATTATTCACCGAATAAAATCAAAGGACTCACGGCTTCGGTAGCCGCTGCTTGCGACCGTGGAGTACTTACCGGAAACAATTGGGGGATTAACTTCACCCTGAAACAACGTGGTGTGCTGGATTGGCTTAGTCAAAAGCACTAACCCACGTAACACAACGTGAAAAGTTTGAAAGTAAAAGAAACAAGGGCAAAAATCAGATAATGTTTCAATCCCCAGATAAAGCAATATGTCTCGTCCAGCAATAAGTTTACAGAATAAGTAAACAAATTTCAGGACGAGACAATATCAATCAGTTACTCGGTTATTCAGTCCTTTTATTCTTCAATCAACTTTCAGTATGTCATGGCATTACTATTTTTGCTTTGGCAGGCAGTGATAATTTAGCTCCTTGAGGCGACGATTGAGAGGTAGAAGAAACAATCATAGTTAACGCCGCGGTTGTACTGGGTTTGGTGGGAACGTATTGAACCGTGAGCACAACAGTGTACACAGGAGAAGTCCCAAAATAGATATATCCATTGTTCAGGTTGGTCGAATCGCTAGTAAGTATCGTACTCCCTAAAGCGGCAATACCCGGGAAAGAAACTTTTGAAACCGTGGTGTCGTTGCTGACGCTAAAACTTGTGATTGGGTTGTAAAATCCCTGAAGTGAAAGTGGTAGAAGCAACGTATCGCCAACAGTGAGGGTGTCAAAAGACGTAATAGGTGTGCCATTCAGGGTAACGGAGCCTGCATAAGCAATTTGAGGCGCATAGTCATTTTGTGTGTTGGTTTGCATACACGAACTAAACACGAGGATTCCTAAACTTGCAAATACGAATGCGATTTTTTTCATTTGGAATAGAATTAAAAAATGATGAAACAATGGGACGAAGCAATGCCATCTATCGAAAATATACTTCAGTCCTCTTCAGAAAGGACAAAGATAGGGATTCAAATGGCAATGTAAACAGAAAGTTGTTTCTAAGTGCTGTTATTTTGAATTATTTAAACGGGTGATTTCTTTTGCATTCGTAAGTTTTACTATTTCATGAAATTTCCCGTTTGAACGTAGCGAGTGCATGGAGAAAGTTCGTGTCGGGAATGCCAAAGAAAGCAATGCCCGAAGAGCCATTTTCCAGAACGGTTTGTACCATCTGCCTGATATCAATTTCATCTTGTAAAACATCCTCCACATAAATGGCCGTAATAACAGAAGCAGGCTGAACGGCGGAAACATTTTCACGTGTTGTGGCATATACCCAATCGATCGTTTTGTTATAAAATTTATAATAGACCATGGGGAGATAAAAGTCCAATTGCCAGTTCTCCCAAGCCTGCATCACAAGGCGCCGTGCAACCGATGGCGTTGGAAAAGGAGAAGCACTTACCTTCAATTGATGACTTCGCACAATGTCGGCAATTCCTTGCACGCATTCCGTCACCTGAAGCAACCGAAAAGAAAGCCACGTCTCGTCTTGCGAAGGATCAGATACCGTTTTGGGATCATAACCATGCATGGTTTTGAACTTTTCAATGGCCACAGGATGATAACCGTAGTCCCACTGAGAATATACCTTATCTTGCACAATACCGTATTTAGGCTGTAAATTAACAGGCAGAATAACATCAACATAACGCGCAAAATCCAGACTGATCCCTTTTATACCATCCAATTGACAAAGATATCTGGCTTGACGGTAAAGTTCGTTGCGAAAGTCATTGATAGCCGGATTTAAAAACTTATAGTGATCGACATAAGCTCTCTTATCGACCAAAGAATCGCCATCTGCGTTGACGTCGAGCCATTCGGGATGTTCCCTAGCTAATTCGGGTTGATTCATCACCCACCACCAAACATAAAGATCGATGTTATATTTTTGAGCAATCGGAATGACCTTTTCAATCGCGGGTATATTGCCTTTAAAGTTTATACCACGTACGCCATGCAAAGCATAAAGCTTAAAAAGACGGTCATAATTTTCATGGGGTGTATCCTCTACCCAAGTCCAGAAAAAAGGCATCCCATCTTCGGAAAAGAAGTTGCGTTCATCAGTTTTTACACGTGCCATTGTTCAAAAATAAAAATTCAGCATACAAAAGTATCTCTTTTTGGTGAACACCCACCATAAAAAATAATGTACCTTTGCAACAACTCAAAAACTTGACAGAGTTCTTGCTTTGATACTCGCACAAGAGATGCTAAACGACTGGATAGCAAGGATAAAACAACTAAACTATTTAAAAACAAGCGATATGTATAATTTCATTTTCAAAAACCCCACCAAACTTATTTTTGGAAAGGGTACGATTGCTTCCCTTGCAACTGAAGTGCCTGCAGGGAAACGGGTGATGATGACTTATGGCGGAGGCAGTATTAAGAGTAATGGTGTGTATGATGAGGTGAAAGCAGCCTTGCATAATCACAGTGTCATTGAATTTTCGGGCATTGAGCCAAACCCAACATATGAGACTCTTATTCAGGCAGTTGTCATGGCAAAAGAACAAAATATTGATTATTTTTTGGCTGTTGGCGGAGGTTCGGTGATTGATGGAACGAAATTCATTGTAACAGCTATGCTTTATGATGGTGACCCATGGGAATTCTTGATGGATCCTTCGAAAGCAAAACATGCACTCCCTTTTGCAACAGTGCTCACACTCCCTGCCACCGGCTCGGAAATGAATAATGGCTCAGTAATTTCAAAAAAAGCGACGCATGAGAAGCTGGCTTTTATGAATCTGGAAACCTATCCTCAGTTTTCAATTCTTGATCCGGAAGTAACTTTCTCGCTTCCAAAACGACAGTTAGCGAATGGCGTGGTGGACGCTTACGTGCATGTTATGGAACAATACCTCACATTCCCTTCCGA
>DAHXOX010000143.1 GCA_027364655.1 Paludibacter sp. | reverse complement strand
TTCATCTTTATTGATAGCGCGGATGGCCAAGAAGGTCAATATCATGTTTACGACCGGCAAAATAATGGCATAATGGTATGACCATCGCGAAGGCAAAGCCAATTGCTGATCGGCAAACCACAATGAGGCAATTACAATGATGTAGTAGAGATCCATCAATAGAAAATTAATATAACACATCGTCACTTGCAGCTTTCTTTTTTTGAATAAAAAAATGGTGACAAACGCAACAACCGGAATTAATGCCCCTACCAGCGTCAATGCCCATGTTGAGGAATACAATGCATCAATCGGAGGTGAGGAAGTGAATCCACGATAAGATAATTCAAAAACAGTTGCCTTTGTGATGATGGCAGCTATCGGTAAAAAGAATACAATGACCGACAATACGGCAACAATAAATAAATAAACAGTTTGAATACGTTGAATCATAGGAAATTGATTTATTATACGTTATCTAAGTTTTTTCCACTGTTCATCTCGAACATGGTAGATTCTTTCGATGATTTCAGTTACCTTCATTCCCTCCAGCAAGTTGGTGGTAATAGGACTATTGCCCGAGAGTTTTTCAATCACATTATGAATGATGTAATGATGATTTTGCGCTGACCCTTTGTACAGTCCATAGTCATTGGGAGGATTAGATGCCGCCAGCTCAGGCATTTCATAATCTTTCACATGACAATAAGTTACTTCATTCATATATTGACCGGCAACTTTCACAGTACCTTGAGATCCAATGATGGTGATACTGCTTTCATAATTAGCATCCCATATAGCGGTTGAATAATTTAGAACTCCCATTCCACCTTGTAAAAAGTCAAATGTAACCACGCCACTATCTTCAAAATCAGTTAATTGCTGATGGGTAAAATCTTTGAAATTGCCATGAATGTTTTTAATATCCCCGAATAGCCAATACATAATATCGATGAAATGTGAAAACTGCGTGAACAAAGTACCACCATCCAATTGCTGATCGCCATGCCAGTTGCCTGCTTTATAATAACGCGCATCACGATTCCAATAGCAATTAAGCTGCACCAGAAAAATATCGCCCAACATTTTATTCGTTATTAATTCCTTAAGCCACACCGATGGTGGTGAATAACGGTTTTGCATCACACAAAATACATCGCGCGACACCGACAAAGAAGTATGCAAGATGCGTTCAGCGTCAGCGCGTGTGAGCGAAACCGGCTTTTCAATCACGACATGGTATCGTTTTTCCAGCGCACGAATAGCATATTCAGCATGGTATCCATTTGGAGTACAAATATTTACTACATCAATGTCCAGATTGGCATTCAGCAGCTCTTCAATAGAAGAAAAGAATCGCTCCTGCAAGTTCGTTAAGCCCAATTGTTCTTTCGACAAAATATCACACACGGCAATCAATTCGGCATTCGGTTCGCGACGAATCATTTCGGCATGACGTTTCCCGATATGACCTTGCCCTACGACAGCAAATTTTATTGTACGACTCATTTTGAAATAATTAATTTTGTAACACTCTGATCTTGCAAACGATACACTTCACCGGTTTCAGAACAAATGGCAAGACCTTGTTCATCAAAGTGCAATTTCATTCCATAAGCGCTCACCCATCCCATTTGACGGGCTGGATTCCCGACAACCAACGCATAAGGTTTTACATCTTTTGTCACAACAGCGCCTGCGCCAATCATGGCATATTCGCCAATATTGATGCCGCATACAATGGTGGCATTGGCTCCAATGGAAGCTCCCTGGCGAACAAATGTTTTTTTGAATTCGGTATGACGATTCACTGCACTACGGGGATTTATCACGTTGGTGAAAACCATAGAAGGGCCTAAAAATACATCGTCTTCGCAAATCACACCCGAATAGATCGAAACATTATTTTGTACCTTCACATTTCGTCCAAGCACGACATCCGGCGAAATAACTACATTTTGGCCAATATTGCAATTGTCGCCAATCACGCAATGTGGCATAATATGCGAAAAATGCCAGATTTTTGTTCCATCACCAATGGCACATGGCTGGTCAATCACTACTGTTTCGTGAGCATAATAGGACATTATATAATAATTAAAAGACTGTTTTTATGCTGTTTTCGGATTTTCTATTGCAAGGCTTCTTTTAATGCAGCGACAATGTAGTTTAATTGTTCTTCATCCAACTCAGTGTGCATAGGCAACGAAAGTACTTGTTGCGAAAGTTGCTCCGCTATCGGGAAATCGCCGGTTTTATGTCCCAGATAAGCATATGCTTTTTGTAAATGTATGGGAATCGGATAGTAAACCATCGAAGGGATGCCTTTTGCAGCCAACTTGGCCTGTACCGTGTTTCTGTCTATATCATGCAAAAAAACCGTGTATTGATGAAAAGCATGTGTTGATTGAGGTTGATGCACCGGGATCGTTATCTTGTCGCAATCGGTCAAAGCTCGATTATAAAATTCCGCTGCCGATTGTCGCGCTGCAATGTATTGATCCAAATGAGCAAGTTTCACATCCAGCACAGCTGCCTGCAAACTATCCAATCGTGAATTAACACCAATACGATCGTGGTGATAACGAACTTCCATACCGTGATTTGCAAGGGAACGAATAATTGCTGCCAACGCATCATCATTTGTAAAAAGAGCACCTCCATCGCCAAAACAACCTAAATTTTTTGATGGAAAGAACGAAGTGCAACCTATATTTCCCATACAGCCGGAAGCATAGCTTTCACCATTTTGAAAGGTATAATAAGATCCCATCGACTGACAAGCATCTTCCACTATATAAAGTTTATGTTCTTCTGCAATGGCTCTCAATGATTCCATGTCGGCATTTTGTCCAAAAAGATGTACCGGTAAAATTACTTTTGTTTTTTCAGTAATCGCACTACGAACGGCATCCGGCGACAGGCAAAACGTTTCTCGATCGACATCTACCAACACGGGCGTTAATCCTAACAAAGCAATTACCTCGACTGTTGCAATAAAGGTAAATGTTGGCGTTATGACTTCATCACCCGGGTGAAGACCTAAAGACATCAAAGCAATTTGCAACGCATCGGTGCCATTTCCCACCGGAACGACATGTTTCACATTCAAGTAATTTTCCAAATGACGTTGGAAAGTAGTCACTTTTTCGCCTCTGATGAACGATGCAGCATCCATCACTTGCTGCATTTGGGCGTTGACCTCGTTTTTTATTTTATCGTATTGACTCTTTAAGTCAACCATTTGTATCTGACGCATGTTTTTTAAGTCATGTTATGGCTATAAGCCGACATTTATGCCAAAGGTAACAGTAAATTTTTTCCCTTGCAAGAATAAAGGCGTGTACATATCTAAATATCCCTGAGCATTTGTACGATATTCACCCGGCCCTTTCAGATCGGTTGGCGTATATCCTGTAATATCGCTGTAATCAACATCAAAAAGGAGAAATACATTGTTCACCATTTCGTAAGTAGCATGCAAAGAAGCTGTTTTGTTTTGCCATACCTTGTCTTTCATAAATGGTTGTGCTAAAATATCATCGGCCAGAGCATGAACGTAATCATATTCGTTTCCATGAACAGCATAGGTGTACGATCCTTTCAGCAACAAGCCACGAATGGGTTTGTACGTAGCCGCCAGATAGATTTCTTGAGCATTATCCCACAAATAGCTTCCAAGCGTATAACCTCCCGAAGTAAAATCGAGACTTGGGATGAAATGCTTATAGGTTAAAGCATAGGTTCGAGTAAATTCTCCGATGAACGAAAAATCCTGAAAGGGATAATCACTGAGTTCACCGCCAAACTTCCACGAAATAGGATTTTTCTGAGGATTAGAAGCACTTAATCGCGACACCGAAAATTCATCAATATAGGTTGATAAAAACAAATGCAAATGGCGAATGTTCCGCGAGCTGAGATTAAAAAACATTTGCGAGTTTTGATTTTCAGATCCCATGGTTAATGAGTGATCCATTGATTTGTAGAATGCTAACGGAATCAAATAAGCCGGCTGAATGGAACGTTCAGAATAGATAATTGAATTTCCAAACGAAAGATAAAGTTCACGGGTCGGGCGAAAAGTGATCATGTCGGCAGCAATAAACTTGTTTTTATAGCGATATTCTTTTTGCCCCGTGTTATAGGTGTAATAATCGGTAGAATCATACACATCAGAAGTCAGCCAACCATGAAAATAGTTTAGCTCAAACCAATCTACCGGTTTTATATTAAAGGCAATAAATGGAAATGAAGGCGAATTTCCCGACAAAATATTGGAGCCATGATAGTTATCGCCCCATTCAATATAATCTTTTGCTAACCCTACATTTCCCCAACCCCATGAATAATAGATGCCACCGCGCATTTCACTGTAGTCACCGCCGGCATTGGTTCCATTGTCCACTTTATAAGCTCCTCCGGGGAAACGCGTTAAATAAGATGGAATACGCATCAACGTATCTCGGCCTGTATATGGGCTTGCTTGGTTTGCAAACAATCTTTCTCCTTTCGATAATAAATCGCCAAGTTGAGAGTGATCCCTTAAGCTTGCATAAACAGATAGATGCTTACCAAACATTCCCTGAAAATCGGCTCCTACGGAGCGGATGGAAATTGTTCCACTTTGGTTGTGCATGGTTTCGTATCCAATAATTGGAGTAAGGCGAAGGCGCATCGTGTCCGTTCTGTAATAGATGCCTGGAGGCCACAACGAAACTGCCGTTTTCGAGTTCTCTACAATATTCCAGTTATCGGGTAACGTGTCGCGTTCCAACGAATAATCGTTGAGGTAAAATGCCGCTTCTTGTCGCTGCCGTCTACTCAATTGAGCTGAGGTTTTGGTAATCTCTTGCAATTTTTTGGCAATAAATTCACGGCTGTATGGTTTGATAGCCGTATTAATGGAAATCACTCCGTCATTGGCCATTTCGTCTAAAAAATCATATACTGAAGTGTAACTTATGTCTTCAGGAATATACTGGCTAAACAACGGTACTGATAAAAGAAAAAAGCAAACAAGTAGTAGGGTTCTCATAAAGAAATAGATTAAACATACCAAAGAAACATTTCACTCATGACGTCAATGATATTCAATATTTTAGCGACTATGTGCACGATGAAATACGATATGGTACATGATTTTGAAAAAGTACCGAACATCGGTGATGAAAGTCCCCTGTTTTTCGCACGCATCCAAATAACGACGTTCTGATGCTTGAATTTCTTCCAAATCAGTTGGCATGTCAGCGTAATAAGGAGGCAATAGTCCTGGCCGATGTCGAATGCGCTGCTGTTGTAACTCGGGCGAATATAAACGAAAATATTGCTCACTCAAAGGACGTACGCCGACCAATTTCATCTCTCTTTTTAGAAAATTCACAATCATAGGAAGTTCATCCAGCCAATTCCGACGCAAAAAACGACCAACGGTAGTGATGCGAATATCCGTTTTGAATTTTCCACTTTTATGTAAGTTATGGTGTTTGTAGATGTAATCTTGCAAATATTCAGAATATGGATGCATGGTTCTCAATTTGTACACCTTTATGATTTTTCCATTTTTGCCGAAGCGTCTCAATTTAATAATCGAGCTGTAATTGGCAATCTCTGTCCGTATTGGAGCCTTAATTTTACGTGCAACAACATACGAAAGACCGTGAATTTTTCGTTGACCAATAACTTCAAACCCTGAATAATATAAGCGACCCAACACTTCCGCTTTAGATAAAACACGGTTAGTCCCATTCGTAATCCAAAAATAAAACTCACGCGTCAAATTTAATTTTGGCATAATTCTTCGAAAGATATAGTCAATGCCATAAAGCACATAATTACTGAGATATGGGTGCGATCCCAGGATCCTTTTTTTACGTTGACTCTTCGTTTCAAAACAAGAAATAAAGACACCTCCAATGGGTAGTTTGTCATTTACAGCAGCAAAAAAAGTATTAATCTCTCGTATTTCGTTCGTAACCTTAAGATTCACAATGGAGGTATAACGATTGACGTTGACCTTTTCGATATTGAAACGCGAAGTTGTGTTCACAAAAAGAGTCGAAGAAACAAAAGGATGAATGCTTATTCGAAGAAATTCGAGCAATCGAGGGCCACCAGCTTCGTGTATCAATTTTTCCAACGTGCTTACGGTTTCTGCATTTAATGGATGTTCAGCATATTCATTTATAGGGGTTGATATTGTTTCAGAAGGAACAACCATGGCTTCCACAAGCTGAGCTTCACCAAACGAATAAAAGAGCGAAATCAACATCAACTCGCTTACTAAAAAACTTCCTGAGAGAGCAAGAAGAAAGCCAATGGAATAGTTGAAATCAGCAAAGAGAATCAAGAGTCCAATACCAAAAAGCAAGGCGAAAAAATCAGTCTTGATGCATTGGATTACAACTGTTCCAATGGTACGTTCGCGAAAAGAGAGGTATTTTTTTAAAGAGATCCCGAACAAAATCCACATTAATTGGTAAAAGTAGAAAGGCCAAGCATATTTCTTTGCTGGATTGTCATTCACAAATGGAAACACATCTACCACAAAGTAAAAAATAGCGCTATTTACAGCTAAATTTATTACTATGTAAGTGAGTATGGGATTACTAAAACCATGTACCTCTTTTTGTGCCTTTTTGCCTTTACTCATTTTTTTTGTAATCAAAACAACGAAAAGACGATTCGTCCTACTGCAGATTTAAGTTGATTCCATAGGCTAACTCGGCAATTTTCCTAATGACGAAAAGTTAGACAAAGATAAATGAAATTCCTCACGAACATCCTATGCAAAAGAGCAATCTTTGTACATTCTTTGTTATTTATATCATACCTGTTTGCTTTTTTTTAAATGCGAAAAATGAAAGATTTGACATGAACTAACACACATAAATAATCGCTGACTATCACTATTGCTAAAAATATCCTATATTTGTTGTCGAAAAAATGTATTCTTCATTAGTTACTCATGGCCTGTCATACCCTGAACAAAGAACGAAAAGCAATCGATGAAAGTAAAGAAACAGCGCTAAAAAATTTCACATGCTAACCAAACCACTACACCTTCGATTGACATTCATCGCTATTGCATCCATCATAGCATTGGTATCTCTTTTTTTTACTAATAAGTTGGTAGATCAATTGGCAAATGAAGAACGGCAAAAGATTGAAATTTGGGCTGATGCAACACGCTTAGTGGCGCATGCCGAAGGGGGTGCTGACCTAACCCTCATCATGCACGTTTTGGAAGGGAACACAACCATTCCGGTAGTAATGGTTGACAGCCAAGATCATTTTATTACTTCGCGCAATATTCGTGAACCAAAAACAAATTTGCAAGCCTTTCGGCAAGCAACCATTGCACGTCTGAAGCACAAACATCCTCCCATTGAAATTGATATTGATCAAAATACAAAACAATTTATATACTATGACGATTCGTACTTAATCAAGGAATTAGCTTATTTTCCGTACATTCAATTAGGGGTCATAGCGCTGTTTATCCTTGTCTCTTTCTGGGCATTTTCAGGAACAAAAAAAGCCGAGCAAAATCAAGTTTGGGTAGGTCTTTCCAAAGAGACAGCGCACCAATTAGGCACGCCAATCTCGTCATTGATGGCTTGGATTGAATTGCTGAAAACGCGGTTTCCTAGCGATACGCTTTTGCCCGAAATGGAGAAAGACATCAAACGACTCAAAACCATTGCTGAACGCTTTTCCAAGATTGGTTCCAAACCTGAACTTATCGCCATTCCATTAATGGATGCACTCGATGGTGCCATAACCTACATGCGCAACCGCATTTCAAACAAAGTAATCATTGAAGTAAAACAACAATTACCCGACACCGCCGAAGCAGCAATCAATGTGCCGTTGTTTGAATGGGTGATCGAAAATTTGTGCAAAAATGCTATCGACGCAATGGATGGGAGCGGAAAAATCACCATCACGCTGACTGAAAACAATCATTTTTATTTGATCGATGTGCAAGATACAGGGAAAGGAATGGCCAAACATCTTTTCAAAACTATTTTCAATCCTGGATTTACTACAAAAAAAAGAGGTTGGGGACTGGGACTTTCATTAGCCAAACGCATTATCGAAGAATATCATCAGGGAAAAATCTATGTCAAACAATCAGAAATAAACCAAGGTACCATCTTTAGAATTGCCTTACAAAAAACCAATTAAATTACTATCAATATGAATATTGCGCTAATCGGATACGGGAAAATGGGGCATGAAATCGAAAATATTGCTCTGCAGCGTGGTCATCAAATTGTTGCAATCATCGATCTAACAACAAACGATACATTTGATTCACCCGCGTTTCGTAGCGCTAACGTTGCCATCGAATTTACCCGACCAGACGCTGTAGTAGCGAACTTGCATCATTGTTTTGAAGCAAAGATTCCAGTGGTTTGTGGTACGACGGGGTGGACAGAGCAGCTTCCTGTTATTCGTCAAGAAATGGAGGCAACCAACGGCACTTTATTTTGGTCGTCAAACTTCAGTCTCGGAGTAAATCTTTTTTTCGCGCTCAATCGTCATTTGGCTAAGCTGATGAATCCATTCAGTGACTACAATGTACGTATGGTCGAGGTGCATCACACGCAAAAGCTCGATGCTCCAAGTGGGACTGCTATCACATTGGCAGAAACCATTTTAGAAGAGCTTGATCGAAAAACAACATGGGTAAAAGAAACAGAAACCCAATCAAATCAATTAGCCATTGCATCCGTTCGCGAAGGTACCGTACCTGGCATTCATGAAGTGATTTACGAATCAGAAATGGACACGATCAGCATCAAACATGATGCCAAAAGCCGTCGTGGTTTTGCATTGGGAGCTGTGTTAGCAGCCGAATTTGCCCATGATAAAAAAGGATTTTTGGGCATGAACGACTTGTTAGCCATCTTCTAACTCATTTGCCTAAGGCAGTTAGTAAAATATTTCCCAAAATCGACTGCAAAAAGTTTGTACAATTGGAACTTTTGCTTTACCTTTGCAGTCGCAAAAACAAGGCCCCGTGGCTCAACTGAATAGAGCATCTGACTACGGATCAGAAGGTTACAGGTTTGAATCCTGTCGGGGTCACTTCAAGAAATCTTCAACGTGTTTACTGACAGACGTTGAAGATTTCTTTTTTTATGAATTTACGGATCGACCTCTCTACAACTTCCTACATCGCTTAATAATTTAGATGAACCATTTTTGGCGTGTGAGGATGTCCAATTATCAGCTATCTTTGCTTTAAATATTCGCATAATAGTTGTCCGGCAATAACCGCCGGTGAAATCAACCGCATTGTTTTGAATTTTAGCATTAAAACAACTTTAAGGTATATCTATTCATCACTAGCTTAATCCTTTTTAAGATGAAAAAATCAAGGTTTGGGCTTCCTTGGCGAAGCATAGTTTGGTTCGGACTGGTACTTTTTCTATTCCCGTTTTCAAACAGAGTCAACGCGCAATTTGTGCGAGGTGCCGATATTGGTTGGTTGCAACAAATGGAAGCCACCGGTTATAAGTTTTACGACACTGATGGCGTTCAAAAAAACTGTTTGGTTATTTTGAAAGATCACGGAATCAACACAGTTCGCCTCCGTGTGTGGGTGAACCCGTCCAATGATCCCCGTTCGGGTCATTGTAGCAAAGCCGATGTGGTAGAGATGGCATTACGAGCTAAGAAGATGGGTATGCGTATTCTGATTGATTTTCACTATAGCGATTCATGGGCCGATCCTCAAAAACAAAATAAACCAGCAGACTGGGCAAACGATCCGTTTCCGAAATTAGTAATGGACGTTTATCAACACACGTTTGATGTATTGGATACTCTCAAATCAGTTGGCATAATTCCTCAATGGGTTCAGATTGGCAATGAGATAACGGGTGGCATGTTGTGGCCTGATGGCAGTACGGCACATTGGAATCAGTTGGCACAATTGCTCAACGCGGGATATAAAGCTACCAAAAAAGTGGACCCTTCCACAAAAGTGATTATTCATCTCGATCAAGGGAATAACAATCAACGTTTCAGGACATTTTTCGATAATGCCACCAAGTATGGCGTTCATTATGATATCATTGGCGCCTCTTATTATCCTTTTTGGTTGGGTACGGATTACAAGTCCACCATCGACGATTTGGGGAAAAATTTAGATGATATGGTAAAACGGTACGGCAAAGAAGTGATGGTGGTAGAAGTAGGAGGTGAAGCCGATCATCCACAAAACACATACGATATGTTGAGAGCTGTAATTAAGAAAGTAAAAGAAGTCCCTAACCATAAAGGACTTGGAGTAATTTACTGGGAACCTGAAGGAGCACAGAATTGGAGCGGTTACGCATTAAGCTGTTGGGGGAATGACGGCAAACCTACCAAGGCATTGGACGCATTCATGCCTGATTCATTCAAGAGAAAAGTAGCCAATTAATTCATTTAAACGTTGATTTTGAGACATATAAACAAGTCGCAGTTGCTTACAGAATCAAATTTTATCTGCAATGGTTGAAAAAGGGCGGCTTTGTTTTGGCAGTTTGGGATTTTTCTTTACCTTTGCAACCGCAAATCGGCTATGGTACCATAGCTCAGTTGGTAGAGCAAAGGACTGAAAATCCTTGTGTCCCCGGTTCGATTCCTGGTGGTACCACATCCTTAAAAGCGAAAATATCTTCCTGATGTTTTCGCTTTTTTCTTTATAGAAAAAGAAGACCTGCGTATTGTATTATCTTTGTTACTGTTTTCCATTCAACCATTTCTACATCATGCGTGAAATTGAATTACTGGCTCCTGCCAAAACAGCCGATATCGGAATAGAAGCGATCAACCATGGAGCGGATGCCGTTTATATCGGTGCACCACAGTTCAGTGCGCGTGCTGCTGCCGGTAATGCTGTGGATGACATTTCCCGATTAGCTGTTTATGCTCATCGGTTTCGTGCGAAAGTGTACGTTGCGATGAACACCATCCTAACGGATACTGAGTTGCCATTGGCCGAACGTTTGGCTTGGCAGTTGTATGAGGCAGGTGCCGATGCTTTGATTCTTCAGGATATGGGGATCCTTGAACTTTCGTTGCCTCCCATTGCATTACATGCCAGCACTCAAATGGATAACAGAACGGTAGAAAAAGTGCAATTCTTAGAAAATGTTGGCTTTTCACAGATAGTCTTGGCTCGTGAACTTTCGTTGGAACAAATTCGCACTATTGCTTCACAAACTTCCGCTAAAATAGAGAGTTTTGTACACGGGGCTTTGTGTGTTTCATATAGTGGACAGTGTTATGCAAGTCAGGCATTGCGCGGTCGAAGCGCCAATCGGGGCGAATGTGCCCAATTGTGCCGTTTGCCGTATCGTCTGGAAGATACCGATGGGAACATGTTGCGTGAAGAAAGCCATTTTCTATCACTCAAAGATCTTGATTATTCGACTCATTTAGCTGTATTAATGGAAGCAGGTGTTTCTTCTTTCAAAATAGAAGGACGATTGAAGGAGATGAGTTATGTAAAGAATGTCACTGCCTATTATCGTCGACGCTTGGACAGTTTGTTGGAAGGATCAGATCGCTATTCCAAAAGCTCTTTGGGAAAGGTGAGGCTTTTTTTTGAACCTGATCCACAACGTACATTTCACCGTGGAGCGACCGATTATTTCTTTAATCAACGAAATCGTGGATTGGTGCAGTTATCAACACCGAAGTCAATTGGACAGCCTGTCGGACAGGTAGAAAAAGTGGAGCACGGCACATTGACGGTGAAAACAACAGAAGAGTTACACAATGGAGATGGCCTTTGCTTTGTTTCCACGGATGGCGCATTCACCGGTTTTCGGGTTAATCGGGTAGAAGGAGAACGGTTGTTTCCTTTCAAAACGCCTGCCATAAAAACAGGAACGCAGCTTTATCGCAATTTTGATCAATCGTTTGAAGAAGTTTTGGCAAAGAAATCAGCTGAACGTACGCTTTCGCTTAGTCTCCGTTTTTACGAAACAACTGATGGGTTTGCGCTCGATGCTGTCGCAGAAGGCATTTCATCCGTGACGATACTTTTCCCATGCGAAAAAGAGTTGTCGAAAAGCGACTTTGCGACTACCGAACAAAATATCACAAAACAATTCGGGAAGTTGGGTGATACTTCTTTTTCTTTATCGGACATACGGATCGAGCTTTCGAGTCATTGGTTTATTCCATCATCGCGGTTAAGCACGTGGCGACGAACGATGATAGAGCAAGTGGAAAAGGAATTGACACTTCAACAGAATCAAATTCACCAACAGCATCCGGTCAAAGAAACTCGTTTGTATCCAACGAAAAAGCTGAGTTATTTAGGAAATGTATCGAACGAAAAGTCCCGAGCATTTTACGAACGTCACGGCGTTACATCCATTGATCCTGCATTGGAAACTGGAGGTCAGTTGATGCCCGAAGAACCGGTAATGACCACCAAGTATTGTTTGAAATTTGAATTAGGCTGGTGTCCGAAACAAAAATCTCCAACGCCACTGCACGAGCCGCTTTTCTTAGTAGGAACACACGACCGGTTTCAATTACATTTCGATTGTGCTGCCTGTGAGATGCAACTAACAGTTGCAAAAAAGGAATAAGAAACAGCATAATTTACTGTTCGGATGCTGCGAATTTATGCAAAAAGTACTCTTTATGCAATATTCTCCCGTATCTTTTGCAAATAGTGTTGCATTTTTTTCGTATCTTTCTTCTCGATAATGTCGAGCAAAACAGATAGTTGCTCACGAATATTTATCAATTGTTCTGGGGTGTAAGGGTTGAATAAAATCTCCGTCAACAAATAATCATCCTCCGACAGCAACCCATGCGCGATGCTTAAATGGCGTTTAAACGTCGTTCCGGGAGCTTCCTGATGCTTCATTACAGACGCAAAAACCAACGTAGAAGCAAAAGGAATGGCTAACGAATAAGCCGTTGTTTCATCATGTTCTTTGAATGAATACTCAAAAATAGAGAGTTTCAGTGAACCATACACCTCCTTGAAGAAGGCTTTTCCTTTTGGGTCTGACTCGGCAATAATGATCGCACTTTGAGAGGAAAGATCGCTGAGACTTGCAAAAGTCGGTCCAAACATGGGATGGGTGGAAACAAAACGAAACCCGCTTTTCCTGTAAAACTCCGGAAGTCCTGTTTTCACCGAAGCAATATCCGATAATAGGCAGTTTTTCGACAAAAAAGGAATCACCTCGCGAAAAGCCTTTAGCGTGTGTTTTATGGTTACGGCATTGATCACCAATTCGGGATCAAAATCCTTTACTTCATCAAGTTGGGACATACGAATGGTGTTGTAAACAAAACGCAACCGTTTAGGATCGGCATCGTAGAGCGCCACCTCGTGTTGAAAACTCAACACATCCGTGAAAAAGGAGCCCATCTTTCCGGCTCCGAGTATTAAAATACGCATAGCTTATGGTTAAATTATCGTTTAGAATAACCTCTGTTCTCCAGCATCAATCTTTTCTTTTCTAACTTCTCTATTTTTACTATTTATTTATCAACTCCAACTGCACCCGAACCGATTCTTCGTGAATAGCTTCAAGAATATTTTTCATAAAATCGCCGTTGATACCGATCGATTCAGCTTGAGTTACCCGATTATGGAGAATTTCGTCATAGCGAAGGGCTTGTAAAACAGGCATGCCATGTTCCTTTTTATAGGTGCCAATTTCGCGTGACACGCGGAGCCGTTTTGACAATACCTCCAAAAGTTGATTGTCGAGTTCGTCTATTTGATGGCGTAAAATCGACAGGTCTTCAGTGGTTTGATTCATCTTACGTACCACCAGATGTTGCAGAATTTGCTCCAACACGTCAGGTGTGATTTGCTGGTTCTTATCACTCCATGCTTCGTCGGGATTGCAATGCGATTCGATGATCAACCCTTCAAATTGCAAGTCGAGCGCCTGTTGCGAGATAGATGCAATCAGTTCGCGACGACCTCCAATATGGCTGGGATCGCATATAATAGGCATTTCGGGCATACGGCGACGCAATTCGATGGGAATATGCCATTGTGGAATGTTGCGGTACACCGTTTTGTCGTAGGTGCTGAATCCGCGATGAATCACCGCTAAACGACGAATTCCGGCATTGTAAACCCGTTCGATAGCGCCGATCCACAGTTCAACATCGGGATTCACCGGGTTTTTGATTAAAACAGGGATGTCAACTCCTTGCAACACATCGGCAATCTCTTGCACCGCAAACGGATTGGCAGTGGTGCGCGCACCGATCCATAAAATATCAACGCCATATTTTAACGCTTCATATACATGTTTGGCATTGGCAACTTCTATCGCTGTCAACATGCCGGTTTCTTGTTTTACACGGTGCAACCAAGGCAATCCCACACTACCGACACCTTCAAAACCTCCGGGTTTTGTACGAGGTTTCCAGATGCCCGCACGAAAAATTTTAATTCCTTTTGCAGCTAATTGATGAGCAGTTTTTAATGTTTGTTCTTCAGTTTCGGCGCTGCACGGCCCTGCAATCACGAGTGGACGATTTGCTTCCGTGATTGGTTCGTAGATTGGTTGTAGTTCCATTGTTTTATCTGTTTAATGATGATTGTTATTTTGATTTTGACTTTTCATTTTTCATCTTCACAATACGCTCCAAAGCCTCTTCCAATTTTGCTCTTGGGCTGCAAAGCGAGATGCGAATGTAACGTTTACCTTGAGTCCCGAAAATAAAGCCTGGTGTAATAAACACATTGGCCTGATATAAAACTTCATCTGCCAGTTCACCTGCATCAGCATAACGAACGGGAATTCTCCCCCATAAAAACATTCCCACTTGCTTTGAATCAAACGTGCAATCAAGTGTTTGCATAATTTGTTCTGCAATCACGCGACGTTTGGCATAGACAGTGATATTCTTTGCACGATGCCATTCGGGCGAGTTATGCAATGCGGCAACGGCGGCTACTTGCAACGGACGAAACATGCCGGAATCGATGTTGCTTTTCACGCGTATAATCCAGTCAATAAATTGAGCATTGGCAGCTACCATCCCGATACGCCATCCCGACATGTTATGCGACTTGCTCATTGAATTCATTTCGATACAAATCTCTTTGGCACCTTCACTGTTTAAAATACTCAAGTGATTTTCGTTCAAGATAAAACTATACGGGTTATCGTTGCAAATAACGATCTGATGTTTTTTACCGAAGGCTACCAAATTATCAAACAGTTCTCGCGTGGCACTGGCGCCGGTAGGCATGTTTGGATAGTTGACCCACATGAGTTTAATATTTGATAAATCCATTTTTCCCAGTGCCTCAAAATCAGGCTGCCAATCCTTGTTTTCATCCAAATCGTACGAAATCACATTAGCTTCCACCAATTTGCTCACTGAAGTATAGGTGGGATAACCAGGATTGGGAACCAAAACTCCATCTCCCGGATTCAGAAAGGCCAGAGAGATATGCAAGATACCTTCTTTCGATCCCATTAAAGGCAAGATTTCATTGGCAGGATTCAGTGTCACATCAAACCATGTTTTATACCATTGCGCGAATGCTTCCCGTAATTCGGGAATGCCATTATAACTCTGGTATCCATGCACACCAGGCTTTTCGGCTTCCTGTTTTAATGCTTGAATCGTGGCTTCCGACGGCGGCAAATCGGGCATGCCGATGCCAAGGCTAATCACATTTTTCCCGTCGCGATTCATCTGGGCTATCTCTTTCAACTTGGTGGAGAAATAGTACTCGCTGACGGAGTTTAATCGATTGGCAGGTTGAATGGTTCGTATCATAGTTGTTTACAGTTAGTAAATAGAAATTTTTAGAAATTAAAGAAGATAAGAAGTTAGGAACTAAATTGACAATTGACAATGAAATTTGTAGATTAGCAAATTGTCGCTTTCCCTGTTGCCTTTGCTGCTGAGGTTCCCTATTGCCTATTAGTTATATTGTTTGTTCTCCTTCTTTATATTCTCCCAGAATCCGCATGTTCTTAGTTAATGGCAAAATAGCATCGAGCGCCTGCCGATAACGCACATAATCTTTATAGGTCACGTCAATGTAAAACAGGTATTCCCACTCTTGACCCACCACGGGAAGTGATTGAATTTTCGTCAGGTTGATGTTATAAAACGACAAAATGGTCAATACTTTCGAAAGGCTTCCTTCTTCGTGCGGTACCAAAAACACTAACGAGGCTTTGTTACGTGGCATGTCTGCATTCAACTTGTCGCGTATCAGTTCGTTGCCGACCACTAAAAACCGCGTAAAGTTATGCTTATTTGTCTCAATATCTTCTGCCAATATGGTCAATCCAAACAATTCAGCCGCGTATCGGCTACATATTGCCGCTTGTTTTTTTGCGTGATGTTTTGCTATACGTAACCCCTCTGCCGCCGTATCTGTCGCTTCAATTAATCGAATAGAAGGATATTGCAAAAAGAAATCTTCGCATTGCAGCAACGCCATGTAATGCGAATGTACTTCGTGAATGTCGGCTATGGTTTGCCCCGGTAAAGCGACTAAGTTATGCTTGACGCGCAATTTATGTTCACCAATGATGGTAAGATTGCTCTCTCGTAGCATGTTATAGTTTGGCAAAAGACTTCCGGCAATGGTATTTTCAATGGCCACCATCCCCACCATCGAACCGTTATCGGCCAAGCAGGCAAACAGCTCTTTGAAGGTGCTGCATGGCACCACTTCCACTTCGTCTTTTCCAAAATAACATTGCGCAGCTATGTCGTGAAACGAACCTGCAATTCCTTGAATGGCTACTTTAATCATGATTTTTCTTCTTAAAAAAAAATCCCGCTTACTCAGCGGGATTTTTGTACAACCTAAAATTGATTACTTATGGTTAAGACAACAAACTCCCGCTCTTACTTTGGCTAAAGTAAAAGTAAAAAAAGAAATATGCAAAAGTTTGTGCCATGAACTGAATCGTTACGTTTTCG
>DAHXOX010000136.1 GCA_027364655.1 Paludibacter sp. | reverse complement strand
AAACATCTTTTCAGGATAGACTGTATTGTTAATTTCAAACCTTCGCATAAATTTGCCCGCCGTACTTATCATTACTTATTCATCATCTAAAAATTGGAGGGTTTTTTATGTCGAATCGTACAAAAAATGTAACTCTGCTTTTATTTGCAGTAATTGGCCTTCTTTGGTCTTCGAAAAGCGCTGCAGCTGTTTCAGCCGACAGTGTAACCTTGTACACACCTTACACGAACATTTCTGTTCCACCCGGGCAATCCATTACGTATAACGTGGATGCTATTAACAACGGAAGCAAAGCGCAAAATTTGAGAATGGTTGTGGAGGGGATGCCGCGGGGATGGACGTCGGCTCTGCAATCGGGTGGATGGAACATCTCACAACTTTCTATTCTTCCCGGAGCAAAAGAAAGTTTTACACTGACAGTGGGTGTGCCACTGAAGATCAATAAAGGAAGTTACCATTTCAGGGTTGTAGCGCCGGGGCATGCTTCGTTGCCTTTGGTGGTGACGGTTTCGCAACAAGGTACGTACAAAACAACGTTGTCAACCGATCAGCCCAACATGGAAGGCACTGCAAAAACTACCTTTACCTATCAAGCTAATTTGCAGAACATGACCGCAGACACACAATTATATGCTATGACTGCTCAGGTGGACCCGGGTTGGACAGTCGATTTCAAATCCAATTACAAGCAAGTATCTTCTGTTAGTGTCGATCCGAACAAAACACAAAGCATTATGATCGACATTACCCCGCCGAGTCAGATCCCGGCAGGTACCTATACCATTCCGGTTATTGCCCAAACCAGCAACACATCGGCAACGATGCAATTATATGTCGTAGTTACCGGTTCTTACAACATGGCCATCACAACACCAACCGGCTTATTAAGTGCCAATATCACGGCAGGCAGCACGAAGCGTGTTCAACTGCTCGTTCAGAACACCGGTTCTTCCGAACTGCAAAACATCAATTTAACAGCTTCCTCTCCTACCAACTGGGATGTCACCTTCGATCCGAAAACGGTGACCGATCTTCCACCCGGAGCATCCGCACAAGTATTTGCTATCATTAAAGCAGATAAAAAGGCAATCCCGGGCGATTATCAAACAGATATTCATGCTAACAATTCACAGACAAACGCAGATCTTACCTTGAGAATTTCGGTGGGGACTTCTCTGCTGTGGGGTTGGATTGGCGTGCTCATTATCATCATCGCATTAGGAAGCGTCTATTTTCTGTTCCGTAAATATGGAAGGAGGTAACCCGTGAACGATACTATCATCGAATTGGTCGATCTGACCAAAATGTATGAATCGTTTACAGCCGTCGACCACCTGAATCTGACGATTCGAAAAGGAGAAATCTTTGGGTTGCTTGGCCCGAATGGCGCCGGCAAATCAACTACTATTCTCATGATGCTCGGGTTAACTGACCCGACTTTCGGCTCGGTACATGTTTGCGGAATTAACTCCACAAGCAATCCGGTCGAAGTGAAACGCAGGGTTGGTTATCTACCCGAAGATGTGGGATTCTATGACAACCGCTCCGGCTTTGAAAACTTAATGTACACAGCCCGTCTCAACAGCATTCCCGAAAAAGAAGCAGCAGAGAGAGCCGAACAGTTACTTATCAAAGTCGGGTTGGCCGATGCGTTGAAAAAGAAAACCGGTAAATACTCGCGCGGGATGCGTCAACGGCTTGGGTTGGCCGATGTACTGATTAAAAATCCCGAAGTGATTATCTTAGATGAGCCTACATCGGGTGTCGATCCCAAAGGAGTACGCGAATTTCTTGAACTCATTGTGGAACTGAGCAGGGACGAAGGCCTTACCGTGTTGTTTGCCTCACATAACCTGCATCAGGTGCAACAGGTTTGCGACCGCGTTGGTATATTCGTCAATGGCCGATTGTTGGGCGAAGGCAACATCCATACGTTGGCACAACAATTGTTTAAAAATCATCCCTACGTTGTCGAAGCAGGATTCGCAAAAAACACATCCGACGAGAAAGCTTTCAACTACACTGTCGATTGGCTAAAGAACGTGTTGCAACCCATTGAAGGAATCAAAACCATCTCTTTAAACAATGACGTGTTTCAAATTGAATCTTCGCGCGATGCAACAGCCGACATTGCTAAAGCGATTATTGAATCGGGCGTAACGATGAATTACCTGAATAAGAAAGAATATGGTCTCGATGAAATCTACTACCAATATTTTGAAGGAGGCGAAAATCATGGATAATCAAATAACGCACACACTATCCCTTACTGAATCGGGGAAGAGCACTTCTAATACGATGCACATTGTGCCGCAATGGTTCGGAAATGAAAATGGAGTGAAACATCCGTTTTGGGTAATTGTTCAAAAGGAAATATCCGATCATGTGCGAAGTTGGCGTTTCATCATTCTGATTGCCATCATTGCCCTGACATGTATCGGTTCGATGTACACGGCGTTGACAAACATTGGTAATGCCATGAAAGCGAGCGATGTGCAGAATTCGTTCTTTTTCCTGAAACTGTTTACCGTATCAGACGGCACCATGCCATCGTTCTTTGTGTTCATCAGTTTTCTTGGGCCTCTGTTAGGTATCAGTCTTGGATTCGACGCCATTAATTCGGAACACAACCGAGGAACGTTAAGTCGAGTACTGGCACAGCCCATTCATCGCGACTACCTGATTAACGCCAAGTTTACAGGTGCATTGTTTGTCATCAGCGTAATGTTCTTTGCCCTTGGTTTTCTGGTGATGGGACTCGGATTGATCACTATCGGCATACCACCCACGGCAGCAGAGTTTTGGCGCATCGTGTTCTTTATTCTGTTGAGCATTTTCTATGTGGCTTTCTGGCTAAACCTTTCCATCTTGTTTTCTGTCCGGTTTCGTCAACCGGCAACAGCAGCATTGGCGGGCATTGCCATCTGGTTGTTCCTAACTGTCTTCTATCCGTTGATTGTCAGCTTGATTATGAAAGCATTAGCTCCTTCTCAGATGGAAATGGCATCACCACTTCAAATGTTGCATTTGGATGAATTGCGGATCACGTTGATGCGTATTTTGCCTAATCAGCTTTTCAGTGATGCCACCACCACGTTGCTAATGCCAACAGTGCGCAGCCTTGGACCGTTGACCATGGAACAAGTATATGGAACCATTCCAGGCCCTTTGCCACTTGGCCAGAGTCTGCTGATAGTATGGCCGCAAGTGACGGGTCTCGTGGCAGCTACCATCACCTGCTTTGTTTTGTCGTACGTCTCCTTTATGAAAAAAGAGATACGGTCGAGATAGCTGAAGGTGTTCAATAAATTGACAATTGACAATTGACAATGAGATTGAAGGATTGAAGGATTGGCAGATTGCTATTGCCTTTGCGGTTCCCTTTGTAGTTACCTTTTCCGATTCCTTCAGTCTTAACGCCTTCAACCTTGCAGTTCTCTATTGCCTATTGACTCTGAGGATTGAGAATCGGCTACCCCCAACCCCCTGAAGGGGGCTAAATCGGCTCAAACAATTGATTTTATAGTATTTCGGTCGTTGTGTTTACTGTGTTGAGGTTAAAAGTCCTCTTTAGGGGATTTAGGGGTGGAAAGAATCGGAACCCACAACCACCTGAATAATTGACAATTGACAATTGACAATGAATTTGTGGATTGGCAGATTGCTATTGCCTTTGCGGTTCCCTTTGTAGTTCCCTATTGCCTAAGGCATAAAAAAACACCCCGTGGAATGCGGAGTGTTCTTTGAAACTTATCGGATTCTTTCTGTGTTTAGAAGAATCTTGCGCGATTGTCTTGAATATCGGCTTTGTCTTTCAACACTTGGAACATGATGTAAGGCAACATGTAGTTTTGTTTTGAATTAAGCGACTCTTCCTCATTTTGAAGAACAAATGGATCATTCCGTTGTTGGATGTTAGAAACGGTAAACACATATACGCCCATTTTCCCTTGTAGAGGAGCTGAAAGCTTGTTGGCCTGACTTGCTGTGGCTGCGCCAATAATGGTCGGTTCGTTAGTCAATGACCCTGCTCCGTTGCTGTAAAAATTCAAGTTAGTAGCCGTGTCCATTTTCAATTTTAATGAGGCTGCAAGCGCAGGAAGCGTTTGTGCTGTAGTCATTGCTGCCCCCATGTTTTTGATCATCATTTGAGCCTTTTTGTCGGTTATCAATTGTGCTTTCAGATCAGGGGTAACGGCTTCGAGCGAACGATATCCCTTTTCGTGTTTAGCAACAACAGCAGCCACAATCAATTGATCGTTCTGGGTTCCACATTCCAAAACATCCGATACAGAACCCACTTTGTTGTCGTTTACCCAACGAACGATTGAGCGTGAATTTTTGATAGTTGCGACTTGTGGCGCGTTAGGATCGACCTGATTGGCAGCATGAACGATAAGGTTTTGTGCTTTTGCGGTAGCGTCAAAGTTGGAGAGTGAAGTAGCTGCTGCTGCAAATTGCTTTGCCTGGTTATAATACTGTTCGCGGGTGGCATCGCTTGGTATAACACGAATGGCAATAACGCCCAATTTCACTTTCGGAATCATGTTCTTTTGTTCCGTTACTTGAATGAGTTGAATGCCTTGCGGTTCTTTGTCAACAACAATCTCTTTCAAACCGGCTTTGAAAATCTTGTTGGCTAAACTTTGATTGAAGCCCATTTGAAGCAAGTTTGGTTCGCGCACCCAGCCAATTTCTCCACCGTTAGCGGCGGTCTGTTGAATTCGGGAATATTTCTTGGCTAAAGCGCCAAAGTCAGCGCCTCCTTTGATAGCTTTTTGAATACTGTCGGCAAGTACCGTTGTTGCAGTATCGGTTTGTGCTGCTACAAAAATGTGTCGAATGTTGACTGAGTCAGGCTCCATTGTTTTTGCTTCTACAATCTTAGCCATAACGTAGGTATCGTTTTCTAACGTCGGGCCAAACACATCGCCTGTTTTACCATTGAAAGCAAAATCTTGGAGGAATGGGGGCATGTCGTCTTTCGTCATTGGTACATTGATGTATTTCGAATCCGAGTTATTGTTAACAATGGAAGCTACATCTGTTGCCGAAGTAAAGTTGGCTTTCAGCCCGTTGATTCTTTGTTCTACTACTGAGAAGTCAGCTTGTGAAGGTTTGATCGGAATCAAAACGTATTTGAAATCGTTGCTCGCTTCTTGACGGTAACGTTCCTTTTGTTTGTTGTAAAGGTCTTTTATTTCGCTCTCAGTCACGGCAACCGATGCGTCGGGAATGCTGTAATAAGGTTGCATTACATAACTCATATCCACAGAAGTCTCGTTACGATCGAATGCGTATTTGGCATCCAAAGCGTTGCTTGTAATTGTTTTAGAGAGGAGAGTCACATATTTCTGTTGCAAGGTGTTTTCTTTCACCATCGTAATCCAGAAGTCCCAATATTGTTCATATTGTTTAATCTCATCGGCTTGTTGAGGATCGTTTTTCTGAAGCGCTTGATTAAGACCTGTCAGAAAATTGAGCAGTGCTTGTTTGCTGAAAACGCCGGTTTGTGGATCGACGAAAACACGGCGGCCTGTTATGAGTGGGCTGATGTGGTCGCCAATCGTCAAATCGTTCAGCTCTTCTTTGGGAACGGTAAGCCCTAATTCTGAAGCCTGATCTCCAATCAATGTCGAGTTGAGGAAGTTTGTCCAGACTTGTTCGCGAATCTGTTCATTCATCTCGTCATTTCCTGTTTGACCGGTTTCAATTTTATACACAGCGGTCAATTGATCAATGGCTTTCTGAAAATCCGGGTACTTAAGCGTTTTTCCATCGACGACGGCTACTTTCTGTTTTGCTTGTCCAAAATAGGTTTGGCTGGAATTCAAGAAGTCACCGATGATGAATGCAAACATGGCTAACCCCACGACTACCACCAAAAAAACTCCCCTGCGTCTGATTCTTTCTAATGTTGCCATTGAATAGTGTCTATTAAGAGATGATTATAAAGTTCTGTAATTTGCGTTTCCGCTTTTCAAATCAATGATTTCCAATGCTATGAACGTAACGTTCGATGGGTCAATGAATGATGCTTCGCGCGTAAAATCAGGGCACGAATATACAAAAAAATGTTTATAGTAGCGCAAAATGTTGTGTCTTCAATTTTTTTAAAATATCAATCGCCGATGAGGACGCTAAATCCAAGTGTTTCTACTTGTTTGGCAATCGCCTCCATCTGTTCGTGCGTCGCTTTTTGAAGGGTATCAGTCGGGGTGTCGCGATCGAGCGTATAGATCATCACTTGTTTAGGTTTTATCATCTCAAGCGCTTTCAACCAAGCAGCAACCTCATCGGACGTTGTGTTGTTTATTGTTTTCCCATCGACGATCCCATGTAAAAAAAGCGTTTGAATGATAACGTTTCCTTCAAATTTTGTCAAATGATCGATCAGCCATGCCGCTGTGATTGTGTTTGACCCGGGTTGATTGAGCAATTGAATGGTTTCATCAATAGCGGAGTCAAGTTTCAATATGTTGTTGTCAACTTTGTTGAGCGCCGCAAAAACTACCGGTTTGTCAATTTGGGTACTGTTGGATAACACGCTGATTTTTACATTTGGGTAAAATTCGTCGCGTGCGGCAAAGGTATCGTCGATGATTCCCGCAAAATCTTTATGAATGGTTGGTTCTCCGTTACCGGCAAAGGTAATGACGTCTAACGGTTCATGGTTTGCTTTCATTCCCGATAGCGTCGCGATCAGTTCTGACTTTACCTCGTCGCGCGTAGGGATGTGCGCGTCTTTGGGTGCGAAATTGAAGCCACATTCGCAATAAACACAATTAAACGTACACACCTTGGCGTTTGTCGGCAAAAGATTTATACCTAATGAAATGCCGAGCCGTCGACTTTTGACGGGGCCAAAGATGATTTTGTCAAATAAAAACGTGGACATATTATTTTTTTGTTGTTTCGAAACTCACAAGCCTAATTGGTTGGATGAATCTGTTTTGGCTAAAGCCCAATCCTATTTTACACTTTCCAATCGGCAATGCGTTGCATAGCTTCTGTGGTTTGTTCGTGGCTTCCGAAAGCAGTGAGTCGGAAATAGCCTTCGCCATGAGGACCAAAACCTACACCCGGAGTTCCCACCACATTTACTTCGTTGAGCAACCGATCGAAAAATTGCCATGATGAGATGCGGTCGGGAGTTTTGAGCCAAATATAGGGTGCATTGACTCCGCCAAAACATGTAATTCCTTTTTGTTCAATGCCTTTTCTAATTAATGTGGCATTGTGCATGTAATAGTCAATGGTTTCTTTGACTTGTTGTTGTCCTTCGATGGAGAATACGGCTTCGGCAGCGCGTTGCACAATGTAAGCAGTCCCGTTGAATTTAGTGGTTTGACGGCGGTTCCATAAGCGGTTGAGTGGGATGCGTTCGTTTTTCTTCGTGCGTGCCATCACCGTTTTAGGTACAACTGTGTAACCGCAACGTAACCCGGTAAACCCTGCCGTTTTTGAGAAACTGCGAAATTCAATGGCAACTTCTTTAGCTCCTTCAATTTCATAAATGGAATGTGGCACGTCGGGTTCGCTGATAAATGCTTCATAGGCGGCATCAAACAAAATGATGGCTTCATGCTCCCGTGCATAGTCAACCCATTGTTTCAATTCAGCGCGTTTTAGCGTAGTGCCTGTAGGATTGTTCGGATAGCAAAGATAGATGATGTCGGCGCGTTTTTCAGGAAGCGCAGGGATGAATTGGTTTTCGAAGGTGCAAGGCAAATAAATGATCTTGTTCCATGCACCGTTAGCATTTTGTTCGCCGGCGCGTCCTGCCATCACGTTTGTATCAACATAAACCGGATAAACAGGGTCGGTGACGGCAATAATATTATCTGCTCCGAGAATGTCACCAAAATTTCCCGTGTCACTCTTAGCGCCGTCACTCACAAAAATCTCATCAGGAGAAATTTCGATGCCACGTGAAGCGAAATCATGGGTTACAATCGTTTGGCGTAAGAAGTCGTATCCTTGTTCCGGTCCATAACCACGAAATGTTGCAGCTTCTCCCATTTCGTCAACAGCCAAATGCAACGCTTTTACGACAGAAGGTGCCAGCGGTCGGGTAACGTCACCAATGCCCAATCGAATGATATTGGCTGTAGGATTTGCTTCTTTATATTCAGTTACTTTCCGCGCTATTTCCGAGAATAAATACGTTTCAGATAGAATGATAAAATTGTCATTGATAAGTGCCATAGTATCTCTGTGTCTTTGTTTTAATTGTCAATTATGTATTTCGACAAATGCTTATGAAGCGAAATATTCTCCTTCAAAAACTGTCGTGGCCGGTCCTGTCATATAAACATGATTATCTGTTTCCGACCATTCGATGAATAACGTGCCTCCCGTCAATTCCATCGTAACCTTGCGTTCTGCTTTCCCGTTAAGCACCGCTGCAACCGTAGCAGCGCAAGCGCCGGTACCACATGCCAGCGTTTCGCCTGAGCCACGTTCCCAAACACGCATTTTCAATTGATTTGGTGAAATTATTTGCAGAAATTCCGTATTGGTGCGTTTTGGGAAAAGTGGATGATACTCAACTTTTGGCCCGATTTTTAGCAGGTCGATTTCATTCACATTATCTACAAAAATGATTACGTGTGGATTTCCCATAGAAAGTGCTGTGATATTTACCTTTTTGCCGTCCAAGGCAATGGGGAAATTGACTATCCGCTCTTCGTCAATGTGAGCCGGAATAAGCTTTGGTAAAAGGATTGGCTCTCCCATATCCACGCGAACAGTGGACACTTTCCCGTTTTCCACATGCAAATCCAAACGTTTTTGACCCGATAAGGTTTCGAGTGTGATCGATGTTTTGTCCGTCATTCCGTGATCGAATACATACTTGGCAATGCAGCGCGAGGCGTTGCCGCACATTTCCGCTTCCGACCCGTCGGCATTGAAAATACGCATACGAAAATCTTCTTTTTCCGAGGGCAAAATGAGGACTAATCCGTCGGCTCCAATCCCAAAATGACGATCGCTGACCGCAATGGATAGCGAAGCCGGATCTTCAATTGTTTCAACGAATCCGTTGACATAGACGTAATCATTGCCTGCTCCATGCATTTTAGTGAACTTCATATATTTCCCCTTTCTTTAATTTTTATGTTGAAAGTCATTCTTAGTTCATTCGCCCGGCGATTTAATTGGGCGCGTGTTTTTATTTTCGTAGTAATTGATAAAAGCCTGATTCACTATCTTATTTCCCCCTGCGGTAGGATAATTTCCCGAAAAGTACCAATCGCCCTGATGATTAGGACACGCTTTGTGCAAGTTTTCGATGGTTTGATAAATGATGTCAATTTCTATGCTGCAATCGTTCGGTCGAACTAACTGACTGATCTTTTTTGATATTTCCTCATCGCTAAAAGGCGCATAAATTTCTTTCACATAGTTGACAATATTTTCTTTGGCCATGTTCTCCTGTGCTTTGCTTTTGCGATACACTTCGTCGATAATCGCTTGTTTTCCCTGTTCTTTAAGCAGAGCAATTGCGGCTGTGAAAGCAATAAATTCATTCAAACGTGACATATCAATACCGTAACAATCGGGGTAACGTATTTGTGGCGACGAAGACACGACGATAATCTTACGAGGTTGAAGCCGGCTTATGATTTTGATAATGCTTTGTTTGAGTGTTGTTCCTCTCACAATGCTGTCATCAATGACCACGATGTTGTCTTCATTTTCATGTACAATGCCGTAAGTCACATCATATACGTGCGCTGCCAAGTCGTTGCGGCTTGAATCTTCGGTGATAAACGTGCGTAACTTGATGTCTTTTATCGTCAGTTTCTCACTGCGTACTTTTTTTGAAAGAATCTCTTCTATCTCTTTCTCAGTCAACGGCTTTTTTTTGTTTAAGATAGCATTTGTTTTTTGTTGATTCAAATAGCTTTCAAATCCTTCTAGCATGCCATAGTATGCCACTTCAGCCGTGTTTGGAATAAAGGACAATACCGTATTATCCAAATTGTTATCGATTGATTTAAGGATTTGTGGCGTTAGCAATTTGCCTAACATTTTTCGTTCGCGATAAATATCACGATCGCTTCCGCGCGAAAAATAGATTCGTTCAAATGAGCAGGGCGTTACTTGCGCAGCCGTATGGAGTTGTGTGACTTTAAATGTACCGTCTTGTTTGATAAAAATCCCGGCACCTGCGGGAAGTTCTTGAATATCGTCCGTTTTTAGATTAAGAACAGTTTGCATGGCAGGTCTTTCTGAGGTTACCACCACCACTTCGTTGTTGGCAAAGTAGTAGGCTGGCCGAATTCCCCACTGATCACGAAAGACAAAAGCATCGCCACTTCCTGTCATGCCGGTGATCACGAAGCCGCCATCCCACATTTCAGTTGCTTTTCTAACAATTGGTTCTAAATCAATTTCTTGTTCTATTTTTTTATTGAGTTCTTCGCCGGATAGTCCGGATGCGCTTAATGAAGAATAGAGATGTTCAGCGGTTGTGTCGAGCATGCTTCCTAACTGCTCCAAAATGATAAAAGTATCGGCGTTGTGGCGTGGGTGCTGGCCTTCAGCCACTATCTGATCAAATATCTCGTCAACATTGGCTAAGTTAAAATTGCCGGCTAAGCACAGGTTACGGCTCCTCCAGTTGTTACGACGCAGGAATGGATGTGTATAGGCAATGCCCGAGCGCCCAATCGTACCGTACCGCAAATGTCCCATATAAATTTCACCCAGAAAAGGTGCTTTTGAGCTGTTGATGCCTTCCGTGTCGTGTTGTTCAAATAAAGCAAGTTGTTGATTGATCGTGTTAAAAATTTCCGTGATGGCTCCGTTGCCTAACGCTCTTTCTCTGAAAATATATTCTTCGCCCGGGTTTGCATGAAGTTTTACAGTGGCCATGCCGGCGCCTTCCTGCCCTCTGTTGTGTTGTTTTTCCATTAACAGATAAAGTGTGTTCAACCCATATCTTTTGCTGCCATATTTCTTTTCATAATAAGCCATTGGCTTTAATAGCCTCAACAGCACAATGCCGCATTCATGTTTTATTGGATCGCTCATCGTTTAATATGATGTATGTGTGAGGGGAAAATCGTTTATTAAATGACGGTGCAAAGGTAGCGCTTTTTTAGGCTTCTCCGTTCTCCGGCTCCCTAATTTGCTATGATTGACTCTTTTTGCTATACATAAAACAAAGGTAACCCCTTGTTTTTGATCTTTGTTCGAAGCCATCTTGAGAAGGCTCATCCTCTTAATGTGACGAGTTGAAAAACATCCGATGATGAATAGGGCACGTTTAACTTCATTAACTTTATACCTTCTCTGACTTTCAAGAACTATTATCATTTGTGCTATGTTATGTTATTCAACTTTCGCAAGTTGTTAACTGTCTGATTCTCTACTATGATTAAATGAACAAACACTGAAAATCAACTTCTTATAGCTTTAATATTGATGAAAAGAATTTGTTGACACATTGTGTTGATTCTTTTTTACTTGAAGTG
>DAHXOX010000133.1 GCA_027364655.1 Paludibacter sp. | reverse complement strand
AACAACCATTGCTACGCCCGTGAAAGGCAACCATTTAATAGTCGCATCGCTGTTATGTTTGTAGAAACTCCCCAACCCGGGTGTGTCAACCAATGAAACTTGCGGAAAATCTTTTAATGCAGGATGATAAACCACTGCTTGCTCCACATTACGCACGTTTGCAGGGTTATGTTTCTCCGTCACATAGATAGGAAGTTCTTCTAAGGGAGCATTCAACTCTTTTCCGTCCTTAAATTTCAGATGAATGGATGCCTCATCACCATAAATTACCTGAGTAACAATAGCTGTTAAGGGCACAACACCAACCGGCAGGATGTCCGAGCCCAACAGACTATTGATTAATGAGCTTTTACCTGTTTTAAATTGTCCCAACACAGCAATGTTGATGTTCTTTTGCTGTCCACTCAAAAGTATTTCAACCGGACGCGCTAATTCTGGCGCTCCCGTCAGCTTATTGATGCGATCAATCTCAGAAATTAATGACAAATAATTTTCCATGACAATTTACATGGTCTTTTGTTTGATTTTTTCAATGGCCTCATAAGCAGCTTTTCGAGCCAAGATGCCATGTCCCTGTTGCGTACATGTATTTAAAAACGCTACGCTCTCTGCCGATCCGATCTTACCGATAGCTACTATACATGCTTGCACCAAATAAGGATCCGAATTTTCTTCAATTGTTTTTTCCAAGGCAGCCACTGCACGCTTCACTTGACGCTCTCCCAGAATATAAGCGGCTCTGATTGGAGTCATCGGCTCAGGATGATGCAAAGCACGAATCAGTTTTTCATCATATTCTTCTTCGCTTAAGGCTTTTTGGTTTGCCCCACAATAAGGACATACCGTTAGTTTCGGGTCAATTTCACTCCAACAACTGGGACAATAAAAAGTCACTTTAATCCAATTTTATTGTGTTTTATTGGCAATTAACGCTGATAAATAACATAACGAACAATCAACCAGTTCTCCGAAATCTGCAATAATGCCAACAACGGGTGCACTTGCTCCAAATGTTGCGAAGAAAGGGCATGTAACACAACATGCCCTTTCTTCATAAGCTAATCGGAAAACAAGCTGACAACTATGCGCGGCTATTGTTCTCGTCTGTCGATTAAGCATTCAGAAATGTTTTCTTTCCGGCAAAATGTGCCATGCTGCCAAGTTCTTGTTCAATGCGCATCAATTGGTTGAACTTTTCAATACGTTCACCGCGACAACCACTTCCTGTTTTCAAATGCCCGGCATTAACGGCCACTGTTAAATCGGCAATAAAACTATCAACCGTTTCTCCGCTTCGATGCGATACAAAGCAATTGTACCCGTTGCGATAAGCCATTTCGATGGTTTCGAGTGTTTCAGACACTGTCCCGATTTGATTCAACTTAATCAAAATGGAGTTTGCTACTTTTTTTTCAATTCCTTTTTCAAGAATGGTTTTATTGGTGCAAAAAATATCATCACCTACCAATTCAATTTTATTACCAAGCACTTTGGTTAAATTTGCCCAGCCTTCCCAGTCGTTTTCGGCTAAACCATCTTCGAGCAATACGATAGGATATTGTTTTACCCAACTTTCCCAAAGGTTGATCATATCATCACTTGTCACGAATTTACCAGAGCTTTTGAACATTTTATATTTCCCGTCTTCCCACATTTCACTCGAAGCCGGATCAAGACATAAGCTCACATCCTCTCCAGGTTTATAGCCTGCTTTAACGATAGCTTCGAGAATCACGTCCACAGCTTCTTCATTTGATTTCAGGTTAGGGGCAAATCCTCCTTCATCCCCAACGCCGGTACTGTACCCTTTTGTTTTCAATACCGATTTCAATGTGTGGAAAACCTCTTCTCCCATGCGAATGGCTTCCTTAAACGATGGCGCATGGTGAGGTGCAATCATAAATTCCTGAAAGTCCACATTGTTGTCGGCATGTTTTCCACCATTAATGATGTTCATACAAGGAACCGGCAACACAAAAGCATTCGTACCACCCAAATATTGATACAACGGAATGTTTTCGCTTGCAGCAGAAGCCCTTGCATAAGCCATTGAAACGCCCAAAATGGCATTAGCGCCTAACTTCGATTTATTGGCCGTCCCATCTAAATCAATCATCAAATAATCTAATTCACGTTGATTATGAATACATTTCCCGACTAACTCTTTGGAAATGATTTGATTCACATTCTCTACAGCTTTCAACACCCCTTTACCGCCATAGCGTTTCATATCATTGTCACGAAGTTCAAATGCTTCACGTTCACCGGTAGAAGCTCCACTGGGTACCATGGCACGGGCGCGGGTTCCATTTTCCAACATTATATCCACTTCCACTGTTGGATTTCCTCTCGAATCGAGGATTTCGATTGCTTTCACTTTTTGAATTTTCATACAAATTTCATTTTAAATTATTTACACATACGATTCCTCTTCCGAGAAATATGAAGATTACAAAAATAACACACTAGCATCCTTTTTATCCATTTATCATACAAAAATATATTCCCAAGATTATTTTGACGTCAAAAAAAAAGCTACATCACCATCATCCCTATAACAAACACAATAATAAATAGAAGCAAAATATACGTTACGTAAACGCTTATTATTCCATTCATTAGCACTAACGCTTCACCTTCGCCGATCTTTTGCACAAAGCGAGTTAACCAGTTCATAGGCTTCAACATAATATCTTCTACTTCAATACCATTTCGATTTTTTGTCCTTACCTCTTTAGTTCGATACACGTTTCGTAGAATATGCTCTAAGATTTGTGAGTAAGCTTGTGCGGTAAAATATTCTTCTTCTTTCAATGGAAGTCCACCGTTCCAAGAACTTACTTTGCGAACATTCTTTTGTTTGCTCATGAATAGAATAACTGGGATTATTAACAAAGTGATCAAGACTAAAGTAATAAGCGTAGGCGAAATCACACCAAAAATCGGCTGATTGGATGCCAACACAAACGGTGCAGGAACATCTAACAAACTTGTAAGTAATTGTGGGAAGCCTAAAAGGGTTATTACAGCAGGCAAAGCTACCCCACATAAAATGACTAACAGAAGCATGCCCGCTTCCGAACCATTCATAAATCGATTGGATATAATGCGACTTTTGCGTCCATGATCATAGCCTAAAGCCGTATAACCAATCAGCTTGATCATGGCAAAACCAATAAGACCAATTGCTAATGCAGTCAAAACACCCGACAAAGCAGCAATAAATTCTGTAGAAATATTGGGAAATTTATACGACTGAAAGAGCGTTTCAAGAATCATCCACTCGCCTACATAGCCAATTAATGGAGGAAAAGCACTAAAAGAAAGTGCAGAAACCACAATACCAAGTGCAGGTATTTTACCTACACCACTCCACACTCCACGCGCTTCGTCAATGGTATGCACATCGTAAGCCTCCTTGGCATGCCCTAAAGACATAAACAATAATGTTTTCGAAAAGGTATGCGACAATGCTATGATGACAGAAGCTGCCTGTGCAAACATGGCAAGGTATCGCAAATCAGGATTCGTAATGCTTTGGGCCAACGCATAAAACCCAATAGCCGTTAGAATCATACCATTATTCTCAATCGTGGAATAGGCAGGAAGCAATCGCACTTTGTTGGCAGCAACAGCTTGAAGCCCGCCCCAGAAAGCAGACAATGCCCCCAAAATGATGATAACCAAATTCCATGAGTCATTGATTGGCATTATAGGAATAATACGCTCTAATCCATATACGCCCATCAATGTCACAGGGCCGCTGAGGATAGCGGCTGCATTATCGGGCATTTCTCCGTAAATGCCGCGCATCCATCCGTGAAATGGAACAATGTCCATTTTGATAATGAATCCTAATGACAAAAAGATGAGGATAACCGAACCTCCTCTTGTAAGTGCATCAAAAGTAATGCTGGCTGTGGATTGATATAATATGGCAAACCCTATCAAAAGACAAGCCGTCGATAATTCACCAAAAGCTAAGAAACGATAAGCCTTGTCATAATGTTTCCCCGATGTCACCATCATGATAAATGCAAAAATAGTCATAATCTCCCAGCCAATTAACAAAGAGAATCCATCGCGAGCACTCAGTATAAGCATCATTCCTGACAACGCAAGATTAAAGCCTAACGAAAGGTTGCTTTTGGAATAAAACACAGAATAATCGACTGAGAATAAAGCAAGTGCAATCCATGCAATCGAAGCAATAATCATAAACAAAGCACTCAGATGGTCAAGACCAAGCGTGATACTTATATGCGTTGTAAGCGACATTCGAAATAATTGATTTGAATGATTTAAAGCATAAATGCCAACTAACAAAGCACATACAGAACCAACAAAAGCTAAAAGGTAAGACGCTTTGCTTTTTTTATAGAAAAGAGCGCCAACCAAAAAGAAAAACAGGGAAGCCCAAAAGAAATTTATCATAACACAATACGTTTTGATTTACTGATGGCCAATAACAAGCCTAGAATTTCAGAAGGCGAAGGGACACCCTTAAGTTGAGCTACATGATGCTTCATCTCTGGATACGGAGACATCATTAAAGCATCGCAACTATCGTCGATGGTAATCACATAATAAGGTTCGGGTAACTGATTGAGTGTTTCATTCATGGGAGCTAACATAACCTCTGTGGGACGTCCCAAGATGAGCAACACATCCGCATGTCGAGGCGAATCAGTCAGGAAAATACCAAATCGGTGAATATTATATTGAGGCGACTCCAATGCACTTATTTCAAAATTCAATGCATTGGAACTCCCCACGTCCAATATGTAAACAAACAACGAACGTTGAAAAATACTTCCATAATGAGATTGAATATTTATGGGAGACTTGTACGCTCTTTTTTCCGTCAAATGCCGTCTAATCCCAAATAAAGGCCACCATTTCAACATGGGTAATATCGTTAAATTGTTATCATTTATCGTGCTGCATCGCTGAAATGCACTCCGAAAGAATCGAATATAAATGGAAAATCAGTAAAAATATGGTCATCTAAACTAAATGCCGCTGCACACATTCCGACATACGAAGGCGTAAATGCCTGCGCATGAGTAATCAGCCCATCATTTACGGCCACATAATAGGCAATAGCGCCACTGGGCGAATTGGCAATTCCACATCCTTCGCCGCTTTGATTGAATGGCTCTATTTTTTCATCAGAATTAAAATTCCATGCATCGCTTATCTTCAAGTGATCAATAATATACTCACATGAATTCACCAATTCCTCAGCACGAACTTCCATTCTTGCTAACGCATCTCCCTCATTTTGTGTGATTACCGGGAGTTGTATCAAATGGCTGATTGTGGCATTTAAATCATCTTTTACACCACAAGCTCGCAGCGACGGGCCACTAAGCCCCATCGCTATGGCTTGGTCAGCTGTTAATGTACCGGAGGCATGAAGTCGATCCATGTAATTGGCGTTATTTACACTATGAACAAACAGCCTTTCAAACCGCTTCGATATCAGGGCATAAGTGGTTATGGCATGTTGCATATCCTCTAAAGATGGGATATGATGAAGCCCCCCTACATCATTAATGCCCATTAAATAGCGCGAACCGGTAAGGATTTCATTCAAACGTAATGCTTCTTCAAACAATGAACTCAGATGAGAGGACAAAACCTTTTGAGCGGCTGCAGAAGCCAATTTAGCAATCACGTGCAAATGGTTATATATCCTTTCGGCTTCCAGTAGAATATTCCGCCAGTTTTGAACACCCATATCCACTTTCATATCCAACGCATTTTCTATCGCCCGAGTAAAAGCAATAGAATGCGACAATGCAAAATTGCTGCAAATGGATTCGGCTAAATTAACTGCTTGCTGAGGGGTTTTATTTATCATGGCATTTTCAACACGACGATGTTTCCAACTCAAGTCGATACCGGCATATAGAATCTTCTCTCCAAAAGTATATAAATTAAAACACCCTGCTTCACGGACACCTGCTGTCACAGGCCCATAACGAAAACGAAACACGCCAGGCCCTGATACTGATTCATTTCTGAGATGAAGTTGTCTATCTTTTAGTAGGCTATAATAAGCAAATTCTTTCCTTTGCTCTTCGCTTTCAACGAAAAATAATTGAGCAACTCCATCTTCAATAATCAGAAGCTGTTCGTTTCCATCTGTTTCAATAACGCCGGCAAGAAGTCTCATGGGATCAAGAATTTATGTAAAAATTGCTCGAAATAAGGAATGAAAAACAACGACAAGAGCGACAAACTCAAGTTAACAATCGGCACCCAAGTCGCTTTATGATTTTTCTCTTTAGAATAGAGCTTTCCTCCCGTAAAGATCATTTTCCCTACTTTGAAATTGAGTGATATAAAGGCAATGGCAAGAAATATCATCACAAATGCAGCAACTCCCCATCCATATTGTCGAACAAGTTCAGCAAAAATAAGCAACTCACCTATAAAGATTGGGAAAGGAGGAGCGCCGGTAACAGCCATTGCACCCATGAAAAGGCCTCCGGCAGTTCGGGGCAATCGTCCTAACAACCCTTTCACATCGCTCATGGTTGTACTATTATACGTCGAAAGAATGTCGCCAGTGAAGAAGAAAACAGCCGATTTTGCCAAACCATGTGCAATTATGATAATGACTGCACCAAACAAACCTCCTTGACCTAATGAAAAACCAATTAAAATCATGCCCATATTTTCCATGCTGGAATAAGCAAACATACGCTTATAATTCTCTTGCACAGTCATCATAAGTGAGGCAACAACCACTGTTAAAATACCGAGTATTAAGGCAAATGATTTTACAACTGGAGACGGGTAAATCTGAATCACTCTCGCTATAGCATATAATGCCACCGGCAGCAATACCCCTGAAAAAATAGCACTTACAGGCGCCGGTGCTTTGCCGTGAACATCGGGCAACCATGTGTGCATGGGGAAAATCCCGGCTTTCGTTCCAAAACCTATAATTGCCAACAGAATACCAATTAAAAACACACGATTGACAGGGTGATATACCATCAATTGGCTGATGCTTAATGTTCCGGATGAACCAAAAATAAATGTGGTGGCAATTAGTGAAATAACCAAACCAGTAGATACAATAATTACATAACGCCAAGCCGATTCAATGGTGGCATTGTTATTTTCTGTAGCTACTAACAAAGCACTGCTTACAGTTGTTGCTTCGATTCCAACCCATATCAACCCGATATTATCCATGCTGACCGAAAAAAACATAGTGGAAGCAAATACATTAAGCAATAAATAATATAATCGTGTTTTAAACAAAGGGTTTTTAATGTGTCTTAAATAAGCCAATGAATAAAGTACCGTACTAATGTAGACCAATGCAATGGTAAAGATGACTAATTTGGAAAGTCCATCTACATAAAGATAACTCAACTTTCGCAAGTTCATAACAAGGGGCTTCCGCCCCTAACCCTGATTCCCTTTTTTTTCCCCGCCACGTCGGGATGTTCCACTTGATAAAAAAAAGGAAACAAAAAAAATCAAGACTCCGCCCGCCTCACTCGAAAAATTGGCGGGAGGAAGGCTCAAATCGTCCAACTTGTTGAAGTTCGATCAACCTTGA
>DAHXOX010000132.1 GCA_027364655.1 Paludibacter sp. | reverse complement strand
TATGAAACAACCGTTAGCATACATACATCCGGAAGCAAAAATTGCTTCGAACGTAGTCATTGAACCTTTTGTGACGATTGACAAAAACGTTGTAATCCTTGAAGGATCCCATATCGGCTCCAATGTGACTATCATGGAAGGTGCCCGAATCGGCAAAAATTGTAAGATTTTTCCCGGTTCCGTTATCAGCGCCATTCCGCAAGATATGAAATTTCAAGGAGAAGATACCACTGCTATCATTGGCGACAACACAACCATTCGTGAGTGTGTCACCATCAATCGCGGAACAGCTTCCAAAGGACATACCATTATCGGCAAAAACTGTCTGATTATGGCCTATTGTCATGTGGCTCACGATTGTACGATAGGTGACAATGTGATTATGTCGAATGCGACGCAATTGGCAGGCGAAGTCACCATCGGTGATTGGGCAATCATCGGAGGAGGTTCCCTGATCCATCAATTTACGCACATCGGTGCTCACGTAATGATTCAAGGAGGGTCAAAAGTCAACAAAGACATTCCTCCCTTTGTAAAAGCAGCTCGTGAACCCATATCATATTGTGGAATCAACTCAGTCGGGTTACGTCGTAGAGGCTACACCAACGAGCAGATTCGCGACATACAAGAGATATATCGCTTTCTCTATCTCTCAGGGTTGAACAATAGCACGGCCATAGAGCATATTGAAGCGGAATTGCCGGCAACCAAAGAACGAGATGAAGTAATCTTATTCGTTCGTAACTCGCCACGCGGCATCATGAAGGGATATTTCGATTGATCAACAAACAGATATAGAATCACAACTAAAAGAGGGTTTTCTTTGCGATAAGAAAATCCTCTTTTTATATAGACTAATTGTCTAACTTAATGTTTACTCAAATAGTCAGCCACACCTTCGGTGGTCGCTATCATAGCGTCTTTCTCTTTGCTCCAGTTAGCGGGACAAACTTCACCATATTCTTCAAAATGTTGTAAAGCATCCACCATCCTCAACGCTTCATCCACGCTGCGTCCCAAAGGTAGATCGTTGATTACACTGTGGCGGATAACCCCTTTTTTATCAATCAAGAACAATCCGCGATAAGCAACTGGCGCTCCAATTGAGAAAGCGTTTCCTTCGTCGTCATAATCAATTTCGGAAGCTAACACACCGAAATTCTCTGCGATAGTTTTCGAAAAATCGGCCACAATCGGATAGGTAACCCCTTTGATTCCACCATGATTTTTGTCTAACGACAACCATGCCAAATGTGAATACTCTGAATCGACAGAGCAACCCACTACCGCTACACCACGTTGCTCGAAAGCAGCCAATTGTTTTTGAAATGCGAGTAATTCCGTTGGGCAGACAAAAGTAAAGTCCATCGGATAAAAGAAGAACACTACGAATTTATTCCCTACAAACTGTTCAAGCGAAAAGTCGTTTACAATTTCTTTCCCGTTTACAACTGCAGTAGCCTTAAATAAAGGTGCCTGTTTACCAATTAATGATCTCATATACTCTGAAAAATTTAAATGTTTATTAAATGTTTTGAGTAAAGATACGCATTTTGGAAGCAAAAAACAATACAGAGACGTTAATATTCAACAAGGGAAAGAGATAAACACAAGCAATGCAGCAAATATTTTATTGTTTGTCACGCCATTAGAATGGAAATATAACGGAATACGAATCATGCAACTTCATACGTATTTGTTTTATTTTTTACACTACAGTCATGTGGAACTCGTCAACATAATCATTTTATTTATTATCAGTCATTTTATCGCTCGTTTCGTACGTGAATCATTTGTTTTCAAAAATCGTATGGAACTTACAAAATCATTATCGTCTTTGGGTTAACCTTAATTGAATGCTCGTTTTGTATGAACTTTTTCAAAATCAAAACAAGACGTCAAATGCAGAGTTTATTGTACCGATTTTTGTATATTGCATCCAGATATTCAACCTCAACGTAAATTTTATAATATTCAGTAAATGAGCATTGAAACTATAAACCAATACCAATCTGAAGTCGAAAAGATCATTCATTTTGGAGGTACTAAAAAGGAAACAGCTATCCGAACCGCTTTTCATCAATTGCTTAACGAGTATGCCAAGCAAAAGGGGTTGATGCTCATCGCCGAAATATCCATAAAAGGATTGAAAGGTAAGACGGTAACACCGGACGGAACATTAAAAGATCCATTGCGTCAGGATTGGGGGTATTGGGAAAGTAAAGACGAGGCAGATAACATTGACGAAGAAATTGACAAGAAATTTGCAAAAGGTTACCCCAAGGAAAATATCCTTTTCGAGGATAGCATCACTGCTGTACTGATACAACAAGGCAATGAGGCAATGCGTGTTACTATGAGCGATGCAGAAGCGCTCGACCTTATTATTAAAGAATTTATCAATTACGAACGTCCCGAAGTAGCTAATTTTCATAAAGCCATTGAATTATTTAAACAAGACATTCCGAAAGTAACGGATACCATTCGTGGAATTATTGTATCCGAAGAAAAAACGAACACCAAATTCATAGAAGCCGAAGCCAACTATTGGGAACTTTGCAAAGGGAGTATCAATCCTGAAATATCGATTGAGGACATTCGGGAAATGATGATTCAGCATATCCTGACCGAAGATATTTTCAACACCATTTTTGACGAGACTCAGTTTCACCGCGAAAACAACATTGCCAGCGCACTCGAGCAAGTGATCCTCGCGTTCTTTCGTGGCAAAATACGCCGTACTGCTTTGGGCTCCATACAGCATTATTATCAAGCTATTCATGCAGCAGCGGCTCAAATTGCAGATCACCACGAGAAACAAAAGTTTTTGAAAGTGATTTATGAAGTATTTTATAAAGGCTACAACCCGAAAGCTGCCGATCGTCTGGGTGTCGTTTATACTCCGAACGAAATAGTTCAGTTTATGATTGAAACGACCGATCATTTGCTTCACTATTTTTTTGGGAAAGGCATTGAGGACAAAGGAGTTGAAATACTTGACCCTGCCACTGGTACCGGCACCTTTATTTGCGACATAATTGATTACATTCGCAAAGACAAATTAGCGTATAAATATGAACACGAGCTTCATGCCAACGAAATAGCCATTCTGCCTTATTACATAGCTAACCTCAATATCGAATTTACCTACAAACAAAAAATTGGTGAATACAAAGAATTTGAGAGCCTTTGTTTTATGGATACACTGGATAATCTGGGGTTCAGCTATGCAGGGAAGCAGGAAAACATATTTGATGTGAGCACCGAAAATGCGCAACGCATCAAAATACAAAACAGTAAAAAGATTTCAGTCGTGATTGGTAACCCCCCGTATAATGCCAATCAGATGAATGAAAACGAAAACAACAAAAACAGAACCTATCCCATTATTGATAAGCGCATCAAAGATTCATTTATCAAATATAGTACCGCAAAAAAAACAAAGGTGTACGACATGTATGCCCGTTTCTATCGATGGGCAATTGATCGGCTTGATGATAATGGCATCGTTGCTTTCGTCACCAATCGGTCTTTCATTGAGAGTCGAACGTTTGATGGATTTCGCAAAGTAATGGCAAGCGAGTTCAACCGAATTTATATCATTGATTTAGGAGGCGATGTGCGAACCAATCCGAAACTATCGGGTACGAAGCATAATGTGTTTGGCATTCAAACCGGCGTTGCCATTGCGTTTATGGTTCGGATGAACAATACCATAGAAGCGCATTCGCGAAAAGAGTTGAAACAATTACGTAGGGAATGGAATGCAGTGGAAGAGCCGGTGATAAAATACAAAAGCAAAGAATATTTTTCTTCACAAGGTTGTGTGATTAGCTATTCCCGAAGACCGGAATTTGAAACGGCTGCCGAGAAACTTCAATTCCTTGCACAAACCAAGTTTGTTGACATCAACTTTACAAACATACAACCCGACAAAAACAACAACTGGTTACATTTGAGCGAAGATAATGATTGGGAAGAAATGATGGAAATAAATCAATTATTTAGTTTAACTTCAAATGGAGTGGTTACAAATAGAGATGAATGGGTTTATGATTTTGATGCTAACTCTTTAATTCAAAAAATCAAGTATTTTACTTCAATATTTAATGAAAAGGCCGATACTTTTGACGCAAGAATTAAATGGAGTGAGACATTAAAAAGAAGATATTCTAAAGGTTTGAGAATAGAATTTGATAAATCCAAGATTATTGCAATATCATTTAGAGCATTTATTAAAAAATATTTTTATTCTGATCAATATTATTCTGATAGGCTAACCAATAATCACTATTTAATGTATGGGAATGACTTAAATCAATTCAATCCTACGATAAATGTTTATAATATAAGTTCATCATATCATTTATCGGCACTTGCATCTCCCAATCTTTCAGATTTATGTTTATTAAAGCAAGGGAACGGTGGAACTTTTGGTATCCCTTATTCCCTTTTCGATAAATTAGGTCATCGTTCAGATAACCTTACCGATTGGGGGTTACAGCAATTCCAAGAACATTATCATAATACGGATATTACCAAAGAAGAAGTCTTCCATTATGTGTATGCTGTATTGCACAACCCTGCTTATCGCATTAAATATGAACTGAATCTGAAACGAGATTTTCCACGCATCACTTTTTATGATGATTTTAGTAAATGGGAAGCATGGGGCAAAGCATTGATGAATTTGCATATAGGCTATGAAACGGTAGAACTTTTCTCTTTGCAAGAAATCACGGACAACGAGATAGAAAAGCCCAAAGCCAAACTAAAAGCAGACAAAGAAGCCGGTTTAATTATATTGGATGAAGCCACCTTACTGAAAGGCATTCCTGCCGAAGCGTGGCTTTATAAACTTGGCAATCGTTCCGCACTCGAATGGGTTCTCGATCAGTACAAAGAAAAGAAACCCTCTGACCCAACTATTTCTGAGAAATTTAATACTTATTGTTTAGCCGATTACAAAGCAGAGGTTATTGATTTGTTGAAAAGGGTTTGTACCGTAAGTGTAGAAACCATGAAGATTATAAAGGAAATGGGAAAATAATCAGGGACGTATTTTTTTATTCAAAAGGCTGTGGAAATAAAATAGATTATATCATTGAATGGTCGTTCTATAGTTAAATAAAATAAATTTTATATAGTCAAATTAATATGTCATATTTAAATGTAACTATTTATTTCCCATATACTTGTTTCTTTTTTTGTAAGCAAAAATAACATGAATTGATATGAGCCAAAGGTCAACATGTCGTTAATGTGGTTGAATAACAACACAAGATTTTAAATTCAATCCTCTTCGTAGTTGTGGAAGTAAGGTAATGAAAATTCCTTTTTTTGTAAGCTTCAATAGGATATTGTGTGCATTTTGTGAGTATTGCGTATTTCTCAGCGTGAGAAGGTTGCAATGCCATCTCCATCGAAATCACAATTTGACCATTGCTCTTCTATCGTGGCACCGCATTTACGATAAAGCGCCAACGCATTTTCATTCCAATTAAGCACTTGCCAGCGAACACGGTGACAGTTTTCGTTTCGTGCCACATCGAAAACTGCTCGCAGTAATTGAGTCGCAATGCCTTGTTGACGAAAAGGCTCTTTTACATACAAATCGTCCAAGTAGAGTGATTTACCAACCCAAGTGTAGTATGCAAAAAAATAAAGCGCAATAGCAACCGGTTCATGCTCTTTTGTTTCTGCTATCAGGCATTGAAACAAGGCTTGTTCATCCTTCATCTGATCAACCGTATTGGTTACTTTTTCTTCAGCCTTTTCAAAAATAGCTAACTCTTTGATCATTGATAAGATAAAAGGGAAATCTTCAGGGGTGGCTTTGCGTATAGAAATACTCATAATTTATAAACATAGAATTAAACAATAAAAATGCAAAGATAATTGTTTTAGAGACAAAAAAAGATGCCCTTGAAACAAGCAGCCTCCTTCACTATCTCCCTTCATTCATCCCGATTCACCATTCACTCACAGGGAAATGCGATTAAAAATCATAATCAACGCCAATACCAAAAACTTTATTGGTACGATCGAACACATCTGTCCCGGCCAGCGTTGTGTTATTATATACTCAACTTTCGCAAGTTCATAACAAAGGGCTTCCGCCCCTAACCCTGATTTCCTTTTTTTCCCCGCCACGTCGGGATGTTCCACTTGATAAAAAAAAGGAAACAAAAAAAATCAAGACTCCGCCCGCCTCACTCGAAAAATTGGCGGGAGGAAGGCTCAAATCGTCCAACTTGTTGAAGTTCGATCAACCTTGA
>DAHXOX010000128.1 GCA_027364655.1 Paludibacter sp. | reverse complement strand
TTGTGCAATGATTAATGCAAGACTTGCTGTCAAAAAGTAGTTGAGGAGCTTATGAGTACCTCTGAAAGAAATATCAAAGAAGTTTGGCAAAAGAAGAGGTATATGCAGATGACAAAGAGAGAATGAACGATTGATTTGTATCCATACAGTTATAAAGTTTTTACTTTTTTGATTATCAATATCTTTCATACGAAAATAATTAGTCTTTTAAGATTATATGGAATTCGTTCCGCACTTGGGAGTCGGTTTATCTGAACATTGATTTTTAGCGTTTAATAATTGCTCCCTAAACGCATGCAAAACTACAGATATTTATTTATGTACCAAATATGACTTTCGTATCCATCCGAAATTTCATTAAAAGCCGGGTAAGCCACACGGTGCAATCGTGCGGCAGAAAGTGTTTTTTCGGATATCATATTCTGATATTCTATTTCGTCATTGAATTGGGAAGCCGACGAGACGAGAAAATCATTACCATATTACGAATGTCCCTTATGCTGATATAATACAGCTTAACGAAATGTGCATTATTCAATCATTCGAATAACTATACAAAACAAATGTGTCAAAACATAACTCTGCATGATGCAGTGTTCATAATTTACATAACAAAATGTTGACTCAGCAGTTTGCATTGTGAACAATGATACAACAAAATAGTTACTCTGCATGATGCAGAGTTCACTTTTACACCGATTTTGAGCACTCTTCAAGCTGCATAACCCTCGTTTTACTCAAAATTGGTTACAATGAAATCAACATTCCTCATAGTTTTCTTTTAAATAGTTCTATTACGTGAATAGAAATGCCTGATTTTGTGTCAAAACAGCGTTCTGCAGCTTGCAGAGTTGGTTTTTTACTTTGTCATTGTTCACAATGCAGCTTGCAGAGTTACCTTTTTACCATGTCATTGTTTACTCTGCGTGATGCAGAAATGACTTTTTACACAAATTCGTTCGCTCTATCCGGTGAGAACAAAAGAAATTGCTTCTCTTTTGAATGATTTTTACCTACAAAGTTACTACAAAACATAAGTAATCAATGATATAAACTGGCCAACATGCTCCGTATTCCCGATAAATTGGTTTCGATTGAACAAAAGTGGTGAGTACACTATACGTCGCTTATTGCTTTTTTTTGTTAAAGCTTATTTGGAGTTATTGTCTCATTATTCTCCAAATGATTGATTCTATCTAAATTTCAGAAAATAAGAAGGGTTAACCCCACAAATGACTTGCAAAATGGAAGGCAAAGCTTATTTTTCGCTTCGGACTGTCACTTCTTGTTAAAGATTTCTCTTGTTTTATTTTTCAATAAAAGAACTCTACCTTTGTTTAGCGTAATACTTTGCATCTTAATCAATGCAACAAGCTAATATTTATTGATTTACAACAAGCTAACCGTTCAAAACATATCAAGATGGAAAAAGAATATTTTGTTGATCGTCATAATGGCATTACAGAAAAAGAGATGCCCCGTATGTTATCTGCTATTGGAGTTGACACGTTAAATAAGTTGATTGATCAGACCATACCGTCAGATATTAGGCTGGCAAAGCCTCTTCAATTGCCACCTGCAATGAGTGAATATGCTTACAGTAAACATATTAATGCATTAGCAGAAAAAAACAAACTCTTTGCAACATACATTGGCATGGGGTATTACAATGCCATTACGCCGGCTGTGATTTGGCGCAATGTATTTGAAAATCCGGTTTGGTACACATCGTACACGCCCTATCAAGCCGAAATTTCTCAAGGTCGACTCGAAGCATTGCTCAATTTTCAAACAATGGTCAGTGAGTTAACCGCTCTTCCTCTTACCAATGCCTCGTTGCTGGACGAAGCCACAGCAGCTGCCGAAGCCATGACGATGTTTCACAACACACGCAGCAAAGAACAAGAACAAACAGGCATAAACACGCTTTTGGTCGATAAAGAATGCTGGCCACAAACACTTTCGGTGCTTCAAACGCGCTCCGTACCTCAAGGCATCACATTGCTCATCACCGATATTTCCACGTTCGATTTCTCTACTCCAGTGTTCGGAGCCATTGTGCAATACCCGAATGCCAATGGAGAACTTGTCAATTATGCCTCTTTTGTGGAAAAAGCGCATGCACACGAATGTCGTGTCGCTGTGGCAACCGATTTACTGGCATTGACTCTCTTAACTCCTCCTGGTGAATGGGGCGCCGATGTGGCCTTTGGATCCACACAGCGTTTTGGGATACCTATGAGCTATGGCGGGCCATCAGCAGCTTTCTTTGCAACACGCGACACGTTCAAACGTGATATCCCGGGACGAATCATCGGTATATCAAAAGATACGCAAGGCAGACCAGTCTACCGATTGGCATTACAAACACGCGAACAACACATCAAGCGCGAAAAAGCTACGTCCAATATCTGCACGGCACAAGCATTACTTGCCACAATGGCAGGATTCTATGCTGTTTATCACGGTCCGGAAGGATTGAAAGTCATTGCACAAAACATTTATAACCACACTGTAACAGTAGCAAAAGTATTGAAGACATTAGGATTCAATGTACTTAACACCTATTATTTCGATACCATTAAAGTGAGTTGTCCTGCTTCTGTTTCGGTGAAAGCTCTCAAAGAAAATGCATTAAGGCAACATATTAATCTTCGCTATTTCCCATCAGGAGAAATTGGCATCAGCATCGATGAAACAACGGATGATGAAGCAATTTCGCATCTCATCAAACTATTTACGATCACGATCGGTAATTTGACATCCGTCACCTATTTCGAGAACACCGACTCATTACTGCCAAAACATTTACAACGCACATCCTCTTTTCTGCAACAGCCCGTTTTCAACAACTATCATTCAGAAACTGAGATGATGCGCTATATCAAAAAGTTAGAACGACGTGACATGTCGTTGACACACTCTATGATTTCATTGGGTTCATGTACCATGAAGTTGAATGCCGCTTCCGAAATGCTTCCCTTAAATCATCCGGGCTGGGGTTCGCTACATCCTTTTGTGCCAATTGATCAAGCCGAAGGATATCATGAATTGTTTGCTGAACTGAAAAACTATTTAGCCGAAATAACAGGATTTCCCGCTGTCACTTTCCAACCTAACTCGGGTGCCGCAGGAGAATACACCGGATTAATCACCATTCGCAACTATTTCAAAAAGAAAGGAGAAACGCAACGCAATATCGTTTTAATACCTTCTTCGGCACACGGCACCAATCCGGCCAGCGCTGTACAAGCCGGCTTTGAAGTCGTAGTGGTGGCTTGTGATGAGCGCGGCAATGTCGATGTTGCCGATTTACATGCTAAAGCCAAGCAACACAGCGATCGGTTAGCCGCATTGATGATTACCTATCCGTCCACGCACGGAGTTTTTGAAAGCGCCATTCGCGATATTTGCATTACCATTCATAAACATGGAGGCCAAGTTTATATGGACGGAGCCAACATGAATGCGCAGGTCGGCTTAACGTCGCCGGCAACAATCGGAGCTGATATTTGTCATTTGAATTTACACAAAACCTTTGCCATTCCTCATGGCGGCGGAGGCCCCGGCGTAGGACCGGTATGTGCTGCCAAACACCTTGCTCCTTATCTGCCACAACATCCTGCAGTTGATGATCCTGTTACATACACAGCCGTAGCAGCAGCTCCTTACGGAAGTGCCAGCATTTTGACCATTTCCTATGGTTACATTCGAATGATGGGAGCAGACGGATTGACGGAAGCCACTAAAATAGCCATTCTCAACGCAAACTATTTAGCGGCAAAATTGAAAAACACTTATGGCATTGTTTATGCCGGAGAAACAGGACGCGTCGGTCACGAAATGATTCTTGAGTGTCGTCATTTCAAAGCAACATCGGGGATAACCGAAACAGATATTGCCAAACGACTGATGGACTTCGGATTTCATGCTCCTACTCTTTCTTTCCCAGTGCACGGAACATTGATGGTTGAACCTACTGAAAGTGAATCGCTAGCCGAACTCGATCGGTTTGTAGAAACCATGTTGACTATCTATAATGAAATCAAAGAGATTGAAGAAGGGACAGCAGATCGCACTGACAACGTGTTACTCAATTCACCGCATTGCGAATTTGAGGTAATGTCTGACACATGGACTCACGGTTATTCCCGTGCAAAAGCAGCTTACCCGCTCGATTGGGTTCGCGACAATAAATTCTGGCTGCAAGTTGGACGAGTTGATAACGCTTACGGAGACCGAAATCTGGTTTGCACATGTAAATAAAGGGAAGCAACAATGTACAAATGCCTTACTATCATGAGAATTATTAAATAAAAACCACAATGGAAAATCGCTTGCATTTGCCGGAACCCGCTTTACGCAGGTTACCATGGTATTTATCGTATGCTAAATTAGCATTAGAAAA
>DAHXOX010000057.1 GCA_027364655.1 Paludibacter sp. | reverse complement strand
TGCCGTGGTATGATTATTTTTGCTCGAGATTGTTTGTGTTGTGTTCCAATAATTATCGGTTATAATCAGGTTATTGATGTTATAGTTGAAGGATGTGTAACCCAATCTAATACCGGCATAAAAGAGTGATGTAACCGGTTTTTTGTCATCCTTGTTTTTTAAGAAGCTAATATTAAACCCAATACGATTGAATACTCCTGACGTCGTAAATTGTGCGCCATCCTGATCCGTATGATTAATAGATGCGTATCCTAATTCCCATACCGGAAACCATGTATTTCTCAGATTGACATCCACTGAAGCCTCGGATGAGAAAATGTCAGGCGATAACAATTTTCCGGCTATCGGTGAGGCTAAATCAACCTGCACAGCAATGCCACGCAAAAAAGGTTGCGGAATTTCTGATTTCTTTACCTTTTTGTCTTTCTTCTCTTTTCTTGTCTGACCAAAACACGGCTGTATCAGAAACAGGGCTATCAATACACTAATAGAAGATTTGAATATTTTCAATAGATTGATTGTTGACATTTTTCTGCACTATTTGTACCGATTTGATGCGATGTCTGGTCGTTTTTACCGAGTCTAACAGAAAGTTAATCTCGCAACCACATTCAAGTGAGATGAATTGTTGAATATTTGTATGATAACATGTAAGCGTATCGTAAATAGCATTACTCCGAATGACAAATTGAGAAATGTTTTTGTTTTCTTGCAATGGCAAACTCAATTGAGATACTGATTGTGTATTGTTGTAAAGTATGGAATCATTGCCTACTCCTTTCACCCAAACGCTGTCCATTGTTGTCGACACAATGGTGTCGTTGTGTAATGAATCAAGCCCTGCAGTCATCACCACGTAAATGTTTTGATGACAACCTTGTGTATTGGAACAATTTGTGAGAAAAAGGGTCAAAATGATTCCAAGTGAAAGTAAGATCAATGTTCGCTTCATTGTAATTATTTAGCGATATTCAACCAAATCGCTCACTGCCTTGCGTATTCTTTCTTCTTGTTCGACTTCCTTTTCGTCTGAATATCCGATGGGAATAAGAGCAATCGGCTCTAAATGTTTAGGCAACGAAAAAATTAATTTACATTGCTGTGCGTCGAAATTGCTTATCCAGCAAGTGCCTAACCCTTGTTCTGTTGCAGCTAAAACAAGGTGAGTAACCGCAATGGCGACATCTACATCGCAATAATCTTTTTCATCACTGGAGCGTTTCCACGAGCGATTGTGATCACCACATGCAATAACGCACAAAGGAGCTGTTTCAATCCAATTGCGTGGATAACAAGTATGTAGTTCTCTGATTTTTTCTCCACTTACCACGATAAATTTCAGTGGCTGAAAATTAACAGCTGATGGAGCAACTTGCATGGCTTTGAACACATAGTCCATTTTTTCTTGTTCAACAGGACGTTGTTGAAATTGGCGTACCGAAGTGCGTTTGGAAGCTAATTCTAAAAAGTTCATCACTATTGTTTGTTTTGTTTATATCGTTTTTGTTATTGTTTTAGCAGATTTGCTTGCTTTTTATTTTCAGGAATCAAGAATTGATGGTTATTGATTGTAGCCAAATTGTTCATTCATCTCTCTTTTAAGCAAATCAATGGCAACATGAATTGGTGTTTCATCTACTCCATGATACGTGTCGAGCAGTAATGTGGCTAAGCGAATGCCTGAATCTTCGGGATTTAGTTGTGAAGCACACGTGTTGACAAGCTGTACCATACTTTCTTTTGCATGTTGCACCATAATCCAGACATCGTTTCCTACGTAAAGCTGTTGTGACAAGTTGTGTTCATTTTCTTGACGGATGGTTTCCAATACATTGCTTTGGAGTTGATTTGCTGTGAGTTGATTGCACGGTAGGCGCATTACCAGCTGATCAGGTGAGATCCGTTCTAAAAACAATGTCAGTCGTTCGTAAGCTTGCAAACGTATCGGAGTGATTGTAGAAGAATAAACCCTCAGTAACTCGGTGCGGCGACGTTGTGATTCACCTTTCAAAAGTTGCTTTTGTGTGAAATAAGTTGCCAACAACACTAAGAGAGCTGGTATCGTAAATTGCAATATGTTCAATGCAATGTCCATTGTTTGTGTTTAAGCGTATAATGATTGAGCGTATTATATCTCCTTTTCAATATTATAATGATTTCGTTCAATCGAGTTTCGTGAAATCAATTCGCCGACAAATCCGGCTAAAAAAAGTTGTGTACCTACAATCATCATCGTGAGTGATAAATAAAAATAAGGCGTTGAGGTAATTAATGGTGCATGAGTGTGTGTTATTAAGGCGTGCCATTTCATAAAGCCAACAGCAAGCACGGCAATAAATCCAAGCAAAAACATGACGCTACCCCAAAATCCAAAGAAGTGCATGGGACGTTTCCCAAAGCGAGCTAAAAACCACAGGGAAAATAAATCCAAATACCCATTGACAAAACGGTTTATTCCAAATTTTGATTTGCCAAATCTGCGGGCTTGGTGCGAAACAACTTTTTCGCCAATATTAGTAAAGCCGGCAACTTTTGCTAAATATGGAATGTAACGGTGCATTTCGCCATACACTTCTATGTTCTTTATCACTTCGTTACGATATGCTTTCAACCCACAATTCATATCATGCAACTTGAGTCCGGTAATTTTGCGAGCCGTTGCATTGTATATCTTTGAAGGCAAATTTTTACTTAAGGTGCTGTCGTGACGTTTCTTTTTCCAACCTGAAACCAAATCATATCCTTGGTTCACAATCATATCGTATAAATCGGGTATCTCTTCAGGGCTGTCTTGCAAGTCGGCATCCATCGTAATGACTACGTTGCCTTTTGCTTTCTCAAATCCTGAAAACAGTGCTGGCGATTTGCCATAATTGCGTCGGAATTTGATTCCTTTTACATGTGGCGATTGTTGATGCAATTGTTCAATCACAGCCCACGAATGGTCGGTACTTCCGTCATTAATAAAAATAATTTCGTAGTCATACTGATGTTCATGCATCACGCGATCGATCCAAGTATATAATTCCGGAAGCGATTCTTCTTCGTTATAGAGTGGTATGATGATGGAAATATCCATGTTACAACAGGAAAAATTTTATTGAAATGGGTTAGGGTTATGTTTTGCAATAGCTGCTATCAAAAGCGAAACGATGGCACCGCCAATCAAGGTATAGATCGTAAAATCAGTCAAAACATACAAATTGGGATGAATCATGATTTTCTCCATCATATCTAAATTCTGTTGTGGCATCGACATTCCCATTTTATCCATAATTTGTAACGATTGTTGAAGTGATTGTGGAAGGAATGACGTATTAATAAACTGGTAATAAATAAACTGAGCAACTTCCACAATCAATCCTCCATAGAAAAATATCCAAAAGCTGAGCGACCATGCGTTGCGAAAAGAGATGAATCCTTGTAATTGTTCTTCGCGGTATTTTTTCACAACCCAATAAATTAGGAAAGGAATGGATGTCCACATAATGAAGGCTAAAAAACCTAGAAAAGCATTTTGCGTCATTGATAAGAAAAACTTGGCACACAAATAGAGTCCGAGGTAAAGTCCATAATGCATTGCGTGTTTAATAATATCTGCTCTCATTTATCAATGGTTTAATTATTAATTGGGTAAAAGTATTTGCTTGGGTATATGAGTGGATGATTTCTGTTTACAATGCAAATCCTCATACAGTTTCAAAAGCGTCAACAAGCGATGTTATAAAAAGAAAATTCCCTATTTTTTGATGTACAAAAATAGGGAATTTTTCTTGCAATAAGAAACTAATCCGGTTAGTGAAGTCTATCCGTTACGGAGAAACATTGCTCAGCTATTTTCCATAGATATAACTTCGCGGTAATGTTCCATTTTATTGTTTTGCGGGAGCCGTCTGAAGCAATATCTCGTTAATGGCTTGTTTTAATGTCTCTTTTGGCAATGCTCCTTGTGCCATTTGTGGCTTTTCGTGCATGGGGCAAAACAAAATCGAAGGAATGCTTTGAATGCCAAACACGGCTGCTAATTCTGGTTCGTCTTCGGTGTTCACTTTGTAAAAATCAACTTTTCCGGCATATTCGGGCGATACCGCCAACTCTTCCATGATAGGAGAGAGCATTTTGCAAGGACCGCACCAGTTAGCATAGAAATCGATAACACAAGGTTTGTCACCTTCAAAGACCCATTCTTGTGGGTTCTTTTCATAATTCATCACTTTTGCCAAAAATTCGGCTTTTGTTAGTTCAATTGTTCCCATTTTATTTACTTGATTAGTACTACTTTTTGATTCTTTTTTCGTGTTGCATGCAAAGATCAACAATGACATTATCAGGCTTAAAACAGCCCATTTTTTTGTGCGGTTCATATCGATGATTACTTATGGGTTCTCTTTTTTATTCTTGGATTTCGGTTTGAACATGCTGAAAAGCAGCCAACCTAATAAGCCTCCGTACAAAGTGCTGTAAACAGGAGAACCCGTGATGGGGCAATGGCCTGACGTGCAGCCTACAAAATGCCAATAAAGCAAGCCTCCGATGGCTCCAAGAATAATACCAAGAATGTTTAGGTAGTTTTTCTTCCAAAACGAGTTAATCCATTTTTTCATCGTGTTCAATGATTTAGTGACGTTGTTGATGAATGTTTCTAAATAATTATTGTAACATTGGCTTCAAAATATCAGGAATTTCTTGTTGAAATGAATTTATCGATGCAAGCATTGTTTCCCCTTTTTCAGACAAGATAAAAAACATGTTTCTTTTATCTGTCTTTCCTAAGGTTCTTTCTATCAAATTCTTATCTTCCAATGATTTCAAGATTTTGGAAGTTTGTGAACATTGCATATCTGTTGCTTCTGCCAAGTCAGATGCGCAAAGGCTTTTTGTCTCCAGTGAACATAATAACATGGCTTCATTCAACGTCAATCCAAACTTGGTGGCAAACTCCTTTTCGCATTGATTGACGGCTTTATAAATATTTCTCAGTGTACAAATGCAATTCACCCGAAAAGATGTTAGTGTTGTAATTGGAATATTCTGATCTCTCATGTAATCGGTCTAAAGCATCAAATCTGACGCAAAGGTAAGAAGTTATTTCTTTATTACAATAATTTCCAATGGAAAATATTGTAATAAAGAATAATTGTTCTTTGAAAGAGATTGTTTAAGTGTATAACTGACTTTTTTACAATGAATTGAGAAGAGTTTTCACTTTTTCTGCAATCAGCTTTCCTTCTGCTTTCCCTGAAAGTTGTTTTCCTGCAATGCCCATTACCTTGCCCATATCTTTAGGTCCAGTAGCGTTAACTTCGGCGATGATGGAACGAATTGCTTGTTCGAGTTCTTCTTCACTCAAAGCTTGCGGAAGGTATGTTTCGATGATAGCAGCTTCTGCAAGTTCATTTTCAGCTAATTCGGGTCTGTTTTGTTCTGTGTAAATAGTTGCGCTGTCTTTCCGTTGTTTTACCATTTTTTGCAATATCTTCATGGCAACATCGTCATGTAGTTCTCCATCCGAACCTTTGGCTGTTTTTGCTTCCAGAAACTCTTTCTTAATGCCTCTTAAGGCTTCTAAACGCACCTTTTGCTTTGCCATCATGGCTGCTTTAATATCTTCGCTAACAGTTTCAAATAGTCCCATGATTGTATGAATTTTAGTATTATTTTAAAATGGTTCCGGATAAAGAATATCTTAGATAATTAATTTATTTTTTTTACTGTTGTTTGCGCTTGTAGGCCGGAATGTTTTCAATATTTGAGAGAGCTTCGTCGTCATCCATATCTTCAAGTTGAAAACTCAATTGAGAGCCTCTTTTGGGTGAAAGATTATTTCCATAAAATTTATCCATCTGATTATGAGATGGTTGTTTTTGTGCGGGAGACGATTGCTTTGTTGGAACCGGATTAGGTTGTTTAATCGTTATTTCGGGCACCGGAGTTATTACTTTAGGCGCTTCAAAGCGTTTTTTTGCAAATTGAAGTTCGTCAATGTTTTTATCGCCAATCATCACAGGAATTTGATCAATGCCAAATCCGGTGGCAATGATGGTGATTTTCACTTTATCTTCCAATCCGTCTTCAAAGCTGGCACCCCAAATGACTTCGATATCAGAGCCTGTGGTTTCCATAAATCGATTAATCTCAGACACTTCTTCCATTTTTACGGAGTTGGTGGTAGAGCAATAGACATTGAGTAATATCTTTTTAGCGCCACGAATATCGCTGTTGTTAAGCAAAGGAGAATGCAAAGCATCTTCAATTGCTTTCGTAACACGATTTTCTCCTTCGGCATAGCCAGTATTCATAATGGCGACACCACCTTCTTTCATTATGGTAAAGACATCGGCAAAGTCAACGTTGATATAACCTGGTACCGTAATTATCTCGGCAATCCCTTTTGCAGCATTGGTCAAAACATCGTCTGCTCGGGCAAATGCGTTAGGAAGTTCAAGATCGGGATAAATGAGACTTAGCTTTTCGTTATTGATCACTAACAGCGCATCAACATACTTAGCCATTTCGTCGACACCATCAAGCGCTTGTGCAATTTTCTTTTTCCCTTCGAAAGCAAATGGTATGGTGACAATACCTACCGTGAGAATGCCCATTTCTTTTGCTACTTTCGCCACAACAGGTGCAGCGCCTGTTCCTGTTCCACCACCCATTCCGGCAGTAATGAAAACCATTTTTGTATTGGTTTTGAGCACCTTCTCTATTTCTTCCAACGACTCCATAGCTGCTTCGCGTGCACGTTCCGGTCGTCCGCCAGCACCTAACCCTTCAGTCACCTCAGCGCCTAATTGAATTTTAATAGGGACGGGTGATTTTTGCAACGCCTGGTTGTCGGTGTTGCATACAATAAAGGTTACATCGGTTATGCCTCGATGAAACATGTGATTTACGGCATTGCCTCCGCCTCCGCCCACGCCAATCACCTTAATAATGGAAGTACTTTCCATTGGAAGAACGAAGTCGATTAATTCATTGTTCTGTTCCATAGTATTTTAATCGAAAATAAGTTTGTAAATAATTGAATCATGATGATCTCTGGTGGAACCCCCATGTTTTTTAGGCTTTGTGAGAGCGTTGGCAAATAAGGGTTTAACTATTAATTATATATCGTTTTATTGCTTGTTTTTATTGGGCTATTCTTCGGATTCCTCATATTTGAAGAGTCCTACAATATTATTGGTCAATTTAGTTCGTATTTTATCCAATGTATTGCTTCGTTTTATTTTAGGTACTTTTTCATTAGCATCCGGTTGTGCGGGGATTTTAAGGAGACAATCTTTGTCCGCTGTGAGCAATAACCCTATTGATGGCGCAAAAGAAATATCGTGATACTGTGTGTTGGTGCCATCTTCCAGAAAGCGACTGTGTGAACCTATGCGCACGGGCAAATTTGTTTTTGTTTGTAATAGTCGATCCAAATTGCGCAACTTTGAAGCATTGCCGGCAAGAATAAGTCCGGCGCCTAAATCGTCGGCAACACCTGAACGCTGAATAGCTTTCCAAATGGCATCTATTATTTCGGTGATGCGTGCTTCGACAACCAAAGCAATGGTTTGAAGCGGAATCTTTATTGCAGCGCTCTCATCAACTTCAGATCGAACGCTAACCCGTTGATTTGCGTTCACCGTGTTTGGCAGTGCATTCCCATAGCGTATTTTTAATTCTTCGGCAATTTCTGCAGAAACGCCTAAGGACATAATATCGCGCGTAATGTTGTTTCCTCCCAACGGCAACACCCACAAGTATCGCATAAAGTTATGATGATAGACAGCAATGGATGTGCAGCTGGCTCCAAAATCGACTAAAGCGCATCCCTGTTCGCGTTCAAATGGAGAGAGTAACGATTGGGCAGTAGTGACAAGTTGCAAAGGCGTGTTGATGATCGCATATCCAGTGCGGTCAAAGCATCTTTCGATATTTTCTTTCAATTCGAATTTCCCAACCACTACACGAAATCCTGTTGATAATTGCAGGCAATTACATCCTATGGGAGCCATTTCAGGTTCGTTATCCACCAGAACTTCTTGTTGAAAGATTTCGAAAATTATGCCTTCATCTAATTGTGCCTGACTAATTTCTTGCATCATTTCTTGCAATATGTCAGGAGTGATGCGTATTCTATCGGCAAAGTCACGCACTATGGATGTATTGAATGTTTTCAGTGAGCGCCCATTGATTCCGACATAAACCTTGGCAATTTTCTCTTTAATCCGGTTTTCCAACAGTTCGAGTGTGTTCTTCACAACAAAGCCCGTAGCACTCGGATTGATGATTTCGCCATGACGGATGCCTTCCGAAGGTCGCGTCTCCGATGCTAAGATACGTAGTTGTCCTTCTTCATTCATTTGAGCAGCAATCGCTGTTGTATGGGCACTTCCGATTGTGAGAGCTATATAGGTGTTTGTTGATTCCATTACGAGTGGTTGGTTTATTGTTGATCGTTTGTTGAATGATTTTGTTGGCCTGAAGAGTTGTCAATAGGGCTTCTCTTGGTACAAATGACGCGGTCTTTATATTGCAGGTCGATGTAGGAATAACGATCCCATCCTACATGTGTCAAAGCATATTGATATAGTTCCATCAACTTATTCATCTTTTGTTCATATCGATCAATCGTTCCTAAATTAATAACACAATTACCCAAGCGAGGCACTAATTCGATGAGCGAATCAGACTGAAGATAAATCTGTTCTATTTGAGCACTCCAAAATTCATGTTGATGAATGTATTGAACAAAAGGGAATAGATCCCGACTCAAAAAAGTGTCACTGACGTCTCCCGAAATAATCGGAACAAAGGCTGAATGTCCTATTAAAACAGGTAATTTATTCAATTGATTATCGATGTAATAATTGGTCGATCCCATTACTTCGGCGATGGGTTGTCGTTGCCATACATTTATTTTCACATTGCCGTCGAGTGTTTTGTAGCACTCCACGTTGTCAACATAAGGATTCTTTGCAATTAGCTTATCGATGTTCGATAAATGAATCTGATTCATAGTGACACCTAACATCGAAATGGCATGGTTTTTCAACATACGATTTATATCGTCCGAAGTAACAAAATTGGCTGTTGCACTGTCCATCACCGATATCTGTACTCCACGACACACTTCGGTAGCCGATTTTCCCGAAAATGTAAACGTTGCAACGATGATGTATGAAACGACTGCTAAACAGGCGATTGCAATGAATACTATTTTCCAAGATATTTTCATCCGAAAATTATTTCTTATGTTTAAAATCGGATGGAAATCATCCCGAATCTTTGAGATTCGTTTCCCGCGAACTTACTCGTTTTTTTATATGAGTGAGACATAACTTCCTTCATTTGCCAAAAAATCCGTATTGATTGTGGTTTTATCACATGAATAACAGCATATAGCAATCTTCTTAAATTCATGGACAAAGATAGAAAAACTATTTTGATCAAGGTGGACATATCGCAAAAAAAGCCCCATCGCATTTACCATGAAAATCATTCATGAAATGAGCGCTTGAAACGGCATGTGTTAGCTATGATCGGTATAAATTGTCCTTGAAAACCTTCGTTGGAGTATCTCTGGAAAGGAGAATGGCTACGGGTTTGTCCGGCTGTTAATTGTGTCACGCAAACGGGCTGCTTCTTCGTATTGTTCGTTGGCAATAGCTTGTTTCAATTGTTCCTGCAACTCTTCCAGTGTCGTTTCTTCTTCGGTTTCATGTTGTTCTTCCTCTTTGGTTTCTGAAGAGGTTTCTTCCATTTCAATGGCAAATTCATTGAACATAGTCTGATCCATAAAAACAGGGCATCCTACTCTGACGGCTAATGCAATGGCATCAGAGGTTCGGGCATCAACGGTTACTGTTTTTTCGTTGCCTAACAAAAGAAGTTCTGAATAAAATATCCCGTTTTCGAAACGATGGATGTTGACTTCGAGCAACTGAATGTTAAACGCAGATAGGGTGTTAATTAACAAGTCGTGTGTGAGCGGACGCGGAGGTTTTATGCCCTGAAGCTGCAGGGCGATCGATTCTGCTTCCATCGGGCCGATGATAATGGTGACACGTCGCGTCCCTGCTTCTTCACCCAAAAGTAACGCAAAAGTTCTGATAGTGGTTTTGCTACTGATGAGGCCCTGAATCGATATTTTTACACGATTGTTCATGTTGTATCCTTTTAATGAGTAGCAAATATATGTTTTTTTTGGCAGAATTGGATAGTAGTTGGAGATTTTCTTTTGTAAAGCGACCGAAGATAAGAAGATGGAATTTGAAAAAGAAATTATCAGCTTCGCTTATAAAACTGAAAGTATTGTTTTTCAGTTTTATAACCTGATAAAAACAAAAAAAGCAAGTCGTTTAACTTGCTTTTTGCGGTATGGACGGGACTCGAACCCGCGACCCCCTGCGTGACAGGCAGGTATTCTAACCAGCTGAACTACCACACCAATGTTTGTCTTACAATTGCTCTCAATTGCTCTGCAAAGATACTGCAATTTTCTGTATTTGCAAGAATTGGCATTAAAAAAATTACACAGTTGAGTTTGTTTTGTATTAACATGTTCCGTATGAGCAGGTTTTGTTGCTACACTATTTTCTTGTTAAAAAGGAACGTGTATTTCTATCCACATAAAGATACAAACGAAAATCAAAGAAGGCAGCATATTCGTGACTTTCAATTTTTTGATATCCAAAATGTTGATCGCAAGCCCGATTAACAAAACGCCACCGGTTGCTGTAAGCTCAGTGATGATGGGTATCGAAAAATGAGCACCAAAAAAATAGGCTAATAAGGTGATGCTTCCTTGAAAAATGAGAAGCGGAATGGCAACTAACGGAACGCTGATGCCAAATCCTGCTGCTAAAAGAATGGCTGAAAACCCATCCATGATGGCTTTAGTGAAGAGAAGTTCATGTCCTTGTCCCAATCCTTCTTGAATCGAACCGATAATGGTCATGGAGCCAGTGCAAAATAACAAAAAAGAGGTGACTAATCCTTCCGTGAATTTCTCGTTGCGAGCCTTGAAATGTTTTTTTACGTACGTGCCGAATCGCTCCACTTGTTGATCTAAATGAATTGATTCGCCTACAAAAGCGCCTACAATGAGCGAAAGGATGAGCACTATCACATGTTCGCTTTGCAGTGCCATTTTTAAGCCCAATACGATGGTGAAAAGTCCAATAGCTTGGAAGAAAACTGTGGACACCCGATTGGAAATATGTTGTTTCAACAATAATCCGATAATACCGCCGACTATAACCGTCGAGGCGTTGACTAGCGTTCCAATCATTTATGCAATATGCTTAGCAAGGTTTGTGTGATGCCTTCACAATCCATTTGAATAGAATGGTATAGTTCTGCGGGTTGCCCGTGTTCAATAAATTGGTCAGGCATTCCGATACGTTTTATTGTTGGGCAGTAGCCGTGGTCAGCCATAAATTCAGTAACGGCACTTCCAAAGCCGCCTGCCAAAACTCCATCTTCAACAGTAACGATGGTGGCGAATTGTTTCCCAACATGATGCAAAATATCTTCATCAAGTGGTTTAAGAAAACGCATATCGACATGAGCAATAGAAGCATGAACTTGTTTTTCTACTTCGGCGATAGCGGCAATTACGGTGTTGCCAATAGGGCCAAGTGAAAGAATTACGATTTCTTCTCCTTGTTTTAGCCATTTTCCTTTCCCGATTGAAATTTCTTCAAATGGTTTTTGCCAATCGGTCAGCACGCCATTCCCTCGTGGATATCGAATGACAAATGCACCTTTTTCAGGCAGTTGTGCTGTGTACATTAAATTACGGAGTTCAATTTCGTTGAGCGGTGACGAAATGGTTAGATTTGGAATACAACGAAAATAGGCTAAATCGAACATGCCATGATGTGTTGCTCCATCGCTTCCAACCAACCCTGCACGATCGAGACATAACACTACCGGCAGGTTTTGCAATGCCACATCGTGAATTACGTTGTCATAACCTCGTTGCATAAAAGTGGAATAGATATTGCAGAAAGGTTGCATGCCTTCTGTTGCCAGTCCGGCGGAAAAAGTTACGGCATGACCTTCAGCAATGCCAACATCGAAGACGCGTTCCGGCATTTTTTCCTGCATGAAATGTAATGATGAACCACTGATCATGGCAGGAGTAACTGCAACTATGTGTTCATTGAGTTCAGCTAACTCAAGTACCGTTTTTCCAAAAACATCTTGAAAGAGCGGAGGTTCTTTGTCTCCGTTATGATGAACACGCTCTCCTGTTTCTTTGTTGAATTTTCCCGGTGCATGCCATTCAGTAGCTGATTCTTCAGCCGGTTTATAGCCTTTTCCTTTTTTGGTAACGATATGCAGTACTTTGGGACCTTTGAAATCTTTTATCTCATTCAGAATACGAATCAGATTGATCACGTCGTGACCATCCACAGGCCCAAAATAACGAATATGCATGCCTTCAAAAATGTTATTTTGGCGTGCAAAAAGAAGTTTTATTTGGTTTCCGATACTGGTAATTTTATGTTTTTTCTTGGTGTTGAGAATGTTCTTTTTCTCTAAAAAAGCAGCAGTCTTGAACCTAATCTTATTATAAGTACGCGATGTGGTGATGTTTACAAGATATTGACTGATACCGCCTTTTACAGGATCAATTGCAATTTGATTGTCATTGAGAATGATCAACAAATTATTCGGATTGATGGAAGCGTTGTTCAGCCCTTCGAAAGCAAGTCCGCCGGTAAGCGAGCCATCGCCGATGATAGCTACCACGTGTCGGTTGAGTTCATGTTTCAACGATGAGGCGACCGACATGCCCAATCCTGCTGAAATAGAAGTGGAAGCGTGTCCTACGCCAAATGTGTCATAAGGGCTTTCGCTCCTTTTCGGGAATCCACTAATTCCTTGAAACTGGCGATTGGTATGGAATACATCGCGACGACCAGTCAAAATCTTATGGCTATATGCTTGATGGCCTACATCCCAGACAATGCGATCATAAGGCGTTTGAAACACATAATGCAGCGCCACAGTAAGTTCTACGACGCCAAGACTTGCGGCAAAATGTCCCGGATTTTTGGATAAAGCATCGATGATAAAGCAACGAAGCTCTTCGCAAACAGCGGGCATTTCTTCTAAAGTATGTTTTTTAAGATCGTCAGGTGAATTGATGGAGTTAAGCAATGGATATGGATATGTTGACATAGAACTATCTTTTAATATAACAACGAGAAAACTTGGAATTTCTTAGCGAAGATACTTTGAAATTCCTTCTTTGCAAATAATAGGGTGGTTTTCTTATGCAATTTTTAGCAGGCGAACATTCTTGTTTATGTTATTTTCATTCGCTTTGATTAAATCTTCTTTCCAAAACGAAGCATTGTATCCACGAATGCGGCACGTGTGTTGTTGTTGTTGTGTTTGAGTAAAATTTTATTCATGCGATGATCTCAGAATATTGTGCCGATTGAAAATCAACAGTTTGTTATGAGCTAAAATAAATATTGTATTATCAGACAAATAGTTATAAAACCCTCAAGTTTTACTTATTATAAGTAAAATGGATTATATTTCAAAAGCTGAGACGTATGACGCTTTAGAATGTATAAGTGATAAATATTTTATTATCAATGTATTAGAATCGTTTGATTTTTCAAGGTCTGGTGATGCAAAAAAACAGTACGTAATCAAAATTTTTATGTGCTTTCTGAGCATCAAAGGTAGAATAAATTTTTTACAACCTCTTTAGTCAAACGATCATTGAAAGTCTTACAAATTGCGAATAGATATGCAAAATTCGGCAATTTGTTCTTATCTTCGCAAACTTAATATCCTATTTCTTCACTTCAAAATTCATTATTGTGACTGATAGCATTGTTATTATCCCTACTTACAATGAGAAAGAGAACGTAGAAGCCATTATTCGTGCGGTTTTTGCTTTGTCTAAACCTTTTCATATATTGATTATTGATGATGGTTCTCCTGATGGGACAGCCAATATTGTAAAAACGTTGCAAAAGGTCTTTCCTCAATCATTATTTATAGTTGAACGACAAGGAAAACAGGGACTTGGCACAGCTTATATTGCCGGTTTTCGGTGGGCTATTGAACACAAATATGATTTCGTGTTTGAAATGGACGCTGACTTTTCGCACAACCCGAACGATTTACTTCGCTTGTATGATGCGTGTGCTAACGAAGGTGCTGACATGGCTATAGGTTCGCGCTATGTAAATCATGTGATCAATGTGATTAATTGGCCGATAGCTCGCGTCATCATGTCCTATTTTGCATCAAGCTACGTTCGTATTGTTACCGGAATGCGTATTTTTGATACTACTGCAGGATTTAAATGCTATCGCCGTCAGGTCTTGGAAACTATTGAATTGGATAAGATTCATTTCAAGGGATATGCTTTTCAGATTGAAATGAAATTTACTGCGTTCAAGTGTGGCTTTCAAATAAAAGAAGTACCTATTGTATTTGCAAATCGTGTTTTGGGTGTTTCAAAAATGAATGGAGGTATTTTTGGAGAAGCATTTATTGGTGTTCTAAAGCTGAAATTGCAAAGTTATTTCAGAAAATATCCGCAAAAGCAAGTTTAATGATTTTTTTTCGGCTTCCGTATTAAAATGAAGTGATTAATAGCCCAATATTGAGGGCAATGACGATAATAGCGATGATCCCGATCAGGATTATCGTTCTTTTTTTATTGGCATATTTGCCCATTACTTTTGGCGACGAAGTGAGATAAACTTGAGCAAGAATGGTGATAGGAAGTTGAATACTTAAAATCATTTGGGACAAAATCAACGCGTTCAACGGGTTAGTTACAAAAAACAGCAGTACAGTTGCTCCTACAATGGAGATCAAAACGCCTAATTTGGAGTGATTGTCTTTAATATCAAATGGTTCTGCAAAAAGTCCTGTAAAAATAGATCCGCCTGCCATGCCTGAAGTTACCGAAGAAGCTATCCCTGAAAATAAAAGTGCAATAGCAAAGATGTTAGAAGCACTATTGCCTAAAAGTGGCGTAAGTAGTTGATGGGCTTGTTGTAATTGGTCAATAGGTTGATGATGAGTGAAAAAGATGGCAGCCGCCATGACAAACATCGCAATATTAATTCCCCAGCCGGCAATCATTGAAAATAACGTATCGAAAAATTCATATTTCAGCAATTTTTGGATAGAAGCATCATTTCGTTTGTTTAATTGACGGCTTTGAATGATCTCGGAGTGTAGAAACAAATTGTGTGGCATCACGACGGCACCTAAAACACTGAGAATCATTAATAAAGAACCTTTTGGTATTTGAGGGACAAAAGAATCAGTGGCAACTTGTAGCCATTCAACATGTACCAATGATAATTCATAGACAAACGAAATGCCGATGATGGAAACAAACCCAATGATCCATCGTTCGATTTTGCGATATGAATTGGTGAAAATAAATAGGATGACCAACATGGCAGACAAAACAACGCCAATTATAATCGGAAGCCCGAACAGCATTTGTAACGCAATGGCTGCACCCAACAATTCGGCTAATGAGGTGGAGATCGATGCCATAACCGCAGAAATAAGGATAGGCCGGGATAGTTTATGCGGTAAATGATAATTGACGGCTTCTGAAAGACATAAGCCTGTGACAATGCCTAAATGCGCTACATTATGTTGTAACACTATCAGCATGAATGTGCTTAGAGTAATCACCCACAAGAGAGTGTACCCGTATTCTGCTCCACCGACAAAGTTTGTTGCCCAATTGCCGGGATCGATAAATCCCACAGTTACTAAAAGACCGGGACCAATATACTTGAATATTTCAAAAGCCTTTTTTGAAGGATGATGCGACTGTTTTTGCCAGTCTTTTATGTCGAAAAACCCCATTGTTATAACTTTTTATTTTTGCAATGTTACTATTTAATGTCGAAAACGGCAAATGAGTATCGTAATTTCTTATATTTGTACTTCAAAAGAGCCAAAATACTTGTAAATCATTAATTTATAAACATGATTGTTGATTCCAGGCGTATTATCGTACATAAATCGAGCAAGCCACATGAAGGACTGATTGTATATCGCATGAGTCGTGAACAGCGCGTGCAAGATAATTGGGCGTTACTTTTTGCGCAGCAACAGGCCGATGAAAGAGAAACTGCTCTTTGGGTTGTGTTTACTTTAGTGCCTCATTATCCCAACGCAAATCAACGACACTTTGATTTTCTGATTAAAGGCTTGAAGCAGGTTGAAAAAGCACTTATAGAGAAAAATATTCCTTTTGTGCTTTTGATAGATGATCAACCTATGAAGGTTTTTGAGCAGTTTATCAAAGATCATGGTGTAACGGTTGTTGTGTCTGACTTTGATCCGTTACGGCACAAACGACAATGGATTGAAAGCATTAATCAGATTGATGGCATTACTCATTATGAAGTAGATGCACACAATATTGTGCCATGTCATTTTGTGTCGCAAAAAGCCGAGTTTGGCGCTTACACCTTGCGTCCCAAAATTAAACGGATGTTGCCGGAATTTCTTACTGAATTTCCAAAACTTCGCTCACAAGAGCCAAAACATGCAATCGCAACATTTCCGATCAATTGGGATGAAATCGAAGCACTCCTTTCTTCGTTGGAATGCATTTCGCCGATTACTTGGCTTCAACCCGGGGAAGAGGCTGCTAAAGCCATGCTGCACCAATTTATAGAATCAAAAATGCCTGTTTACATTGCACAACATAACCATCCTGAAATAGATGGACAGTCGCAAATGTCTCCTTATCTCCATTTTGGCCACATTTCAGCTCAACGAATAGCATTAGAGGTGCTAAATGAATCAGCTTACGAAGATCGAGAAGCCTTTCTTGAAGAGTTAATTGTTAGAAAAGAATTGGCCGATAATTTTTGCTTTTACAATGCTTTCTATGATCAAGTTAACGGATTTCCGGCATGGGCAAAAAAGGACATAGAACTGCATCGACAGGATGTGAGAACTTATTTATACACACTCGATGAATTAGATGCCGGAATAACGCACGATGTACTTTGGAATGCTGCACAACGCGAATTGATTCACAAAGGGAAAATGCACGGATATATGCGTATGTATTGGGCTAAAAAGATTCTTGAATGGACGCTTTCCGTTGAAACTGCTTTGCAATATGCTATCTATTTGAACGATAAATACTCACTTGATGGACGTGATCCCAATGGATATGCTGGTATTGCCTGGAGTATCGGCGGTGTGCATGATAGAGCCTGGTTTTCACGTCCAATTTTCGGGAAAATTCGTTATATGAGTTATTCTGGCTGCAAATCAAAATTCGATGTAAATCGGTATATTCAAAATAATACGTTTGAATAATTTTTCTCATTTTATTATTTTCCGTTGCAGTATTCATCCATTTGCTATCGTTTGTACGTCTAATAGAAAAGCCTAAATCATTCACTTATCTAAAACAAATGCTTATGAAACCTTTTATTGCTGTAACTCAAATGATTCGTTTATTGCTAATTGTGTCACTCGGCATGATGTTATTTTCGTGTAATTATATTAATGGACGCACTATTTCGGGTTCCGGAAAAGTGATTAAACAAGAACGACCAGTGTCATCTTTTAGTCGATTAAACGTAGCCGTGCCATTAAATGTTGTCATTATTCCTTCAAAACAAAATCGAGTTGTCGTTGAGATAGATGATAACTTGCAATCGTACGTCACTGTAGTTTCTGATGGTTCGTCGCTTTCTATTTCTGTCCCCAAAAACACCAATTTCTCGACAAAAGTGAAAGGGAAAATTGACGTGTACGTAGATTCATTATTAGTGTTAAACAATCATTCTGTTGGGAGGTTGACAATGCAAGACACGTTGCATACGCCTTACTTCACCCTTAATAATCATGCTGTCGGAAAAACTGATTTACAGATTGAAGCTAAGGTAATTTCAGTAAACAATCATGCAGTTGGAAGATTGAATCTCTATTTGCAGACAGATTCTCTATCATTAGATAATCATGCCGTGGGAGAAACCGTGTTATCCGGAAAATGTAACGAAGCAATGATGAAAAACCAAAGTGTTGGTAATTTTGATGCGAAACTACTTTTTTGCCAAGTGGTTCATTTGACAAACAGCGCTGTTGGCGGTACTTCAATCAGAGCAGCACAAGCCTTTTATGTCAAAAATTCGGGAATAGGAGGACTTACCTTGTATGGTAAAGGACAAGTAGAAGAACTTTCAGACAGTGGAATTTCAAAAACGCGACATGCTGATAATTAATCAAGTATATAATCGTGTCTTACACTTGGATGTTTTCGTGAGCTAATAACCATTGTTTGCGTTCAGTGCCACCATTATAACCGCTTAATAATCCTGAACTTCCTATCACACGATGACAAGGCACAACAATCGGGAAAGGATTGTGATGGTTGGCATTGCCCACAGCTCGACATGCTTTAGGTCTGTCAATAAGTTGCGCTACGGTTTGATAAGATCGTGTTTCTCCAAAAGGAATTGTTTGTAATGCTCGCCAAACTTTTTGTTGAAAGGCAGTGCCTTGAAGTCTTAGACGTAAAGAAAACGTTCTCCGTTCTCCGACAAAATAATCTTTCAATTGAGCGATTCCTTCATTTACAGCCTCATCTTCATCACCAATAGTTTCAGGTTTTTGCTCAGCAAATGAGATGGATACAATTTCATTGGCCAAACCTTCAACAGATATCCATCCGATGGGAGATTCAAAAGAACGTAGAGTCATTTATTTAATATTAAACGATAATGCTTTTCCTTTTGAGCTATCTACAACTTTATCATTTTCGAATAGAAGTACACCGTTGACAAAGGTATGAGTAACTTTTGCATGAAGCGAAACTCCTTCGTAAGGAGACCAACCACATTTTGAAAGTGTAGTTTCTGGAGTGATAGTCCAGGTATTGTTGGGATCAACCAATATTAAGTCAGCAAAAAAACCTTTTCTGATATAACCACGACGGTGAATGCGGAACAATGTTGCCGGTGCATAACACATTTTCTCAATCACTTTTTCAATGCTTACTTGCCCATGACGCACCAACTCTAACATAAGAGGGAGTGAATATTGAATGGATGGTATGCCGGAAGGAGTTTGAAAATAAGAGCTTGTTTTCTCACTTAAAAGATGAGGCGCATGGTCGGTTGCAATTGTATCTATTTTGTTTGTTGTAAGAGCCTGTAGCAATGCTTTTTTATCATTTTCTGTTTTGATGGCAGGATTTGATTTAATTTTTGCACCTAATTGATCGTAATCACGTTGGTCAAACCAAAGATAAGGGATACATGCTTCAGCCGTAATTAGTTTTTCGGATAGTGGCTTCGATCCATCAAAAAGGGCTAATTCATTTACTGTGCTTACATGGGCAATGTGTAGTCGCGAGCGATTTCGCATTGCCATTTCTACTAAGGATGCCGTCGTTTTGTAACATGCTTCTGTGGAACGAATCATTGGATGATAACTGAATGGCACAGCCTCTCCGAATTGTTCACGATACATTGTGCTATTACGTTGAATCACAACATCATCTTCGGCATGTGCCACTAACAAATGTTGAGATGAAGTCATCAACTGCTGTACGATATTTTTGTCAACAACTAAATTTCCCGTCGTCGATCCAAGATACATTTTAATTCCGGGAATTTTTTGTGGATCGGCTTGTAAAAGTTCATTGAGATTGTTTGGGGTTGCTCCTAAAAAGAACCCATAATTGATCAGCGATTTTTCAGCTGCAATGTTTTGTTTTGTTTCCCATGCTACATTGGTTGTTGTCGGTGGAATCGTGTTGGGCATGTCAATAAATGATGTTACTCCTCCGGCCAATGCAGCTTTCGATTCTGTTGCAATATCTGCTTTTTCCGTCAATCCAGGATCTCGAAAATGAACGTGACTGTCAATTACTCCGGGTAAAAGCCAAAGATCAGAGGCATCTATGACTTGATTTTTTTGTAAAATAGTTTCTGGAACTTCTCCTTTAAAAATTTCAGCAATTACATCTCCTTCAATACGAAGAGAGCCGCGGAATGTATTTTTTTCAGTAAAAATTTTGGCGTTGTAAATGATGATGCCCTGTTTGTTCATTGAATGATTCGTTAAAATGCGGGTTTTAGTGATTAAGGTGTTTTGAGCAAAAGGTTACAATGAAAAAATCAGTAATTCCTTGTTGCGGAAACCGCCACAAAAATACAAAAAACTTCCATGTGCAACGTATTCCGTAATAAAAACATGCTTTTAATCAGATCGAAGAATAGTAAAGGAAGTGAATGCAATAAGTAGAAGCTAAAACATAGACAATCAATAATCTCATAAAAAGAAGTTTAACGCAGGATTATATCCTTCAATGCTCCTTCCAATTCATTAAATTGCATCATACAACCTTCTTCTGCTAAACGTCTTGGAACAGCATAACAACCTGTTAATAACACTTCAGGATCTGTTTTCATGCCCCAAAGCGCCACTTTAGAAGCTATGAACGAGGGAACAGAGGGCACCCATGGACGATTCAAAATATGGCGTAAGGATTTCATAAACATTTTGTTAGATACAGGTTGAGCGGCAGTAATATTGTAAATTCCATCCATCGTGTGTTTGTAAAGCGAGCAACGGAACAGTTGCATCAAATCGTCAATGTGAATCCAGCTAATGCCTTGTTTCCCAGATCCAATCGGTGCTCCTAAAAACAACTTCGTTAAATTGATTAAAGGAGGTAATGCTCCACCATCTTTTGCCAGCACAACGCCCAGACGAAAAACAATTTGACGTGTCGCCGGTAGTTTGACTTCTAAAAAAGTCTTTTCCCACTGTGCACAAACTTCTGCCATAAAGCCTTTTCCCATTGGTGCTCGTTCCGTGCAAAAATGCAAAGTATTGCCATAATAACCAACAGCGCTCATTTGAACAAACAAAGGAGGTGGGCTTTGACATCGTAAAATAGCAGTTGTTAGCGCTTTGACTGATTGAATGCGACTTTCTATGATTTTGCGACGATTTGCTTCGGAAGGCACAGATTGAATGCTGTGGCCGGTAAAATTAAAAACGGCAGATGTATGTTCCAATAAATGCCACCAATTGTCAGGTGTTTTTGCATCCCAATGAACAAAACGAATAGCATTTTCATAACGATTTTCCCCGCGTGTCAGAACAATAACTTGATAGCCAATTTGCGAAAAATAAGAAGCGGTATGTTTGCCTATAAACCCGGTTCCGCCTGCTAAAACAATTGTAGGTTTTGTTTTTTCTTGCATATTACGTTTCGTTGTTTTTGATAAACTGTTGTACAATAGCAGCTGCAGCTTGAAAATGATGTTTGGTTACGACCACGTTTACAGCAGCTCCTGCAATCCAAGGAGCTACATTTCCAAAATTTTCGTTATTGAGAAAAGCTTCAATTCCGGCATCTTCCAAAAGGCTTTTTACCATACCACATTCCCACATTTCACCCGAAAAAACCTCAACTGGCAAGTCGTCGTCTTCTGTTTCTGACAATGTATCCATATCTAAAGCGCTTGTTTTGTCATCTAAACTTGCTATAAACAAATGGGATTGTAGTTTGGCAATGAATTGTTTTACAGCATTGTCATTGATCATTGAAACCGAATTGCTAACTTTCGAGATGTGTCTAACAATCCAACGTTCCCACATACTCATTTTTTCAAATAAGAACTCACCTCCCAAAAAACTTTTAGTGGTCGTTTTCTCAAATAATTCAGGTGGAAAAGCACGAATCAATTCTTGTTCCCGTTGTTCTTCCGTTGGTTGCATTCCACACACAAAAAGGCCAATTACTTTCGGTTGCAGTTGAGAAAGATACTGATGGCAAAAATTGTTCATGGGCTGTTGAATTTTGCCGGCATAAATGGAACTTCCAAGAATTAAATAATCAAACTTTTCTAAATCAGGATGTTTATATTTTTTGATATCTATAACTTCACACTCATGTTCTGCTAAAGCGTCAGCAATTTGTTTAGCAATTTTTTTGGTGGTACCATGTTTGGAAATGTACAAAATCGCAATTTTCATACTCTTGGGGATGTAGGTAATTTACATGCTCAGTTCATTAAACGGAAAACGCTTGTTTCTATAAGATGCTTATTCAAGGTTGTCTCTGAAATTGATGACGACACGTTGAAAAGTTCAGTTTGCTCAAGCCATAGAAGTTGTTGAGCATGAATCCATCTTATGTGTGAAATGTCTATTGTTATTTATTCAACAAATATACATCACAAAAGTTGAACTTCTTTCAATTTCTGGAAAAATGATAAGATGGAAGAATGGTTGAGTTGATAAAATGATTTAATTACCAAAATCTTAATGATTCATTATGGTTTGATCAATGCTCCCCAAAGACGATCTAAAATCACGTGATAATGCGTAATAGTGATTTTGGTAGTATATGGCGTTGTTTTTAACTTTTACTCTCAATACTTCTTTCCCTTGATGATAAAAACGAATGATGTATGCTTTATGAATATCTAAATGAGAAACAATTGGGGGTACCCAATGCGTAATTGCAACCCATGTTGCTACAGCAGGAGGCACCACAAAGAAAAAAACAGGATTAACCAATCCCAACCCAACATAGATGACAGGAAAAGGTATCAGATACCATAGAGAGAATTTTTTAAATACTAATTGATTATCGCAAAGTTGATTCCAAATGAACTGAATAACTTTTGGTTCTGATGAGTCGACATATCGATAATTTGAGAGGAGGGTATTGTCCGTGATTATTACCCGATCAAACGTGGTTGCATAATGTGGCACAATTTCATTTTCAAAAATTCTTGCCTTCTGTTGGATGTTTCTGTAATACAGCTTATTTAAAGCAGACGTAGGTATCGGGACGGTTGTTTTATCGAGGTTTTCATTCATTTGACGCCAATTGTCTTGACCAACCCATGCGTATTTTAATGCTAACAAGGAGGCAAATCCTTTACGATAACCGTCCTTTCTAATGTTAGCGTATGCTGTGTCTGAAACAATGGTGGATAATAAAATATTGTCGGGCAAAAAAAGTAATTTTTCATTTTGCCAAACTAAACGTGCAATTCCTTTTCTAAAACCCTGATTGTCAAAATATAAAGTATCAAGGTATGTTCTTGGCTGCCTGATATTATTTATTCTACAAACTTCAATAGCCGCTATTGAATCCTTGAGTGTAACAAAGACTAATTCTTTTGCATTGCGCCCATAATAGACCGTTGCATGAAGGAAAGTGCTTGCAAGAATAAAAACGATAAACAAAATTTTTTTCATGGCTTTTATCAAAAAAATCTGTATTATGTTTGCAAATAAACGCGATTTTACGAAGTTGATCCCCCTTTTGACGAGTTAAAATAAATGAATTATTGTTAAATTGATTGATGGTTTATTTCGTATCGCTTATTTCTATCTATATAATATCAATTAGCAATCTATTTAACAAACAGATGCAACGAAACGTCTATTTCATAGAGACAAAAATTGTATGTTTATTTCTGTATATTTAGTTAAGCTGCAAATTTAGTTCATTTTTCTGATAAATCAATCATTACCCTATAATAACATAAAGGGATTTTCCTGAATTTCAATTATAAGATAAAGTTGTAATTATTTATAAATTAGTAATATATACAAATAGATGGTTGATTCACACTATGGAAGAATGTGTAATTTTGATTTGTTATGTCTTATAGAAGTCGAATTTTCCGAAAAGAAGCAATAACTTTAGAGCGATTTTTTAATCCGATTGATGGTTGTTCTACTTTACAAAATCTTTAATCATAATCGGAATGAAGAGAATTAAATGCTGATACGTCATTTAATTAATTGTCATGATGCAAATTATATTTATAGATTTCACGTTTAGACAACAAAGAATATGGACATACCTGATGTGTATTGTTCTTCTATTTTCATCTATTGATACCAGTGGAAAGTCTCGTGCTTTGACTGTTTTTCTCAATACACCAGAGCTGTCGTGTGCAAATATAGGCATTCTTGTGAAAGAGGTGCAAACAAACAAAACCATTGTTGAATATCGATCAGATAAGGCTTTGATACCAGGTTCTAATTTTAAATTAATCACAACGGCCACTGCATTAAACTTATTAGGCCCTGATTATCGTTTTTCCACGATGCTGGAATTTGATGGCCATATCGATCTAAGAGGAATTTTACACGGAAATATTTATATTGTAGGCAGTGGCGATCCTACCATCGGTTCTAAAGATTTTAATAATGTTGATTTTATTGATAAGTGGGTTATGGCAGTCAAGAAAATGGGCATTAAAGCTGTGGATGGTCGTGTCGTAGCTGATGTTTCTGCATTCGATAAGGAAGTAATCCCGCCTAATTGGGTTTGGGAAGATATGGGAAATTATTATGCTGCAGGTGTTTATGGGCTTTCGCTTGATGATAATCTGTATAGATTGACATTTCGTACGGATAGTATTGGCTCAACACCAACTATCATTGCTATTTCACCCAGTTTTCATCCTATCATTTTCCATAATTATTTGACGGCTTCTTCAATCAACGCTGATCGTAGTTATTTGCATGGCGCTCCTTTCAGTTATCAGCGCACTATAACAGGCACGTTACCGGCTAATAGAGCATCTTTTGTTGTCAAAGGCGATTTGCCAAATCCGCCACTTGCTCTTGCATCCTTTTTTACCGATCAATTAAATCAGCAAGAAATACTTGTCAGTGGCATTCCTACTGACACTCTTCCTACATTACACCGTATAAGAACTCAGTTCTATGTTCACTATTCGCCAGATTTGAACGCCATAATTGATAAAACCAATACAGAAAGCAATAATCTTTTTGCTGAACATATTTTCAAGCGTTTAGCATTAATCTCCCATCCCGTAGCTACACGGGAAGAGGCTACGGAAGTAGTTAAACAGTTTTGGGCATCACATCAAGCTGACACAACATCTTTGTTTATTGAGGACGGTAGTGGGCTATCTCCTTTTGATGGGGTTACCCCTAAATTCTTTGTTCATTTGTTGATTTATATGCGCAAAGAGAATGCTTATGGAAATCAACTTTTTAATTCTTTACCCATTGCAGGCAAAAGTGGAACTCTCCGTAATTTTTTAGCAAACACACCACTCGAAGGGAAAGTACATGCAAAAAGTGGCTCCATCAAACGAGTACTTTGTTATTCTGGTTACTTGGAACACAACAACAAAGAATATGCTTTTTCCATCATGACAAATAGTTTCAAGGGAGCTGCCTCCAATGTGCAAAAAGCTATTGAAAAGTTTTTGTTATCGCTTCCTTAGCGTTTTGACGAGTTAAGATCAATCCTATGCCCTTTGTCAACCACGATTGAGCTTGAATTAATGCTTAACAGGCTGTTGTGTATCGTGAATAGGAGGCTTATAACCTTGACAAGCATACACAGCAAAACGACGACGTATCGTTCCTTGACGATCTTTCAATAGAATAGAGTCAAGCGGTTGAACACTTCTGAAATAATGCAGCAACATGGTTTTTTCAGCTCCTTTAAGCGATTGATTGTGCTTGTTGAGTGCTGATGTAACATATAATCCATCGCAGTTAGATAATGCGTGCAATGCTGTGTCGTTCAAAGCAAACTGATAGGCATCTTGTTCTATCAAATTCCCTGCATAAACATGTTGAGGTAAGTAGAAGTTGAGAACCGCTGCTGTTTTATATGAATCGTCGGAAAAGATGAAGTATCCAGGATAGTCTTGGTGGATATTTTCCACTTTGTTTGCCAATTGTTTCCATCCCCACCATGTGTCGTCCGAATGGACAGGAAAAGGCATAAACCCAATCTCAACTATGGCCAATAAGTGAATGAAAAGTGATATGCCGATTTGCCAACGAATAGCTTTCCATGATTTAAAATAGATCACGGTTATCACTGTTGCCGAAAGGAAAGCAGGCATCATCCAATTGATTTTTACCCAATAAAACAATGAAATGGCGGTGAAAAAGAGAATAGTTGGCAATGAAAATGAGGCTGCAAAAAGTTGTTTTTCGTCCAAACGGAAATGAGATAACCATTGCTTAGACAGATTGTAGGTGGCTTTGAAAATGAGTAAAAAGAACACAGGCAAAACCAAGAGTAATTGAGAACCGAAACTCCCGAGAAATAATTTTGGCTGAAAATGAAAGGCTTCTATGCCGGATGCTCGTTGTGTGGATTGATATTTGAACGAAATGAAGTGATTATCAATATTCCAAATTGCTACCGGCGATACCGTCAAAAAAAAGAAAACAATAAAAAGCAGGAATTGCCATGAAATCAATTTGCGTCGATGTTCATGCGATAGCAGCAAAAATAGAAACATTCCACCAAACATAAGTAGACCAGTGTATTTACTGTCAAAGGTCAAGCCAACAGCTATCCCTGCTAAAATCCAATCAAGTAATCTATTATGTATAATTGCTCTATACATGAGTAATAGACTCAACGACCAAAAAAACAGCAAGGGCACGTCTGGAGTGCTATTGATGCATAACACTGTGATCATGGGTGTAGCAGCAATTAGCAAAAAAGCTTTGCGCAAGGCTTCTCCCTGGAGCAATTCACGCAAAAAGAGATAGAAGAAATAAAGTGTAAATGAGGTAATAATAAAATCGGCAAGATGCAGTGACAATGCGCTTTTACCTAAGATGAGACTGAAAAACTTCAACATATAGGCAATCATGGGTGGATGATCGAAGTAGGAAAGCGCTAAATGATCGCTATAATAAAAATAGTAAGCATCTTGTGGCATCAAGCCCATCAGCGACGCAAGGAGAAGTCGTAATAATGAGAAAAGGAGAATAACTCCGATAAATTCATTTTTCTTCATTCGAATGAGGTTGTTTTGATTGATAGTTGAATTGAATGAGGCAAAGATACTCAAAATTTATTTTTGAATTATTCGATGTTATGCGAGCTCAAAATGATGGCAAAAAAACACCTCCGCATTGCCTATGTACGGAGGTGTTCATGGGTGTCTAATTAAAAAACGAACCGTTTTTCATCCCATTTTTAATTTACTGTCAAAACAAGTTGCATAAGTATTTTACGAAGGATTCTTTTTGTCACAGCTTTAAATTCTTATACTAAACAGATATGTTGTTCGAGATGAAATGTAACAAGCAAAATACTCACAAGCTAATAGATAGTTGGAAGGTATTGTAGCTGAAAAACATACACTATTAAGTTCAGTAACAAACTGAAATCTCTCGATAAGTCAACAACGTAAATTGCCGAAAACCGATACGATAAAAAAACAAAACAGAGAAGATGCCTTTGACAGAATTCTTATAATAAAGAACTGGCCGATTAGGCCATTATCGGAGGAGCGCGAAGAGAATCAATTGACTTTGAATGCTGATAATGAGTTTCAAAGCAATATGTGGTTTGAATCTTAGCAACAAGTGTCAAAATTGAGAAATGATACGTTGTTGGAAGGTATCCTAAAGTATGAAATTGATGTAGTGGATAAATGGCTAAAATATGCGTTGTGCAAGTCTTTTTGTGTGCAGGAAGAGGCGTCCTTGCTTTTTGAGGGTGGAATTGACTTTTTATAATGGTAGGTTTAGACTTGACCTTACCCTTGATCTTGGATACAAAATGATAGTGGTGTGCAGTGCGTTCTCCATAAGAGACTTGTGAAAAACCCAAAGCAAAAGCATACAACCCAATGATGAGTAGTAGTTTAAATAAGAGTCCTATTTGTCGGTTATGTTTCACAAATCACTATTTTAACGGCAAAGATAACACTAATCACTTAAATATGAAATTTCGCGTGTTGTAAGTGCCATTATTTTTGAAATAATAAGTCCGTGAATTAGGATTTAATGAATATCGACATTTGCAACAGCTCTTCGTTTTGTCTATTTTTTTAACATTAAAATAATGAGACGTGACTCATCCATTTTTTTATTACTTTTGCAGTTCAAACTGGTTTCCATTTAGCTGTGGCTTAATTATAACTTATGAATGATCGTTTCCTTTCCGAACAATTTCAACATGAACTGCTTTTTTCTTATCATTTCATATTGACCATCAATCAATCAATTTGGTCTTGGTGTATTGTGGAAAAACAAACTACCACGGTAGTTGCAGGAGGTCGAGGAATTTATCATTCTTTTTCTGATATTGAAACAGAATTGAATCAATGGAAATTAAGCGCGTTTGGGCAGGCAAGTATTCTGTTTTTTTCGGAAGATAACCTGCTTGTGCCGATTCCTTTTTACGATCAAAACAACAAACAGGCGTTGCTCCAATTTTGTACTGATTTATCACAGAGGGCGTTTATTGAAACGAATGCAATAGTTTCAACTGAAATGATGAATCTCTTTTCAATTCCCGAAGAATTGCACACATTGAGAAACAGAATATTGCCTCAAGCTGTACAATATCATGTGTCCACATCTTTTATTTTGGCAGCCCATCAGCTATCACAAAATTCATTTCATCCCATTATATTAATTGAAATCTATCAGGAAGCGATATTTCTAACTATTGCAGATGGTGGAAAAATCTTGTTTTCAAATTATTTCAAGTCTATAAATCAAGAAGATATGCTTTATTGGACAGTTCGTTTGATAGAGCAGTTAGAGTTAGATGGTTCTAAAATGACTCTTTATGTAAATGGCAATAAGCCTCTTGTAAACGAACACATCGCATATCTTACGTCTTATTTTAGCAACGTGCTGCTTTTGCCTTTACCTTCGTTTTTATCAGTAGCAAAAGATGCACCGGAAGATTATTTTCAACCTTTTATTGGCTCGTTTTATATTTTATTATGCGAATAATTAGTGGCATTTTCAAAGGTCGGCGATTTACACCTCCAACTAATATTACGGCACGTCCAACAACCGATTTCGCCAAGGAATCGCTTTTTAATGTGCTCAACAACCGTTTTGATTGGTCGTCAACATCTGCTCTCGACTTGTTTGCGGGAACAGGAAGCATCAGTTATGAATTCGTTTCCCGTGGTGTCAAAAACGTGGTTGCAGTAGAAATGAGTGAACGTCATTTAAGTTTCATTCATCAAACCATGAACGAGCTAGGGGTAAAAGATATGCTTCATCCTATGAGGATGGACGTTTTTCGATATGTCAAAGGGACTCATCATCCTAAGTTTGACATTGTATTTGCTGATCCTCCTTATGCTATGAACGAACTTCCAACCTTACCCGATTTAATTTTTCAACACCAGCTTTTGAAGGAGGAAGGCGTGTTTATTTTGGAACATTCTGCAAAACATGATTTTGCAAAACATCCAAACTTTGTGGAAACACGTTCTTATGGTAATGTACATTTTAGCTTCTTTCAGGCGAATGTTTGACCAATAGTTTTACTAAATCTATCCTGTTTTGTTCCATTTTCAGAATCCGAAACTCAAAATTTCTTACTTGAATCGTTTCGTTTGCTTTAGGTAAATGTTGATGGTAATGTAAAATCAGGCCTGCAAGAGTGATGTAATCATCTGATTCTGGTAATCCAAGATGAAATTGATGGTTGATAGCTTCAATCTCCAAGCGAGCAGAAAGCAAATATGTGTATAAATCGATCTGTTTTACGACCAAAGCATTTTTGTCATGCTCATCTTCTATTTCTCCAAAAATTTCTTCTAAAATATCTTCCATCGTGACTATGCCTGCTGTTCCGCCAAACTCATCTACAACAATGGCTAAACTCTTATGTAATTGATTTAACAATTTCATCAATCGATGCGCGGGCATAGTCTCCGGAACAATAGGAACGTTATTGATGTAATTTTTCCACGTGTCAGGGTGACGCAACATTTCCGATGAATGAATATACCCAACGATATTATCAATGTCATTTTGATATAAGATAATTTTGGAATGACCAGTTTCTACAAAAAGTTGTTTCAATTGATCGGTTGTAGCCGTTTGTAGATTTACTGCCACTAACTCAGTACGAGGAACGATGCAATCGCGCAACTTGACAGATGAGAAATCGAGTGCATTTTGTAAAATTTCTACTTCTGTGTTGGCAATATCCTCTTTTTCTGCTTTTTGACTGATACTTTCCTGAATCAGATAATCAAAATCAACGCGTGAAAATGAGATGTCAGTATTTTGGTTTAGCGATACATGAAACAGTTTGAAAATAATCAAATACAGTTGAATGAATATCCAAACTATGGGATAAAAGAGGATATAAAATAGGCTAAACAAGGGAACTAAGGAACGCAAGAACAAATTAGGATTGGATCTACAAATGATTTTAGGCAAGTATTCGCCGAAAAGCAATAGCAGGCTGGCAACAATGAGCGTTTGGATGATATCAATTAGGAGTTGATTATTCGTAAAAGAAATTAAAGGTGTAGTTATTTCAGCTATTTTGCTGGTAAAAATAACGATAGCTATCGTATTTCCCACCAAAGTAGTGACAATGAATTCTTCCTGATGACGAAAAAAGAATGCTATCAATATAGAGGAAAGTCTGTTTTTGACCTTTTCTAATTCAAAACGTAATTGATTTGAAGAGGTAAAAGCAATTTCCATTCCTGAGAAAAAAGCAGCAAATAGAAATGCAACAAAAATCAGCAGATAAAACCACATGATCAATGATTATTTGGGAGGTGTTGTTGGATTTACAGGAATAATTCCTTCAGGGTTGCGAATTGTATATTTTGTGAGAGCTTGATTTGAATCAAAACCGACTCCTATAATGATTTTTACATGCTGAGTCACACGAATCAATGAATCGGAATAGATCCGTTGGTCACGTTGATTCCAGAATAGCTGTGGCGTCTCAAAGGTTTCTCCTTGTAAATTCATTGCTTTTACTTTCCCATCTAATTCCCAAAGCTGTTTTCCTTGAAAATAACGTGCACTATCGCAACGAATTGATCCGTCGACATGATAGCTTTCGTCAAAACGCTGTAAGAATATCCCTTTCGGAAAATACCAATATGGCTCTGCTACACGATCATAAATGTACCACACTGGTGTTGTAATGCGATAACGTGTAATGCCGGAATCAGAAATTAACGTTGTCACTTGCGTTGCAATCATGCTTGGCAATTTTGCACGATCGATTGAAATAGTAACCGTAGCAGGATGTATATCAGAACAAGCAACCATAAAGCACAAAACAACCACCAGCAGGGCAGTTGTTATGCTTTTTTTTTGGAATAAGAGAGACTTAAACTGGTGTTTTAGTTGTGAATGAACCCTCATCAAGTCATTATAATTTACGTTTAAAGAACCAGAACTCGTCTAATGTTAAATCAAGTGAAAATCGAAAATAATTTTCTCGCAAAGAGGTACTACTCGATTTTCCGATAATGCCATATTCAAAGGTCGTGTTAATGAGCGAACGTGATGTTTTAAGCGGAAATCCAAAGCCACAAGATAAGCTCATCATATTTGGGGAATATCCATTCACACTGATATAGGAAGATGAATAATTGGCACCAAGTCTAAATCGCATGCGTTGCCAATAGGCTTGACCATAAGGATTTGCAACATATTCGCCACCTAACGAAAATTTTACACGATTTTTAAGTGTATCAATTTGACCAAAATATTTTGATTTTGCCCATTGTTGAACCAAGAGATCAGCTCCTACGGTAATGCGATTGTCAAAAATATACGAAGCTCCAAAACCAAATTGAGTAGGTGTTTCAAAATAATTAGAACTTTGAATATTATTGACAGATACGGTATCTATGCCATACGTGTTCATTGAATAATGACCATGAAGGCCAACTTTTGGTTCAAACATAGCTCCCAAAGTCAATTCATCATTTTTATTTAGATTGGTTGTATATTGAAGTCCATACCGCAAACTTAATGTACTTACATGTAAATTAAGTGTTTGTACTGTAGAAGCGAAAGTATGACTTGCATCTGAAGAATCAGCTATCGATAAAGATTTATAATAGTTGTTGCTGCCAAAAAGATAGCTAGCATTAACACCGACTGCAAAATGTCGCCCAAGTTTCAATGATAACCCTCCATAAAACTGAGAGATGCTTCCATTTCCGTTGAATGATTGTAGATAAAGCACGGTATCAGTTCGTCCAGGAAGGTCTTGTGAGGTATGTGTCAAATCTTTTAAGCGACCTTGTGACGTAAAATTATAGCCGGCAACTGAGTAGGGAAGCAACCCGACACTTGCAGCAAGCCATTTTGAAAAAGGAAATTCAAAGGCAACGTAATCTAAACCGCCATTAAACGTGGAAGCATGATTTCCTTGATCTGAAAAACTGGATTTCAATCCTGAAATTCCAAAATCCATTAAAAAAGTCAATGAATCAATGGCAGAATATGATGCCGGATTGGCTGTACTAATGGTCGTGTTGTTTCGTAGGCCAATGCCCAATCCACCCATTGCTTGACTTCTTCCAAATCCCGGATCGCGAAGTTCTCCATATCCATAACGTGAATACGGAGAATTAGTGTTGTTTTGTGCCGTCAATGAGAGGCAAACAAGTGTTGCAGCGAGTGCACAAACGATTCTGTTAAAATGCATTATGGTTTAAAATTCGGTTGAGTCCTACTAATACTAAATTTTTCACTGCAAAGATGGGTGTTTTTAAGCTGCTTTCAAAGTAAATTGAATCGCCACCCGTTAAAAAAACAGAAAGAGGAGCATACTCGTGCGTTAGGTTGTCTATTACCCCTTCAAGTTCAAACAAGATACCATACATTACACCTGATAAAATGGCTTTGTCTGTAGATGTTCCTACAAAATCAGGGAAATGGATATCGGGTTTAAGCATAGGAAGTTTATGGGTATAGTCATGTAAAGCCCGAAATCGGCTGGTTAAACCCGGGGAAATGTTCCCGCCCCGATATTCATTGTTTGAAGTCACCACATCGTACGTTATAGCGGTTCCCATGTCAATTATGAGTAAATTAGCATCTGGTTTCAAAAAATTAGCGCCAACGGCAGCGGCAATGCGATCACTTCCCAACGTCTCAGGTGATTGATACCGATTTGAGATAGGTAATGCCGTTTCTGGAGTGAGCAAAAAATATCGGATTCCTTTCTTCTCAAATAACGCCAGAATTTGTTTTGAGAATTGTGCAACTGAACAAACGATTGCCCGTTCAATAGAAAATTGCACCATCAGAGAACTCATTTCTTCAGGATCAATCTTGGTTGTAACCGTTTCGTAAAGCAAATTGGCTTGATCGAAGACGGCGATTTTTGTCAATGTATTACCTTGATCTATGACTAAATTCATGACAGAAACCCGATGATTTATAGATAATTCTGTAGATAGATATCAATGATTCAAAAAAAGGAAACTCATTGAGCTTCCTTTTTTATTTGAAAATTAGTCACTATTTATTAGACACGTTTTTCTTTGATGCGAGCTTTTTTACCTGTTAATGCACGCAGGTAATATAATTTTGCCCGACGTACTTTCCCAACTTTATTTACGCTAATGCTTTCAATAAAAGGAGAATCCATAGGAAAAATCCGTTCAACGCCTACGTTTTCTGACATTTTTCGAACAGTAAAGCGTTTTTTATCTCCATGTCCGGAGATTTTGATAACGACTCCTTTATACTGCTGAATACGCTCTTTGTTCCCTTCAATAATGCGATAAGCAACTGTGATCGTGTCACCACTTTTGAATGCAGGAAGAGTACGTTCAATTGCGAATGCTTGTTCTGCAACTTTAACTAAATCCATTCTATTTCAATTATTTAATTAAGAATTAGCCGCAACATAACAGTTCTCTCTTTACTGCCAGCGATTGCGCCCAAATGAGCCGCAAAGATACAATTATTTTCTGAAATTTATGTCGGATTCTGAATTTACTTTTGCCATTGATTGAGGGTTCTATTCCACCGAATCTGGAGCTTTGTAATGAGATCGTATGTGTGATATGTGTTTGTCTTTTAGTAGAAGCTCTTCTTTGAATTTTAACCCTGCTTTAGTTACCAAGTAAGCTGAAAAATTTTCATCAGGGATGGCGATTGATTTGCCATCAACCGACGAAATATGTAGATGATTAAAAATGATCATCTTATCCTTTTCATCATATTGAAGAGTGAGGGCGTAACGCGATGTGTAAGGAATGACGACTCGTGATAAAATCGATTCATTGACATGAAATATAGGTTCTCCCAAACTAATTTGATTATTTTCAAAAGAAAGCACATCTATCATTTTGAAATTGCGGCTTTCAGAGTATCGCGACCAACCTAATAATAAATATTCCGTCTTTTTGTGATATTTATATGGTATTACGCTATAGTAGAGTGCTCCATACCAATTGTCTGGAAGCACCTTCCCTTGTTCCTGTGGCAAATAAACTGACATAGGTTGTTTTAATCGAAACACAGCATCATCCTGTTTTCGTTGAATAAAACATTCAAAATGATAATTACCTGATTGTGTAATGTAATTCCATGAATAAATTCGTAATGCGTGATCTGTCGAATAGACTTTCCCTACATATTGTAATGAATCAAACGGGTAATCAAACGATGCTGATTGCGAAAACGTTTGGGTAAATTCTTTACAGATAGAATCATTGATGACTTGACGATGGATATCGTTTTTGGCTGTATAAAGCCGATTGAAAAGGCTATGTAATAAATTTTCCGACTGATTTGTCGAAACTATTTGTGCATGAGCAAGCCAACCCACACTCAAAAGCAAAAATATGGAACGGAGCCGACGCATAAAAATTAGACGCTATTCTCGTGAAATGAGGAAAGTAACATTATAATTCTTTCATATTATGGAACACATTCTGAACATCTTCGTCTTCTTCCAATCGATCGATGAGTTTCATGACCTGTGCTTGTTGTTCTTCATTCAATTCTTTAGTGTCATTTGGAATACGTTCAAATTCAGCGCTTAGAATTTCAAATTCATTTTCTTCTAACCATTTCTGAATCCGGTTGAAAGATTCAAATTCACCATATAACAATAAATTGTCGTCTTCTTCAAAAATTTCATCCACGCCAAAGTCAATCAATTCCAGCTCTAAATCTTCTAAATTTACTCCTTCTTTTGTGGCAATGCGAAAAACACTTTTTCGATCAAACAAAAAGGAAAGACTGCCAGTAATTCCCAACGAACCTCCTAATTTATTGAAATGGTTACGTACATTAGCAACCGTACGTGTAGGATTGTCTGTAGCTGTTTCTACAACAATGGCGATGCCATGCGGGGCATAACCTTCATACAACATCTCTTTGTAATCGGCTTCGTCTTTTGATGTCGCTTTTTTGATGGCACGTTCTACATTTTCTTTAGGCATGTTCTCTGCCTTGGCATTTTGGATTAATGCTCGTAGTCGAGGATTATTGTTTGGATCAGGACCACCTGATTTAACTGCAATGGATATTTCCTTTCCCAACTTGGTGAACACGCGGGCCATGTTTCCCCAACGTTTCATCTTACGTGCTTTTCGATATTCAAATGCTCTTCCCATATTGATAATGCAATGATAATAAAGTGCTTATTTTGTGTTATAATTGTTTCATTAATGATCTCTATCCTTGATTGTACAGTATGTCTAAGAATATATTATTTCATAGAATGCGTAGGCTTGTTTTGTCCCTTTGTTGGCGTGTTGGTTATAGTCGGAAGGCTTGGTCCGCTTAAATTGATATTCCAACTTACCTTGATCCCAATCGAGTATAATTTGGCTTGATCTATAAAATTAGAAGAAGGTAGTCCTGCGTATTGAAAATAATTAAACATTAATGGCGTTGAAGTGTAAGTACGACGCATATTGTTTAATCCGAGATCACCATAAAGACTGAAAGTCAAGAAGCTGTTTTTTTTGCGCTTTACTAAGTAGCCCAGCTCAAATGATGCCATATATGTGCTTTTGAATGGCGTTGTTCCATGAATGCCGGATAAGTTGTTTGATGTAAAACCTAACCATGGAATATTTGACATAGTGGCATTTAAATCGGGATAATAGCCCGTTGTAGTAACGCTACCAGATGTAACTCGGTATGTAGAACCGAGCGGAAATGATATTTTAATTCCACCGGCTGCATACAGCGCATTGCCGGTAGGCAAGTAGTAACGATAATGAATCATCAAGGGGATGGCCATTTGATATACTTCGTCTAATTCATTAACTCCATTCAATTTGAAATTTAAATTATAGGGTAATCCATCACTGTCAACGGTCGGATTTGTAAACGTGTAATTATTTGGGAAAGAAGCAAAAGTGGTGTAGTTAGTGAATGAAAGTCCGGTAGAAATTCCCCAATGTTGAGTTTTAAAGAAAGCCACTCCTATTCCTAATCCCATACCTGGTCCATCCGATCTAGTGCCGGCTGAATTGGCATAGCTCAATGTGTTGACTCCTAAAGATGCGGAACCGTTCAATTCAAAGCCTTTAAAATAGGGTACATTTTGCGCAAACAATGCAATGGTTGAACCCAAAAATACCCATATAAGGAGCGATTTTTTCATTATAAAGAAGAGAATAAAGTGAATTCTATAGTTATTGGTAAAATCGGACAATCGACATAAAATAGAATACAACGTTGATTGTTGAAATAGGTGCTTTAATGAACTTGATGCGTGTTAATAAGGAGCCGTGTGAAGAGAAAGCGTATCCGATGATAATTGCGTCCCATTTTGTGCGGTAACAATCACAAAATAAGAGCCATTGAGTCCTGTTTCCTGAGTAAAATATTGACCGGTTGCACCGGAGATGGGTTGGTTATTTAAATACCATTGATATGCTGTATACGTGTTTGCGCTGTTGTTACACACAAGCATACGACCGCTCCAACGCACTGAAATGGTAGGTTTGAAGATAGTTGTTGATGATGATAAAATAGCTCCTGTTCCTTCGGGAACAGTCCCTGCAGGGTTGCAAGAATATGCTAACAATGTGATTATCAATGATGCAAATAACAAACGGATATATTTCATATCGAATGAAGTGGTTATGTTAAGTTGACTGCAAATGTACACAAATTATTCCAATTGTTGCACGCAACAAGCATTTGCTACCACCGGCTGAGGATTCGTAAAAGTTGGTTTAATCAATTTCGAGTTTAAATTCTTTCCTCAGATGTCCTAAAGCGCTGTTTTTTTCTGCTAACCATGCATATCGATCTTGTGATGTAAAAAGAGCATTTTTTTGATCAGTTTCATCGACTTCTACTTCAAATGTAAGATAATCATTGCGAAGTTGTTCTGCTAAATAGGTTTTCAGCTCATCTTGAACTTCGGCAAACGATTTCTTTTGCAAAGGTTGATCGAACATAATGCGTATGGTATCTTCATTCACCAAATTTGGCAATCTATTGATCATGAAATTTTTAGCATGTACTTTTTCTGGTATTTTTTCATCGGCAAACGTTCGCCATGCTTGATGCAAAGCTTGTTCAGTAAACGATTCGTGTTGTTTAGCTTTGTATTTTGGCGGTGCAATATCAGAAACTTGCGAAGATGAGTCTGCAGCAGTAGAATGAATTGAAATAGAAGGTGGAATTGAAGATGCCTGTTTTGAAGTTTCAGGTAACGGAGTAGGGGATGGCGTTTTCGCCTTTAAGTAACCGGTAGATGTTGGGGGTGTGTTTTGAACGCCACTATTAGGCGCAGTAGCCGTATTATTTACTACCACATTAATTTTTTCAATTGGTTTGGGTTCAGCATTGTCAGCTAATTGATCTTTTTTTTTATCATTCCATTGACAAAGTCTGATCAATAGCAGTTCGGTAAGCAGACGCTTGTTACGACTGGTTCGAAAATTTATATCACACTCGTTTGAAAGCGTTAAAGCGTAATATAAAAATTCGGTACTGCATTGCTGGGCCTGCTTGACGTAAAGATCTTTGATGGCGTTTGCCATTTCGAGTAATATAACCGTTGCCCCATCTTTGCACATAAGTAAATCGCGGAAATAGCTACTTATTCCGGTTACAAAATTTTGAGCATCAAACCCTTTATTAAGGATTTCATTGAACAATATCAAGGAATCGGCAACCCGATTGCTTAAAAAACTATCCGTTAATCGAAAATAATAATCATAATCTAACACATTCAAGTTTTCAATCACCGCTTGGTACGTGATTTTATCTCCACAATAACTGACGACTTGATCGAAAATCGAAAGTGCATCGCGCATTCCGCCATCCGCTTTTTGAGCAATGACATTCAATGCTTCAGGTTCTACCGCAATACCTTCGTTGGTAGCAATTTGCATCAAATGCTCCACAATGTCATTAATGCCAATCCTCACAAAATCATATATTTGACAACGAGAAAGAATCGTGGGAATGATTTTATGCTTTTCAGTTGTGGCAAGAATGAAAATAGCATGGGCAGGCGGTTCTTCCAGTGTTTTTAGAAAAGCGTTAAACGCCGATTGCGAAAGCATGTGCACTTCATCGATGATATAAACGCTATAATGTCCAATTTGTGGTGGGATACGGACTTGTTCCACTAAGGAACGAATATCGTCAACTGAATTATTAGACGCTGCGTCTAATTCATGAATATTATAGGAACGTTGTTCATTGAATGTGCGACAAGATTCACATTCGTTACATGCTTCAAAATCAGATGTAAGGTGCTCGCAGTTAATAGTTTTAGCAAAAATACGCGCACATGATGTTTTCCCTACGCCACGAGGCCCGCAAAACAAGTAAGCATGGGCTAAATGGTTTGTTCTAACAGCATTTTTTAAAGTGGCTGTCAAAGCAGCTTGTCCAACCACCGAAGCAAAGGTAGCCGGACGATATTTTCGAGCTGAAACAATAAAATTATTCATACTTTTTTACGCAAGGATTCAAGAGTATTCATCAATCATCAAAGCGAATAACTACAAGAATCGCTTTTTTGATAGAACGAAGCAAATATAAGAAAGATTATTGAGGTGACGCATAAATGCCAGGTAAACATATCCTATAAAAAGAAAACTCTCCAGAAGTAAGTTCCACAAAAACCATGGTTAAGTCATGCTACGATCTGAACTTTCTGACGGTTCGTTTCGACGTTGCTCAACGCATACATCTATAAACGCGAATGTTCCTTACCAGAACTCATAGCAGTGTGTAATTTCAAAACAGCTACAAACATATAGTAAAACTGGTTTGTAAACGATTCATAATTGAAGGCCCAATTGTTTGCTGAAAATAGAAAGAAAATTAGGAGTAACGGATAATGAAAACGACATGGCAACCAATGGGTACCATGCCGTAGTGTCAAAGGCAAAAAAAGGAACTTAACACCTTTGATTTTTCGTAGTCTTGCTATCGAATGTTGGCAATGCTGATAATGTCGGCAAAGACACCGGCAGCAGTTACATTGGCGCCGGCGCCATATCCTTTAATGATCATAGGATAATCGTTGTAACGTTCCGTCGTAAGCATCAGGATGTTATTGCTGCCTTCCAAATCATAGAGCGGATGGTGCATATCCACCTCTTGCAAACCGACACTGCATTTGCCTTCTTCCATCGTGGCCACAAAACGGAGTCGTTTATGTTCTGTCTCCAATCGTTGTCGGTGTTGTTCAAACTCGGCATCTAATTCTCCAATGGTTTTCCAAAAATCTTCTAACGAGCCTTGAAAATAGCGATCAGGAATAAACAAATGGCATGTCACATCCGACTGTTCCACTTTGTATCCGGCTTCGCGACTCAAAATAATAAGTTTGCGAATGACATCTTTTCCACTCAAATCGATGCGAGGATCGGGCTCCGAATAGCCGGCTTCTTTGGCCATTCTGATGGTTTTGCTGAGCGTATTTTCTGCGCTTAATGTGTTGAAAATATAGTTCAACGTTCCCGAAAGCACAGCTTCCATTTTTAAGATGCGATCGCCGGAATTAATTAGGTTGTTGATGGTGTTCATAATGGGCAATCCGGCTCCCACATTAGTCTCGAATAAGAATTTGATTCCTCGCTTGCCGGCAATCGACTTTAGTTCGGCATAGGTTGCATACTCCGATGAAGCTGCAATCTTGTTGGCTGCAACTACGGATACATTGTTCGACAGCAATTCTTTGTAGATAGATGCCACTTCGGGGCTGGCAGTGCAATCGACAAACACAGAGTTGAAAATGTTCATGCCCAATATTTCGTCGCGCAACAATTCGGGTGATGTCGGTTTGCCGTTTGTCTGAAGTCTTTCATGATATTGATCAAGTTGAATTCCGTCCCTGTCGAAAAGGGCATTTTCGGCGTTGGCAATGCCAACCACGTTGAGTTTCAATCCTTTTTTCGCCATTAACTTAGGCTGTTGTTGGCGGATTTGCTCCAGCAAACTACCTCCAACCGTTCCGGTACCGATAAGGAAAACATTCAGTACCTGATAATCGGACAAGAAAAATGAATCGTGAATGACGTTCAACGCTTTGCGCAACGATTTCAGATCGGTGACAAACGAGATGTTTGTCTCGGAAGCGCCTTGTGCACAAGCAATTACATTGATGCCATTGCGCCCCAGCGTTCCGAAAAGTTTTCCGGCAATGCCTGGCGTGCGTTTCATATTCTCTCCCACGATGGCAACCGTGGCTAAATCCCTTTCGGCAAGAGCATTGTTCATTTCTCCTTGTTCAATCTCCTTGGCAAACTCTTCGTCCAATACTTTGACGGCTAAATCAGCATCGCTATTCCGCACGGCAAACGAAGTGTTGTTTTCCGAAGAGGCTTGCGAAACCAAAAACACGCTGATGCCGGCTTTGGCCAATGCCCTGAATATGCGGTAATTTACCCCGATAACACCCACCATACCCAACCCCTGAACCGTTATCAGGCAGGTGTCATTGATGGATGAAATACCTTTGATTGATTTCCCAATATCGTTCGAATGATCGCACGAGATATAAGTACCTGTTGCTGTGGGATTGAAGGTGTTTTTTATGCGAATCGGTATGTTTTTGTGATAAGCCGGATAAATGGTCGGGGGATAAATCACTTTCGCCCCGAAATTGCACAACTCCATAGCTTCCGTGAAGGTAAGTTTTTCAATCACGTAGGTGTTGTTGATGATGCGCGGATCGGCAGTCATAAAGCCATCGACATCCGTCCAAATTTCTAAGCTGGTAGCATTGAGCGCTGCGGCTAAAATGGCCGCCGTGTAATCGGAACCACCGCGTCCCAAATTGGTAATGTTGCCGGTTTCTTTGTCAGTGGCAATGAATCCACCGCAAACAACCACCGGCACTTCTTTGCTGAAATGTTCATGTATGAGGGCGTTGGTATGTTCAAAATCGACGATATGTTTGGTAAACTGCGGCATGGTTTTGATAAACTGACGTGAATCGTACGTGACCGCTTCGTCAATTACCTGACCGATAATCAGTGCCGAAACCCGTTCGCCATAGCTGGTAATGGTGTCAGTGATTTTGGGTGTCAGATCCTGAATGAGAAAAATGCCACGCAAGATGTTGGATAGTTCCTCCATCAATTGTGTCACTTTGGTTGTTATGGATGCGCGTTTATCAACAGGCACCACGTGTTCTATTGTTGCTATATGACGCTGTGCTAATGCTTGAAATTCATGTTGGTAAGATGGGTCGCCTTGCGAAGCCAAATGCGCCAAATGGTAGAGTTGATCGGTCACTCCTTTGAATGCCGAAACTACTACCACAACCGCTTCCTGCTGCGATTCAACAATCTTTTTTACCTCCAGAATGCTTTCGATGGAACCTACGGATGTTCCACCAAACTTTAAGACCTTCATATTCTTTCTGTTTTTAGATGAGTTGTGAAATAGACAAACGCAAAGCGCGTTTCTTCATTTCACAAAGATACATTTTTAGAAGAATGTAACAAAATGGCGCTTAATTGCAATAAAAATAAGGCATTAAAGCACTTTAAGCGATTATTTTCAATCACTATTTCTTTTCCTTTCGGTATTTGATGACGCATTGTGATACCTGTTTTTAGTGGAAATGTTTATTTTTTCTGTAAGGATGCGTTTACATTGATTCAACATTCAACATTTTTCCCGAAGTTTGTACGGACAACTTGTTGCAATAAATGATGCGACTGTAATTCCAGCATTCTTGTTTTAATAGGTTTTGCAACGATGTTTAATCGGCATTTAAATGGTTTTGCCATGATCATATTACTTTCTCCATCCAAAACAATGAATTTTAGTGGCGGCGCTTCATTGGCAAAACTCACCACGCCTCAGTTTGCAAAAGAAGCAGATACTTTGATGCGTGAATTGCAATCTTTCTCAGTAACGGAGATTGTGCAACGCGAACATCTCAGCGTTCGATTAGCCTATTCCACGTATGAATCTTATCAACGTTTCTTTGCCGCCGACCAACCTGCGAAAGCTGCTTTGTTTGCCTATAGTGGTACTGTATTTAACAAGCTGAATCCAGCCGCTTTTACCGTTGAACAATATGACTTCGCCGAGAATCATCTTCGCATTTTTTCTGCGCTTTATGGTTGGTTGCGACCGTTTGACGCCATTCGTCCTTATCGACTCGATATGAATAGCGGGTTAGCTGCCGATCTTTATGCTTTCTGGAGCGAACGTCTTACTGATATTTTAATAAATACGATAAGTGCTGACGATGGTATTCTCATCAATCTTGCTTCGGCAGAATATTTCCGTATCGTGGATGAAACTAAAATTGTCGACTCTATTAAAGTGATCACGCCGATTTTTAAACAAGAGAAACAGGGGAAATTAGTCATCAACAGCCTTTATGCCAAAGAAGCCCGAGGGATAATGACTCGATTCATTATCGAAAATCAACTGAGAGATCATGAACATATAAAAGCCTTTATGGAGCAAGGGTATCTCTTCTCAACCGACCTGTCTTCTCAAAATGAATGGGTTTTTGTGCGATAAAAAAAGCTCTTCCCTGCGATGGAAAGAGCTTTATGAAAAACTCATTTTCAGTTTTATTTTTCTATTGTTCAATAACCTCAAAAACACTCCATTGAGAGGTCCCTTTGTATATGTTTCCCGATCCGACAGGCACGTACAACTTATCCGTGGTTGGAATGTTTGTAAATACGTTTGTGCCGGTTAAAACGGGTGGCTTTACCCGTAATGAATAGATTGTTTGAATTTTGCTGCAACCTGCAAATGCATAGCTGCCAATGGCGACGACCGAACTTCCGATTGTTAATTTGCCATTCAATCCGGTGCAATTTTGAAAAGAGTAATCGCCGATAGAGTACACTGAATTAGGGAAAACCAAATCACCCGTTAGTTTTGTGCATCCGTTAAAGGCGTAATCTTCTATAATGGTGACTGAGCTT
>DAHXOX010000045.1 GCA_027364655.1 Paludibacter sp. | reverse complement strand
ATATGCCAACGATGTGGAAAATCAACACAGTTATATCGAAGCGGCTCGTAACAAAGGGTACGATGTTTTGTTGATGGATGGCCAATTGGATATTCACTGGGTGAGTCAGTTGGAACAGAAGTTTGAAAAGAGCCGCTTTGTACGGGTTGACAGCGACATTGTAGAACGATTGATTCGCAAAGTTGACGATCCACAACATCAGTTGACCGAGTCGCAACGTCAAGCGCTCACCTCGTTATTTGATACGCAATTGCCTACATTGGAAAAAATTGAATTTTCCGTAAGTTTAGAGCAGATGACCTCCGATGCACAACCGCTTGTTATTACCCAAAGCGAGTTTATGCGTCGTATGAAAGAGATGTCGGCCACGCAAGGTGGAATGATGAGCTTTTATGGTGAGTTGCCGGACAATTACACGCTATCGGTAAATACGGCTCATCCATTGATTGAAAAGCTGTTGCACGACGAAGAGCAAGCTTGTACTGAGAGGGTGGCTCCCATCGAATCGGAAATAAAATCGTTATCGGAACGGTTAGAGGCGCTAAAAGCCGCTCATAAAGGGAAAAAAGAGGAGGAGATTCCACAAGCAGAAAAAGAAGAACTCACAACATTAGAGAAACAACAAGCAGACGCTAAACAACGGCAAAAAGAGGTATTTGCACAATTCGCAACTACTCAACCCTCCGTTCGTCAATTGATTGATCTGGCGTTGTTGTCCACCAATCTTTTGAAAGGTGAAGCATTAAGTCGTTTTATCAAGCGGAGTGTGGAAATTATGCAGTAGATATAAAGCATGATGCTATTATTGTTGCGTCGGATTTGTAATCCGACGACGGCATAGATTTCGATTAAAAAATCCTGATGCCTTATTTCGCAGTCAGGTTATAATTCAGACAGAGCAGAAAATCGTGCATTATAAATACAGCATGTCTCCATTTATTTCTACTTTTGAGAAAAATATACCAGAAAAATAGGGGGTCATAAACACAAACATCCTATTTTTCTCTGTTTTTGGTGGCAAAGGGTTGATTCCGGTAACGGTGGTATGACTTTTGTGTTTCGGATTAAAAAATCCTGATACTCTATGACGTCGGATTGCAAATCCGACGGAACAAACATTAAGCCGTTTTATAAGGCGGAGTGTGGAAATTATGCAGTAGATATAAAGCATGATGCTATTATCGTTGCGTCGGATTTGTAATCCGACGACGGCATAGAGTATAAGGATATGTTATCTGAAACAATAATGCTTTTCCATGAATATTCAACATAGAATAAATGGCAACGTGTATTTTATCACCACAACTGTTGTTGATTGGATTGATATTTTTACGCGATCTGTTTACAAACATATCATCCTGAATTCATTGGTTTATTGTCAACAAGAGAAAGGCATGGAAATATATGCTTGGGTATTAATGAGCAACCATCTGCACATGCTTGTTGGTGTAAATGAAGAAATAGAAGTGTCGGATATAATGCGCGATTTCAAAAAGTTTACCAGCAAACAGATCATTAAAACGCTACAGCAAGAAGTAACCGAAAGCCGTAAGGAATGGATGTTGGATCGATTTGAGTTTAGCGGAAGAAACGATAAGAAGATTAAGAATTTTCGATTTTGGCAGGAAGGTACCGATATTCAAGAAGTATTTTTACATGATTATTTTGAACAAAAGTTGAATTATATCCATCAAAATCCGGTAAAAGCTGAAATTGTGAATGAACCCCATGAATATCGTTATAGTTCTGCTATTGATTATGCAGGTGGCAAAGGGTTAATTCCGGTAACGGTGGTATGACTTTTGTGTCTCGGATTAAAAAATCCTGATACTCTATGACGTCGGATTGCAAATCCGACGGAACAAAAACAAACAAAGGTGAAGCATTAAGCCGTTTTATCAAGCGCAGTGTGGAAATTATGCAGTAAATATATAGCATGGTGCTATTATTGTTGCGTCGGATTTGCAATCCGACGACGGCATAGATTTCGATTAAAAAATCCTGATACTTCATTTCGACGTCATGTTATAATTCAGACAGAGCAGAAAATCGTGCATTTTAAATACAGCATGTCTCCATTTATTTCTGCTTTTGAGAAAAATATACCAGAAAAATAGGGGGTCATACTTATAAATATCCTATTTTTCTCTGTTTTTATAGTAAAAACATGGGGGTTGGAGTATTTTATTTGAATTTTTATGCTCATAAAAATACGAAATCGACACTCAAGCTGCGATTGTCGTTTTCTCTTTTACAGAATGGTTGACAAATGTCAACCATTCTTTTTTTTATTGTTAATTGAGTGTTGATTTTACGTTTTTTACCATTGTCTTTTGACCGGAATAACCAAGGTGAAGCCGATTCAACGGCTTTCAACCTGTTTATTTAACAATTAATCCTATTCCTTACTTGGTATATATAGTGTAATTATTGCAACTACTTTTATTTGACATGTTTGATATATATTACTGTTATACACCATTATAAGTCAATATAATTCAATCTACCTTCCAGTTTTTGCTTCTACTAAATCATTGGCTTAAGCGAACAAATCAACTCATATATTTGCAATTATAGGATACAATAACATAAAACATATATATTTAACATGCAACTGAGGTGCATTTTCATTTCAGCAACTTTCAAAGTGAAAACGTTTGTCTATAAAACAGGGGTATTAGTGATATTTTTCAGTATTAAAATACACTTTAGGTGACAATTTTGGATGAATAATTTGATTTCGCTTTCATTCTGAAAGAAAACATTTGCATTATTCGAAAATCGTTTTTACCTTTGCCTTGTGATACAGGAAAAAATAGAGATGAAGGAACTTCAATTTTAACTAAATGTCAAATTTATGAGAAAACTAATGACTCTATTATGCCTTTTGATTGGCATAAGTTGGGCCTCGGCTCAAACAAAGGTGACGGGAGTAGTAACTTCAGCCGATGATGGTCAGCCTGTGATTGGCGCCTCAGTGGTGGTGAAAGGAACTACACACGGTACTATTACGGACATGAACGGTAAATTTTCGCTTAATTTACCGGCTAATGAAAAAACGTTGGTATTTTCGTATGTGGGAATGGTAACGCAAGAGCAAGCTGCTCAACCTACCATGCGCGTCGTAATGAAATCCACTGCTCAACAAATGAACGAAGTGGTTGTAACTGCTTTGGGAATTTCTCGTGATGAAAAGTCGTTAGGGTATGCTACGCAAGAAGTGAGTGGAAGCACACTCAATATTGCAAAACCAGACAACGTGATTAATTCTCTTTCGGGTCGCGTTTCTGGCGTTGACATTAAAAGTAGTGGCAACTTGGGCGGTTCTACTAACATTGTCATCCGTGGTGATAAATCACTGATGGGTAATAACCAGGCCTTGTTCATTGTGGATGGAGTACCTATCACCAATACAACCACGAATAGCGCTTATCAAACCGTTGGAGGACAAGGCTATGACTATGGGTCAGCCGTTTCAGACATCGACCCCAATGACATTAAATCGATTAGCGTTTTGAAGGGTGCCGCCGCAACTGCTTTATATGGCTCACGTGCTGCTAACGGAGTGATTATGATTACGACCAAAACAGGTCGTGATGATAAGTACCTTGGAAAAAATGGACTTGGTATCAGCTTTAGCTCCAATGTGACATTAGGTACAATTGACAAAAGCACTTTTCCAAGTTATCAAAACCAATATGGTGCTGGATATGGACCTTATTATAGTGGTGGTAGTAGTCAATACCCCACATTTTGGTATAAAACATTGCCTTGGTCAAATGGAGCTAAGGAATATATTGTTCCTACAACTGAGGACGCATCATACGGTACCAAATTTGATCCTAACTTAAAGGTTTATCAATGGGATGCTTTTGTTCCAGAATCACCCAACTATCAAAAGGCAACACCTTGGGTAGCTGCAAAAAATGGGCCTATTACCTTTTTCAATACAGCTGTTACGACCTCCAATACACTGTCTTTGAGTAGTGCTACTGAAAATTCTTCCTTCCGTTTTTCATATACGAACTTCGTACAGAATGGCATTATGCCTAACAGCCAGCTAACCAAAAACACGTTTGACTTAAACGCAAGTGCCAAATTAGCTAAAAACCTTACCGTAAGCTCCAATGCTAATTTTGTTCATCAAAATACAGTAGGTCGTAACGGCACCGGTTATATGGGAAACGTTATGACCAGCTTCCGCCAGTGGTGGGAAACGAACGTTGATTTGAAGGAGCTGAAAACATTGTACGACCAAACCGGAAGAAACGTTACATGGAATATGAGTGCTCCTTATAACGGCAATACAACCCCAATTTATTGGAATAACTTTTACTGGGAACGTTACAACAATTACGAAAATGACTCACGCAGCCACCTCTTTGGCAATGTTCAGCTAAAATGGGACATTACCAGTTATTTGAGCGTCACTGGCCGCGCATCAGTTGACACCTATTCTCAACTTGAAGAAGAGCATATCGGCTTTGGAAGTGTTCCTGCTGCTTTTGGAATTGGCTTATTGTCTGTTCCTTCAGGTTATTCAAGAAATAACATCAATTTCATGGAAACCAACTATGATTTGTTGGTGAATTTCAACAAGAACTTGACCGACAAATTAAACTTGACTGCTTTAGCCGGAGGAAACATTCGCAGAAACAGTCAAAGTTCAATTTATGCATCTACCAACGGTGGCTTAGTTGTACCTGGACTTAATTCCATTGCTAACTCGGTGAGTCCTCCATTAGCTCCTATTGAAGGTCAATCCGCAATTGGCGTAAACGGTATATTTGGTAGTGTCTCTTTAGGTTACGACAACACATATTATTTGGATGCAACCTTAAGAAGAGATCAATCTTCGACGTTGCCTATCGCAAACGATACTTACTTTTATCCTTCTATTTCGGGCAGTTTCATTTTTACAAATCTCTGGAAGCCTGAATGGGTAACTTTTGGTAAAGTTCGTTTGAATTATGCTGAGGTTGGTAACGATGCTCCATTTGCCAGTCTATACGACACTTATGCACAACCAAGTCCATTTGGTTCCATCTCTTTGTATTCTGTGAATTCAACAGAAAACAATCCTAACTTGAAACCTGAAAAGACAAAGAGTAGTGAAGCCGGTTTGGAAATGGCGTTCTTAAACAAACGCGTAGGATTTGACGCAGATGTTTATTTAACTAACACTATTAACCAAATTATGCCGGTTGCTGTTTCTCCCGCTACAGGTTACCGATATAAATATGTGAACTCAGGTGAAATTCGCAATCAAGGGATAGAACTTAATTTGTACGGTACACCAATTCAGAATAGAAACTTCAGTTGGAATATCAATGTGAACTGGTCAACAAACGCAAACAAAGTGGTTTCTTTGTATGAAGGGGTACCTAACTTGCAGTTGGGTTCATTCCAGGGTGGTGTTACCATTGATGCACAAGTTGGCCAACCTTATGGGTTGATTGAAGGCACTGATTATGTGTATAAGAATGGGCAAAAGGTGGTAGATGCGAGCGGTCATTATGTTTCCACTGCTACAACCAACAATATAATTGGCAATTCCAATCCTAAATGGCATGCCGGAGTTACCAACAGCTTTACCTACAAACATTGGAGTGCAAGTTTCTTGATTGATATTCAAAAAGGGGGTAGTGTCTTTTCTTTAGATCAATATTATGGTCAAAGCGACGGGATATATCCTAACTCTGTTGGAAATAATGACTTAGGCAATCCTATGAGAAATAGTATCGCTAATGGCGGTGGCATCATTCTCCCGGGTGTTAATGCCGATGGGACTAAAAACACCACGCGTATTTCGGCTAATAATTACACCACATTCGGATATCCATTCAATCCAAATTCAGCTTTTGTTTACGATGCTTCGTACGTAAAATTAAGAGAGGCCGAAATATCGTATAACTTCGAAAACAACATGTTGAAAAACATTGGAATTCATTCACTTTCATTAGGTCTGGTAGGGTCTAACCTGTGGATTATCTATAAGAATCTTCCCTATGCAGATCCGGAAACTGGCTTAGGTGCCGGCAACATGCAAGGATGGCAAAGTGGAGTTATGCCGACTACGCGTAATTTCGGATTCAATCTGAAAGTTCAATTCTAAACATTACACACGATGAAAAAAATACTATTTATATTACTGGCCATGTCAGCCGTCTCTTGTTCCAAGCAGTCGTTAGCTGATCTGAATAAGGATGTGAAAAATCCGACCAATGTACCGGGAAATACGCTTTTTTCAAATGCTGAAAAAAATCTATCGGATCAAGACGTTAGCTTAAATGTCAATGTTAATGATTTTGATTTGTGGTCACAGTATTTGACAGAAACGACTTACACAGATGAAGCCAACTACAATATTTTCACCAGAAGCGTCCCAGACTATGCATGGAGGACATACTATAGCAACATTTTGGAAGATTTGGGACGTTCCGATTCTTTGATCAGAATGGAAAAGCCTATTGTTCCTACTGATATTGCAGTGCAAAAGAACCGACTTGCCATTATTGACATTTTCTCATGTTATGCATGGGATCAAATGGAAACAACGTGGGGTAATATCCCTTACTCACAAGCTTTGAATATTAATAACGTGTTGCCGGTGTATGATGATGCGTTGTCCATTCACAAGGATTTGATCAAACGAGTAACAGCCGACGTTGCTGCTTTGGATCCGACGAACGGCAGCTTCGATGTTGCTGACTTGATCTATGGTGGTGACGTTTCTAAGTGGCAAGAGTTTGGTAACGGGTTGTTGGTTAAACTGGCCATTGAAATTGCAGATGTAAGCACGGAAAGTGCTTTAGTGAAAACCACCATTAATAATGCCATGGCGGGAACATTTCCTAGTTCATCCGACGATGCCATATTTAATTATTTAACGGCAACGCCAAATACGAACCCACTGTATGTGGATTTGGTTTTGAGTGGACGGTCCGACTATGTTGCTGCAAATACGATTATTGATGCGATGACTAGTTTGAATGACCCGCGTATGCCTCTCTATTTTGACCAAAATTTAGGTGCCAATACCTATTTGGGAGGTACTTATGGACAGAGCTCGGATTTCTCCATTTATACGCACATTAATACAGCCATCAGCAATACTCCGAGTTTCCCTCATCCTTTGATGACTTATTCGGAAATTCAGTTCTATCTGGCTGAAGCTGCTGCACGTGGAATCATTACGGATGTTGCCGCAACGCACTATAACAATGCGGTGACTGCTTCCATCGTATCTTGGGGTGGAACTCCGATTCAGGCTGCCATTTATTTAGCTCAACCAAATGTTATTTATAACCCAACTAACTGGAAAGCAAGCATTGGAACACAAGCATGGATATCTTTCTATCTTCGCGGATATTTGGGATGGACGGAATGGCGTCGATTAGATGCTCCTGTGATGAACGAACCTCCGTCACCTGCATCCGGCGTGGTTACATTCCCTTACAGGTACCCTTATCCAAGTGGAGAACAGACACTTAATCCTGCTAACTATACCAAGGCAGCAGCTGCTATCGGCGACGATAAGATGTCTACCAAATTGTATTGGGATAAAAACTAAGAATGCACATTGACTGAATTCCATTTTGTGATTCAGAAACCATTGAAAAAGAGACTGTCTATCAAGGCAGTCTCTTTTTGTATCTCATAAACACAATTGTGTTGTGTTACAAACGCTGCTGAATTTTTCACTTACAATCATTATCCAGCGGTATATTTTATTTTTAAGAAAACAAGTTTGAAATCGGTTGGTAATATAATGGCCTTACTTACATATTGCAACTATCATGATGGATCTATCGCATAAATAACACAAAACAAAAATAATATGCGTCGTTTTAATGTTAAAATGAAATTATTACTGATAGAAACGCCACTAAGATAACGTTTTTTTATGCATGTATGTTAGAAATCCCCCTTCCACTTGA
>DAHXOX010000034.1 GCA_027364655.1 Paludibacter sp. | reverse complement strand
TATCCTAACGCTCCATTTGTGATATTAGAGGGTGGATTTGCAGGCGATGCCGATTGTCTCTCGTTGAGAGTTGCTGCGTGAAAGTAGGTGTAATTGTTTTTATCGACAGACTCCAACCAAATGGTAAGTTTGTCTCCTGATACTAACGTAGTGTCACTTTCCAAAATCTCATAAGTTGCTTTTTTCCCGTTTGTCAGCCTGTCGCTGGCAGTATGAAAATCCGGCTGTTGTTTTTGATTAATAAATTCAATCAGGCGGTAATAATTTGTGATATTGGCCGGATCGGTAAATTCGATGGATATTTGTTTGTCTTTTGCAAACCAACTATTCTGCACATACACGGAATCAATTACCACAGCCGAAGGCATGGTGGAACTTGCCGTATAGGTTTGTCCGTTGATTTGGACAGTAAGACTGTAAGTTCGTCCCGGAACGCCTTGCAAAGAAGAGGTAATATACGTTCCGGGATAGATTTCAGCAAGCGTTTCACTGTTTCCTGCATTGTCGCTGATCACCACGTTGGCGCCTGAAACCGGAGGAAAAATATTGGTCGAATCAAAATTTACCGACTTTGAAATACGGACTGTGTCAGGTCCCGGCTGATCGTAAACGTTACCTTGAATTACTATTTGAGACGAGGCATTGTTCAACTTCAGATCAATTACCTTTTGGCATGAGAAAAGTAAACCCGATAAAGCAACCGCACAAAGCGCTATTATTTTATTCTTTCTCATCTGTTTAGAATTTAAAATCGTACGAAACGGATGGGACAAACTTGAATAACGTCGTTTGTACGGCATCCGTTCTTGTCGGATCTGTTTTGTCATTTTGGAAGGTAATCGTGTAAGGATTATCGCGTCCGTAGGCATTATAAATGGAGAATGTCCAACTCGATTCAAATTTGTTGGTTTTCTTCGTGATCCATGTAGCTCCTAAGTCAAGCCGGTGGTAGGGAGGCATCCTGTTAGCGTTTCGCTGGGTGTAGTAAAACATGGTTGTCCCGTCTATTTGGTATTTACCGCTGGGAAATGTTACAGCATTGCCGGTTTTATAAACCCATGTAGCCGATAATGTCCAACTTTTGTTGAGGTTGTAAATACCTACAACCGAGATGTCATGGGTACGGTCTTGGTTTGTCGGAAAATAGTGGCCGTCATTTATGGCATCGAATTTATTTTCACTGCGCGAAAGCGTATAGCTGATCCATCCATTGAGTTTGCCCATCCTTTTCTTAAAAAAGAGTTCCAGCCCATACGCTCTGCCTTTGCCGAACAGAATTTGCGATTCTACATTTTCATTCAACATCAATTGCGCCCCGTTGCGATAATCAATCTGGTTTTGAAGTTTCTTATAATACATCTCGGCGGAGAACTCATATTGATTGTGGTCGAAATTGTGGTAGTAACCTAACGAAACCTGATCGGCGATTTCCGGTTTCACATTGTTGCTGCTTGGTATCCATAAATCGGTGGGATAGCTTGATGTCGAATTGGATAATAAGTGAAGATTCTGCGTGTTACGCGCATAAGCTGCTTTTATGGAACTGCTTTTGTTCATCCTGAAATTCAGCGTTACACGAGGTTCTATGCTGAAATAGGATTTTACCACATGTCCTGCCGCAAAATGGGTCGTGTCGATTGTGTTCCCATTGGCATCATACGTGTAGAAATTGCCCGGGCCAAACAGGCTGAATGAGGTTGCTCTTACTCCATATTCCATGGAAAGTTTCCGGTTAAAACTGTATTGATGCGAAAGGTAGATCGCATTTTCCCAAGCGTGCTTGTTTGTAAGGCTTTTCATACTTACATTTTCACTGGCGGTGATGGCGCCCGGAATGATGTCGTGATACGTAGATTGATATCCAAACTTCAAGGTCGATTTTTCACTGATGTAATCTTGAAAATCCTGTTTGAAATTATAGTCCTGAATTTGAGATATAATATTGATTTGCTCTCCACTGTTGATGTTGATTTTATAATTATAGTTGCTGTAAATAAGGGAAGTATTTGAAAACAAACGATCAGAGAACAAATGGTTCCACCTGACGGTGCCTGTTGTGTTTCCCCAATTAATGCCAAAGGTGTTGGCAAGACCAAACACATCTTTACCGAAATAGCCCGAAACGTAGATTCGGTTTTTATCGTCAATCGTGTAGTTGGCTTTTGCATTCAGGTCGTAGAAATAGAGTTTCGACTGGTTTAAGGTGGTATCTTTCGAGAGTTTCAGAAACAAATCGGCATAGGTTCGTCGTGCCGAGATGATAAACGATCCTTTGTTTTTTACAATGGGACCTTGAATATTTATTCGCGACGAAATAAGCCCGATGCCACCGCTCACTTGGTAATTTTTATCGTTCCCGTCATCCATTTTTAAATCGATTACCGACGAAAGTCTTCCGCCGTATTCTGCGGGTTCGTTGCCTTTGTAAACGGATACATCTTTAATTGCATCGGAATTAAATACGGAAAAAAAGCCCATCAAGTGCGATGGATTGTACACGGTTGCCTCGTCTAATAAGATCAGATTCTGGTCGATGGCACCTCCACGCACATTGAACCCGCTATTGCCGTCGCCTGCCGATTCAATACCGGGCAGTAACTGGATGGTTTTCATCACATCTTGTTCGCCAAACAAAACCGGAATCGCACTTGTTTCCTTAGCGTTAATCTTTTGTGTTCCCATCTGCGGCTGAATTAAATTTTCATCCTGACGACGACCTGTCACCACCACTTCCTCTAAGTCATTCGCCTGCGGAGTTAACGAAATAGTCATTCGTTCCGATTGCTTCAATTTTATGGGGAGTGTTTGAGGTGTGTATCCCACGTAGCGAACGGTGATTTGATAGTTGCCTGCCGGTAAGGTAATGGAATAAAAACCGTAGGCATTCGTGACAGCGCCTATCTCTTGCTTTTCTTTGATGGTAAGGGTGGCGCCAATCAAGGTTTCCCCCGTTTTGGCGTCGTTCACATAGCCACTGAGCGTAACGTGTTTCTGTGAGACGACTTTCTGATGCGAAAATAATGTGACGAGAATAATACAAAGAAGGTATCGGGTCATACTTTTTTTGATGTGTTAAATCATATTCAACTGATAATCTTGATAGAAAGCCTTGTTTATGACGCTAATCGAGGGTAGCGCATCGTTCGTTGAAAACAACCTGGCGAAGGTATGGAAAAATCAGCTGAATAATGGAGTAACTGAATAATGGAGTAATTAAATAATGGAGTAACTGATTGAAGGACTCCATAAATTGACAGTTGACAATGAATCTGTAAATTAGCTGATTATTATTTCCTATTCCCTTTGCGGTTCCCTATTCCCTTCATAAATTAATTATTGACCATTAACCGCTAACCCTCTCCATCATCACCATCAACCTCCTTCTCCCTCGAATACTTTAAACACTCTATCCAAAGCATTGTATTACCAAATAATCAATGATTTATAGCGTACGAATGGCTTATAAATGATAATTGCTGATTTTATTCAGCAAATTGCTAATCTCTCGAATGCTTATGCCGTAAAAGAGGATGTTGAATCTGGGCACAAAGGGACTATTCCACTGTGGTGTGGGACTACGGATTTAAGCCCTGTTTTATGCTCGTTTCAAAATAAATAGGCTATCTTTGCATTATCGCAATGAAGATTACGGTAATGCAACTTGCGATGAGCAATTATCAATTCAAACAGTCGATACAAAAAGCTGAAAGCATGAAGTTCTACAACAGAGAAACGGAAATAGCTCTATTAAACAACCTGGAACAAAAATCCCAACAAGTCGCTCAAATGACATTTGTGGTGGGACGTAGAAGAATTGGGAAAACAAGTCTTTTGGTCAATGCCAATGCCGATAAGCTTTATTTGTATTTCTTTGTGGCCAAAAAAAACGAAGCGCTTCTATGTATGGAGTTTGTGGAAGAAATCAAACAAAAACTTCAGGTAGAAATATTCGGGACAATCAAAACCATGAAAGAGTTGTTTGGCTATTTGATGGAATTATCGCGAACGCGCCACTTTACATTAATCATCGATGAATTTCAGGAGTTTTATGCTGTCAACCCGTCGGTGTATAGCGACATGCAACATAGTTGGGACAGTAAAAAGGAAGGGAGCAAAATCAATCTTATTCTTTGTGGATCAGTCTATTCATTGATGAAGAAGATTTTTGAACAATCGAAAGAACCTCTTTTTGGCAGAGCTACACAACGAATTCATTTAAAAGCATTTAATATAGCAACCCTGAAAGAAATATTAGCTGATCATTATCCTGCCTACACGCCTGATGATTTGTTAGCTTTCTACATGCTCACAGGTGGTGTGGCAAAATATGTCGAGTTACTCGTGGATGCCGGAGCATTTACATTTGAAAAGATTATGGCTGAAGTGTTCGCGGAGAATTCTCTTTTCTTGGACGAAGGGAAAAATGCCTTGATCGATGAATTTGGCAAGGACTATGGAAATTATTTTTCGATACTCTCGCTTATCGCATCGTCGAAAACATCGCGCGTGGAAATGGAATCGATCATGGAAATACAAATTGGGGGATTTTTAGATCGGCTCGAAACAGATTTTGGGTTGATAAGCAAGGTACGCCCTATTTTCTCGAAGCCTAATAGTCGATCGGTTAAGTATCAAATCAACGATAATTTTCTGCACTTCTGGTTTCGATTCATTTATAAATACCGTAGTGCCATTGAGTTGGATAATCTGACTTATGTAAAAGAAATCGTAACGCGCGATTATGCTACGTTTAGTGGGCGGATATTGGAAAAGTATTTTGCGGAAAAACTGTTGAAGCAAGAAAGTTTTTCAAAAATAGGCAGTTACTGGGAAAAAGCCAATCAGAATGAGATTGACATTGTGGCAATAAACGAATTTGAAAAACGGATGGTGATAGCTGAAGTAAAAAGAAATTCCGCCAACATCAGTATTCCCGGCTTACAGCAAAAAGCAGAAAAGATCACACAGCAATTTCCCGATTACCAAATTGAATTCAAAGGATTTTCAATGGATGACATGTAGCATAATTGCTTATCGATAATACATTTACAAAATACCTATGCCGAAGCTTTCCATCATCACCGTCAACCTCAATAACTACGAAGGCTTGAGACTACCACAAAAACAGGTTGGCGCTGCCGTTACAATCAGTGATTAACCAAATGACACAACGTATCTAACAAAACGGTGCTATCTTTGCAAGTAGTAATATAGTAACAGTAAATAGATAAACATGGCTCCAAATAGTGATATAATACAACTTACCAGCACTACGGCCTCAGCTATTTGCCAAACCATAGCAAGCAGGGTAAAGAGTCGTCGATTAGAACTGAATCTTACGCAAAACGGGTTGGCATCAAGAGCCGATGTGAACATAGAGACTTACCGCAAATTTGAACGAACAGGCGAAATTTCGCTTCAAAATCTTGTAAAACTGGCATCTGCTTTAAATATGACCCACGACTTCGATGCCCTTTTTTCTGAGAAACAATATCAAAGCCTTGACGATTTATTGAATGCTGAAACCAGTATCCGAAAACGAGGGAAGAAAACATGAAGAAAACAGAGCGTGTCGAGGTTTATTTCGCCAATACGAAAGTAGGCCGTTTAGCGCAGACGAAAACTGGCATTTGTGCTTTTGAGTATGATGCCGATTACCTTACAAAAGGAAACGCCATCTCTCCTTTTGAACTTCCTTTAAAAAATGGTGTGATGCTGGCAAAACGAACCCCATTCGATGGTAATTTCGGCGTATTCGACGATTGTTTACCCGATGGCTGGGGCCTGTTACTTTTGGATCGCTACCTTCAAAAACAAGGGATTCAACCCAAAACATTGTCCATTCTCGACAGACTTTCCTTGGTAGGCTCCACGGGACGCGGTGCATTGGAGTTCCGCCCCGACCAGAGTACGATGAGCGACGATGAACAGGTAAGTTTTGCCCATTTAGCAGCCGAAGCCGAGAAAATCTTACAAAGTGATACGTATCAAGGCGATGCCATTGAGAGTTTATATCGGCAAGGCGGTTCTCCCGGTGGAGCACGACCCAAAATAGTGACAAAATATCAGGGGAAAGAGTGGCTCGTGAAGTTTAGAGCTGCTACCGACCCTGCAACTATTGGGCTAATTGAATACAACTATTCGCTACTTGCCAAGCAATGTCACATAGAAATGCCCGAAACATATTTGTTTGAAGGAAAGTATTTTGGAGTAGAACGATTCGATCGGACTCCGGATGAAAAACTACATGTGGTAAGTGCAGCCGGTCTATTGAATGCCGATTATCGGTTGCCCAGCTTAGATTATTTGCAACTATTTCAACTTTGTAGTTTTCTTACACACAATGCCCAAGAGCTATGGAAGCTATATCGACTGATGGTGTTCAACTATTTGATTGGTAACAAAGATGATCACGCCAAGAACTTTGCTTTTATCTTGCGTCAGGGAGAATGGCATCTTTCTCCTGCCTATGATATATTGCCAAGCGATGGCATGAACGGGTATCACACCACATCCATCAACGAAAGCATCATACCGACTAAAGAAGATTTGTTTCGGGTAGCCGAAAAATCAGGGCTTGAACGCAACAAAGCAATAACCATCTATCAAGAAATCGAAGAAAGAATTGAAAGCGAGAAATTAAACCACTAACCATGAAGCTCTCCATCATCACCATCAACCGTAACAACGCCATAGGGCAGCACAAAACCAACTAAAGCCCATCACATAAAAATGGGAGTATTTTTAATGGAACGTGTTTGTAAAATATTCGCCAAACCAGGAAGTGAAAATGTGCCAAACCAGGAAGTAAAAGTTTGCCAATTCCGGAAGTAAAAGTTTATTTGTACCTGATTTTAAATAGTTTGATATGAGTGAAAAGTCTTATTTGTCTAGGTTATGCGATACAGAACTCCTATTAGCTTTGCAATCGTCTGGCGCGGTACTAATTGAAGGTGCAAAATGGTGTGGAAAAACCAGCACTGCACACAATGTTTCTCGTAGTGTATTGTATATGCAGGATCCCGATAGGGCAGTAGCAAACAAAGCAATGGCCGACATTAAGCCCTCTCTGTTACTAAAAGGTGAAACTCCACGATTGATTGATGAGTGGCAGGTGGCGCCAGTATTATGGGATGCTGTACGGTTCGAAGTGGATCAAAGGGTAACCCCCGGTCAGTTTATCTTAACAGGGTCGGCTGTGCCTGTTGATAATGTAACTGCACATACAGGCACGGGGCGGATTTCGCGCATAAGGATGCGTCCTATGAGTCTATTCGAATCTTTAGAGTCGAATGGCACTGTTTCGTTGCAAGCCCTGTTTTCAGGAAAGCTCGATATAGAAGGAATTTCCGATTTGACAATTGAGCAAATTGCATTCGCTTTATGTCGCGGTGGATGGCCTGCAAGTGTTAAGTTGAATGGTCCGTCGGCTTTGCGAATGGCGCGCGACTATGTGGAAGCGGTGATAAACTACGATGTATCACGGGTTGACGAGATTGAAAAGAATCCTGATAGAGTTCGTTTGTTGCTGCGGTCGCTTGCACGTAACGTGGGTACTTTAGCTACTTTTCAAACCATTAAGGCTGATATTGAAGCAAACGATACTACCTTGTCCGACAAAACAATAAGTTCGTATGTGAATGCTTTAAGTCGAATTTTTGTGGTCGAAGATTTACCGGCATGGTTACCTTCGCTCCGATCAAAAACAGCTATTCGTACTTCAGTGAAACGACATTTTGTCGATCCATCAATTGCCACTGCGGTGATGCGGATAAATCCTGAAGGTGTTTTGAAGGATTTTGAATACTTTGGCTTCCTGTTCGAAGCTTTGTGTACACGCGATATGCGGATTTACGCACAAGCCAACGATGGCGATGTGTTTCATTACCGCGATAAAAGTGGGTTGGAGTCCGATCTTATTGTTCGTCTTCGCGATGGACGATGGGGTGCTATAGAAGTAAAATTAGGTAATAAGCAAATTGATGATGCTGCTCAAAATTTACTTAAACTGAAGGCTCGCATTAACGAAGATAAAATGGGCGAAGCAACATTCTTGATGGTTATCACTGGTGGACAGTATGCCTATCGCAGAAATGATGGTGTGTTAGTAGTCCCAATTGGATGTTTAAGAGATTAATTAACCATGAATGAAATGAGCTATTTAATTGGCAGTTCCAACTTTTAATATTGAAAATTTTAAAGCAAACGCATGAAACTCTCCATCATCACCGTCAACCTCAATAACCGCGAAGGATTGGAACGTACCATCCAAAGCGTGATAAGCCAGACTTTCACCGATTTTGAATACATCATTATCGATGGCGGCAGCACCGATGGCAGCGTGGAGTCGTAATCATGTTTTGTATTTGGAACAACACATTGGGAGCATGTTAAATAAGTAAACAAAAATAAGTAAATAAGGAATGCTAACACCCAACGAAATACTTCATTATTTGGCTGATATCGAAAGTGATAGAATAGAGCGCACCATTTCGGTATCGAATACTGATAAGTTTTGCGAAGCTATTTGTGCTTTCTCTAACGATATATCGGGTAGTAGAAGTACAGGTTATTTGTTTATTGGCGCTAATGACAATGGGTCGTTGTCGGGGCTGCGCGCTACCGACGAATTGCTCCGTTCGTTGGCAGGCATACGCTCCGATGGTAATATATTACCGCAGCCAGCGCTCACGGTTTACAAATCGAGTTTCGACGATGGCGATATAGTGGTTTTGGAAGTACAACCCTCTACTTTTCCTCCTGTACGCTATAAAGGCAAAATGTGGATACGTGTGGGTCCGCGCAAAGCCACTGCCAACGAAACGGAAGAGCGACTACTTATTGAACGACGCACTGCCAATGCAGCCACTTTCGATGCTCGTCCGTGTTATGGCGCTTCTATCGACGAACTAAAAACCGATATTTTCAATGCCTATTATCTTCCTCGCGCAGTGGATAAAGAAGTTTTACTCTCTGATACCCGCGATATAAAATTTAAAATGGCTTCGCTACGCTTTTTCGATTTTAAAGCCGATTGCCCTACAAATGCGGGTATGTTGCTGTTCGGTTTCAATCCGGAGTATTATCATTTTGGCGATTATGTGCAGTACGTGCGGTTCGACGGAAAAACAATGGCAAGCAAAATAGTAAACGAGCATAAGTTTACAGGCGATTTAGTTACCGTACTGAGTAAATTAGATTCGTTTATTGAAACAACTATTGAGCAGAAGCATCCTGTTTTTGTGAGTGCTCTACGCGAAGAAACACGGCGTAGTTATCCACATATAGCCATCAGAGAATTGTTGATGAATGCCGTTATGCATCGCGATTACGAATCGAACGCCCCTATCAAGTTTTATGAATTTGCTGACAGGCTCGAGATTGTAAACCCTGGTGGATTGTATGGCAATGCACGGCCTGAGAATTTCCCCACGGTAAACGATTATCGTAATCCTATAGTAGCCGAAGCAATGAAAGTGCTTGGGTATGTAAACAAATACAATAGAGGTATTTATAATGTGCAAATAGAATTAGTTGAAAACGGCAATGGAGAGGCAATTTTCGATTTTGATAAAATAACCGTGTTTGGTGCAACAGTACATAATGCGCTGGAACTGCTGCTTACAAAACTTAACATCGACCGAAAGGATTTCTTTGTAAATTACAAAGAAAATGATACCTATAATGTCGTAGATAATAGCTCCGATAAAGGGTTAGATGTCTCCGATAATGTAACTAAAGGCCCCAATTTACCAATTATAGAAAATTCATTCAAAGATGTCGGGAAAGATGTCGGAAAAGATGTCGGGAAAGAATTATCCCAATCTATAATAGATATTTTACAGCTAATAGTTGTCAATCCGTCAATAAAAATAGCTGAAATGGCTAAAATTACAGGGCTTACAAATCGAACTATAGAGCGGGCTCTGGCAAAATTAAAAGAAACGAATAAAATTAAAAGGTTGGGAGGACGAAAAGATGGAAAATGGGAAGTAAGTTGATGAAGCTCTCCCTCATCACCATCAACCTCAAGAACCGCGAAGTATTGAAACGTACCATCCAAATCGCTGTATCATAAATTTTCAAGTTCACTATGGAAAACATACATAACATATTGTCTCACGGCGAAAGTCCTACCATTGAATTGAAGGTTGTTGCTTATGTATCAACACCCAGAAATCGTCAGATAGCTCGCTTAATAAATGAAATGGGCTTGATAGAGAAATATGGAACAGGCATACGTCGTGTTTGCAACATGCTCCTTGAATACGGATTACCTAACCCTGAATTTTCGACCATTTCGGGTGGTTTTGCCGTGAAAGTCTTTGGTGAAAAACCAACAGCTGAGATAGAAAAGGAGATAGAAAAGGAGCTTTCAGAAAGAGAAAAACAGATTTTACAACTATTGATGCAGAATTCAAGAATCACCCAGAAAGAGATAAGCGAAAAAATTGGCATTACACCTCAAAACGTAAGAAAACAGGTTGCAAAGCTTAAACAGAAAAGAGTTCTTATTCGCATTGGAGGCGACAAAGGCAGTCATTGGCAAGTAAATGAAAATAAACATAGTCAACCATGAAGCTCTCCATCATCACCGTCAACCTCAATAACCGCGAAGGATTGGAACGTACCATCCAAAGCGTGATAAGCCAGACTTTCACCGATTTTGAATACATCATTATCGACGGTGGCAGCGCCGATGGCAGCGTGGAGCTGATTCAATCCCTTAGTCCTTCAATTCCTCAATCTTTTACTTGGCTCAGCGAACCCGACACCGGAATTTACAATGCTATGAATAAAGGGATCAAGTTGGCAAAAGGAGAATATTTACAGTTTCTGAACTCGGGAGATTGGCTCTATTCCAATACTATTTTGGAAGAGGTTTTTGCGCTGAATAGGTCGGAAGATATTTTGTACGGCGATGATGCTCTTTACTACAGTGATCAAAAAATATCTTTTAAAACATATCCCTCAGCACTAACAGGATATCTTTTTTATATGGGCACTATTTCCCATCAAGCCACTTTTCATAAAAAGTCTTTATTTGACAAACCTTATAACGAAACCTATAAAATAGCTGCTGACTGGGAATTTCAAATTAAAAAAATTATTTTCTCAGATTGCTCAACTTACCACATTGATAAAACGATTATCAATTTTGACATGACGGGTATCAGTCAGAATCCCTCGTTTTCTAATTTACAGATGAAAGAAAGAGAAAGTATTTTGAAAAAATATTTTCCTGCAAAGATATTGTCTGATTATGATGACTTAAGAGATTTGAAGACTATAACTACCTATTCTCTCTATCCTTATGTTGAATTATTCTCGCGTTACCCTAAATTACAGCGGATTGTAAAACGATTTATGAAACTCATCTTGATATTAAACGGGAAGAAACATCTGATACCGCGTCAATAAAAGCATTGACCTTCGATCGAATGCTTAGAATCTCATCGCCACGTTGTTATTTAATGGACAATGAGCAATTGACAGTTGACAATTGACAATGAATTTGCAGATTAGCAGATTACTATTGCCTATTGCCTCTGTGTTTTCCTATTGCCTATTTAATTGACAGTTGACAGTTGACAATGGACAATGAATTTGCAGATTAGCAGATTACTATTGCCTATTGCCTCTGTGGTTTCCTATTGCCTATTTAATTGACAGTTGACAATGGACAATTGACAATGAATTTGCAGATTAGCAGATTATTATTGCCTATTGCCTCTGTGTTTCCCTATTGCCTCTGTGGTTCCCTATTGCCTTCATCAGCATTGCCTTGTAAAAACAGAGAAAGCAGTTCAATATTGCCTTGTAAAAAGATGAATTATTGATAGGTTTTGCCTTGTAATAACGAAATAAAAGGGTAACTTTGCATTAGTAAACGAGTAAAAGTGCAAAAATGATTTATTATAAACGTGACATAGAACAAGAATTGCTTCGATGGAAAGATGACCAAGATAGGCATCCTTTAATCATTCGAGGAGCACGGCAAGTTGGAAAATCGTCTTTAATTCGTCATTTTAGTTCTCAATTT
>DAHXOX010000025.1 GCA_027364655.1 Paludibacter sp. | reverse complement strand
TTTCTCATTCTTCAGAATCATTTTCTCGAATCCAAAGCTCTTTGCCAACCAACGTAAGCGAACAACCTGAATCAGATCAAGTCCTTGTGAAGGAATTTTACCAAACCGATCGATCAACTCTTTTTCAAAAGCCGATAATTCAAGTTCATTATTAATGTTATCCAACTGACGATACAAATTCATCCGTTCCGAAACGCTTTCGATGTAATCGGTTGGGAACATCATCTCAAAATCGGATTCAATTTGGCAATCAACGACATAATCGACTGTGCCTTCTTGCTGTTCGGCCACTTCGCGATAAAGATCCGAAAACTCTTCGTCACGCAACTCTTGGACTGCTTCATTCAGAATCTTCTGATAAATTTCGTAGCCCAACTCAGCAATAAACCCGCTTTGTTCGGCTCCCAACATGTTGCCGGCTCCACGAATATCCAGATCCTGCATGGCAAGATTGAATCCGCTACCCAGATCGGCAAAATTCTCGATGGCTTGCAAGCGACGTCTTGCTTCAGGCGTCAACATGCCTTCAGGCGGAGCAAATAAATAACAGAAAGCTTTTCGGTTGCTTCGTCCCACACGACCGCGCAACTGGTGTAAATCGCTCAATCCAAACTGATGCGCCTGATTGATAATGATGGTATTGACATTCGGCATATCAATTCCCGACTCGATAATGGCCGTTGCGATTAATACATCATAATCGTAGTCGATAAAATCCAGAATGACCTGTTCCAATTTATCAGGAGCCATCTGACCATGCCCCACTGCCACACGTGCACCTGGTACTAAGCGCTTCACCAACGCTTCCATTTCATAAATGGAATGAATGCGGTTATGCACAAAGAAGACTTGCCCGTTGCGATCCATCTCGAAGCGAATCGCCTCCCGAATCAAATCCTCATCAAAAGTATGCCACTCAGTATGAATGGGATAACGATTTGGTGGTGGCGTATTGATGATCGACAAATCGCGCGCTCCCATCAACGAAAACTGTAAGGTACGCGGAATTGGCGTTGCCGTCATGGTCAATGTATCGACGTTCACTTTCAGTTGTCGCAACTTTTCTTTCACCGAAACCCCGAACTTCTGTTCCTCATCGATAATGAGCAAACCCAGATCTTTGAAATGAACACTGCTGCCGATCAACTTGTGTGTACCGATCACAATATCGATTTTCCCCTCTTTCAATCGTTGCAAAAGCTCTTTCATGGCAGCTGAAGAGCGTGCCCTGCTCATATAATCGACTGTGCAGGGAAAATCCTTTAACCGTTCGCTGAATGTACGGAAATGCTGCGCTGCCAAAACTGTTGTGGGAACCAGAACAGCCACCTGCTTGCCATCGGTCGCCGCTTTGAATGCAGCACGAATAGCCACCTCCGTTTTACCAAATCCAACATCGCCACACACTAACCGATCCATCGGGAGTTCCGACTCCATATCCTGTTTTACGTCAGCCGTAGCCTTGGTTTGATCGGGCGTATCCTCATAAATAAACGAAGCCTCCAGCTCCTGCTGCAAATAACTGTCTGGCGTGAAACGAAATCCTTGTTCAGCACGACGACGCGCATATAATTGAATCAATTCACGCGCAATATCCTTTACCTTCTTCTTGGTTCTGTCCTTCAGCCGTTCCCATGCTCCTGAACCTAACTTATTGACATGCGGCGGCTCGCCCTCTTTCCCTTTATATTTTGAAATGCGATGCAACGAATGAATGCTTACAAAGATCATATCGTCATCTTTGTAAAGCAACTTAATCATTTCCTGCCGTTTGCCATTGACATCCGACGTCATTAATCCGCCAAAACGCCCAATGCCATGATCGACATGCACCACGTAATCGCCTATGTTTAATTGATTCAACTCTTTGAGCGTCATCACCACCTTACCGGTGCGCGCACTGTCCGATCGCAACGAATAACGATGGAAACGGTCGAAAAGCTGATGATCGGTGTAAAAACAAACAGACAAATCGTGATCCATAAACCCTTCGTGAAGCGTTTTTATCACAGGCGTGAAGTCGATACGATCGCCACGGTCATGAAAAATAGCCATCAACCGATCATGTTGCTTTTTACTGTCACTGCACACAAAGATGCGATAACCTTCCTCTAATTTTTGCAGGAAATGTTGACTTACCAAATCAAAGTTCTTATGAAATGGCGGTTGCAAAGAGGTATTAAACTGAATGGCAATGTCCGAAGAGAAGGTAGTCTGCGTGCTCAGTTCCATCGTTCGAAAAGCGCTCACCTTTTCATCCATGTCCATCCCGCTGATTAAACGCGGAGCTAAGTTTGGAACTGTTTCGGATGATTCGTTCGCTTTGACTAAAGCATCATCATACAGTCCGTTCATACGTTGATGCGCGAACGAATAGTTGACGAAAAGCAAAAAGGTATCAGGTGAGATAAGTTCAAAAAAAGAGATATTTTCCGCGCTGGTCTCCTGTTTCAAATCAGAAACAATGGAAACGGTTTGATGTGATTCTTTAGAAAGTTGGGTTTCAATATCGAAGGTCCGTATTGTCTCAATCTCTTTTCCGAAAAAATCAATCCGGTAAGGCAATTCGCTCGAAAATGAAAACACATCAAGTATGCTTCCTCTCACCGAAAACTGACCCGGTTCATAAACGAAATCCACACGCTCAAAACCATACTCCATGAACAAATCGATCACAAAATTGGTATCTATCTGTTCACCAACATGCAAAGTTAATGTACAATCATTCAACGCACTTGCATCAATCACTTTCTCGATCAACGCATCGGGATAGGTCACCACCATAACTTTGTCGAGACGTGCTATCACCTGAATCGCTTCAGTACGCAAAATCTCATTGGCCGCATCAATTTTTCCCTGTTTTACGGTACCTTTAAATGAAGATGGGAAAAAGAAAACCGATTCTTTAGGAATTAATTGCGTCAGATCATGATAAAAATAGCTTGCATCATCCGCATCATCCAATACCACCAACCATGTTGACTGGCGCTTTAAGAACAAGGAAGCGCTCATTAACGCTCTCGAAGAACCAAGAAGGCCGCTAATGTGCAAGTGCTGTTCCGTCGAATTCATCCATTTTTCTACAGCAAGAAGCTGTGGATGAGTAGAATAAAACGACAATAGTTCAGAAAGTTCCATAAGTGCCACAAAGGTACGAAAAAACATTTCATGCTCCATAGATCATTCATTTTACCTCAAAGGTTCGCAACTTATTGGAAAATAAAAAACAATCGTCGAAACATGGGAATATATCCTAAGTAAATAATCCCATCCAGCGCAATATTCTATTTGAAAAACAAAACCAGCAAATCATGGTTTTTTTACTTTTCAACACGTTCATTTCGCATCAAAAAACCTACCTTTGTACTCAAATTAACAACGTTTTTTCACCCTTTGATTTATTCCTTTCACATGACACGAGACAATGCTATTTTTTCGATTATCGAACAGGAACATCAACGCCAATTAAAAGGTATTGAACTCATTGCTTCCGAAAATTTTGTAAGTGATCAAGTAATGCAAGCTATGGGAACATGGCTTACCAATAAATATGCAGAAGGCTATCCAGGCCATCGTTATTATGGCGGTTGCGAAGTTGTGGACTTAAGCGAACAACTTGCCATCGAACGTTTGAAACAACTTTTCGGCGCTGAGTATGCGAACGTTCAACCACATTCAGGCGCTCAAGCCAATGCAGCCGTCTTTTTAGCAGTTCTGAATCCCGGTGATAAATTTTTAGGATTGAACCTTTCGCATGGCGGACACCTTTCGCATGGTTCACCGGTCAACAGTTCGGGAATACTTTATCAGCCATTTGCATACAATGTACGCGAAGATACCGGACGCGTCGATTACGATCAAATGGAAGAAGTGGCGCTTCGCGAACGACCAAAACTTATTGTTGGGGGAGCTTCCGCCTATTCGCGCGATTGGGATTATGCCCGTATGCGTGCTATTGCCGACAAAATCGGAGCCTTGTTGATGATCGACATGGCACATCCTGCCGGACTTATTGCAGCACATCTCCTTGAAAATCCACTAAAATACGCTCATATTGTTACCTCTACGACACACAAGACATTGCGTGGCCCACGCGGCGGAATTATTCTGATGGGAAAAGATTTTGAAAATCCATGGGGAAAGAAAACACCTAAAGGCGAAGTGAAGAAAATGTCTTCTCTACTCGACTCTGCTGTTTTCCCAGGCATTCAGGGCGGTCCGCTCGAACATGTGATTGCTGCAAAAGCCGTAGCTTTCTACGAAGCGCTTCAACCATCTTTCTCAGAATATCAACAACAGGTTCAGAAAAATGCCGCCGTCATGGCACAAGCATTTATGAACAAAGGATATCATATCATCTCAGGAGGAACTGACAACCACTCCATGCTCATCGACTTACGCACCAAGTTCCCTGAACTGACAGGAAAAGTAGCTGAAAACAGCTTGGTAAAAGCTGATATTACGGTCAATAAAAACATGGTTCCTTTTGATAGTCGCTCTCCTTTCCAGACTTCGGGTATTCGAGTTGGCACTCCGGCCATCACAACGAGAGGTGCCAAAGAACCGTTTATGGAAGAGATTGTCGAATTAATCGATCATGTTTTACGTCATGCTAACAATGAAAGCGAACTGACGATTGTTCGCCAAAAAGTCAACGCCCTAATGGCGGAATATCCTTTATTTGCGTACTAACAAACAAAATGGAGAGAAGTTGCTGCCAAAAGCGCTTCTCTCCTCATCATCTGATGATCTTTTACCTATGATTGAACGCACTTTTATTCTCAACGAATCGGTTGATCCCGTTATCTTTTTCGGCGTTAATAACGTCAATATTCAACTTATCAAAAATTTATTTTCAAAACTCAAAATCATTGCTCGCGGTAACGTGATCAAAGTATTAGGTGATGCTGAAATGATGACCGATATTGAGGATACAATGGAGAAACTTCAGAATTATTGCTCAGAATACAATCTTCTGACCGAAGAAGCCATCATTGACATCGTAAAAGGCAATGCGCCAACAGAGATTAAGCAAGAAAATTTGATTATTCATGGGATGAACGGTAAAATCATCTCAGCGCGAACGCCCAATCAACAACTGTTAGTGGAGGCTTTTGCAAAAAATGATTTATTGTTTGCCATCGGTCCTGCCGGATCAGGAAAAACCTACACTGCCATTGCATTAGCCGTTCGATCATTAAAAAACAAAGAAGTCAAACGCATCATCTTAAGTCGTCCGGCAGTCGAAGCCGGCGAGAAACTGGGATTCTTGCCCGGCGACATGAAAGAAAAGATTGATCCATATCTACAACCTCTGTATGATGCACTTCAGGACATGATTCCGGGAGCTAAGCTCAAAGACTATATGGAATCGGGCGTGATACAAATTGCACCATTGGCTTTTATGCGTGGCAGAACATTAAATGAAGCCGTAGTTATTCTTGATGAAGCGCAAAACACAACCACTCAACAGATAAAAATGTTTCTCACACGTATGGGGCTTAATTGCAAAGTGATAGTAACCGGCGATATTACTCAAATTGATTTGCCATACCATCAAAAATCAGGATTAATTGACGCCCTGCAGATTTTGCGCCACGTGAAAGAGATTGCAACCGTCGAATTCAACATCAAAGATATCGTGCGTCACCCGCTTGTCAGGTTGATTGTGGAGGCGTATGAAAAACATGGCGAAGAAAGAATACAGACTACAAGTCCTGCAAAAACAAAAACGGAATAGTGCTTTCTATAATTCTACCCGTTTCACTGAATTCATCCCTTTTATTTTCATCAGTTTCAAGCAAAGATTATTCACGTCATCGGTTCCGTGTACAAAAACATGCAAACTTCCTGAAAAAATACCGGCATCCGTTTCAATGTTGATACTCTGGATATTGACTGAATATTCATCAGTGATTACATTCGTGATTTCCCGCAACATTCCCAGCCGATCAATTCCTTTCATTTCAAGTGTTACGGCAAACGATTTTTCTTTGTGCATCGCCCATTCTGCCGAAACAATCCGATCTCCATGGCTTGCCTGCAACTTAACTGCTTCGGGACATTGTCGCTTGTGCACCACTACAACTTCGTTGTCATCGACGTAGCCCACGATATCGTCGCCGGGAATAGGTTGACAACACTGTGCGATGCGAAAAGTTTTGGAGGATGTTTCATCTGTCAGTTGAAATGTTTTCTTGCGATCGACCTTCTTTTTCTTTTTAATCAGAGGTACCTTTTTATTATCCGAACTTCCAAATTGCAAGGTGACAAATTTTTTCAGTAGATTCTTTGGCTTTGCTTTAAAAACATTCTTGGATATGTCTGTTACATCGATCAGTTTTTTCCCAATCTGTCGATACAATTCGCGTTTTTCATTTAAGTTGTAATAATCGAGCAATGTTTGTATAACTTCTGATGTAGGTGTCAAATTGACCTTTTTAAGCTCTTCTTCAATCATGCGCTGACCATGATGCGCCACGATGGTTAATTCTTTCCGTAGTGCATTCTCCAGCTTTGTTTTAGCACGCGAAGTAATGACAAAATCGAGCCATTCGGGTTGCGGTTTCTGCATCTTTGCGGTCAATATCTCAACCTGATCGCCACTTTGGAGCACATGACTCAACGGCACCAACTTATGATTTACTTTGGCGCCAATACACTTAAAGCCAATATCTGAATGCAGAAGGAAGGCAAAGTCAAGTGCTGTGGCTCCTTGAGGCAGCGTTTTAAAATCACCTTTCGGAGTAAACACAAACATCTCCGAAGCAAATAAATTGAGCTTCACATTATCCATGAAGTCGATGGCGCTTGGAGTAGGATTTTTCAATTCTTCCTTCAATTCTTTCAACCAACGATCAAGTTCGGTTTCATCATCCCGTTCTCCCGTTTTATATCGCCAATGAGCAGCTAATCCCTTTTCAGCCACTTCATTCATGTGTGTGCTTCGAATCTGCACTTCAATCCATTTTCCATGCGGTCCCATCACGGTTACGTGAAGCGCCGAGTAACCGTTAGCTTTCGGTGTGCTTACCCAATCGCGAATACGTTCGGGATGTGGTTTATATAGCTGTGATATAGCCGAATAAATTAACCAACATTGTTCTTGTTCGGTCATTCCCTCTTTCGGCTCAAACACGATGCGCAACGCTAACAAATCGTACACTTCCTCGAAAGGAATGTTTTTTTTCTGCATTTTATACCAAATGGAATAAACCGATTTGACCCGTTCTTTCAAATCAACCTTGAACCCCAAGGCTTCTAATTTTTCCCTGATAGGGGCTTTGAACTCTTTATAAATCTGTTCGTTTTCTTCTGCTAATGCTTCAATCAACGCATTGATCTGAGTATACGTTTCCGGATGTTCGTATTGAAAACTAAGATTTTCGAGTTCTGTTTTAATGGAGAAAAGACCTAATCGATTCGCAAGTGGAGCATAAATATAAAGCGTTTCTCCGGCAATCTTATATTGTTTTGCCGGAGGCATCGATCCCAACGTGCGCATATTGTGAAGACGATCGGCAATTTTGATCAAAATCACCCGAATATCCTCCGACATAGTCAATAAGAGTTTACGAAAGTTTTCTGCCTGTTCGGATACTCTTTCACCAAAGACACCGCCGGATATTTTCGTCAACCCATCGACAATGATGGCTATTCGTTTGCCAAAGAGATTCTCAATATCGTCAACCGTGTAATCGGTATCTTCGACTACATCGTGCAACAGTGCCGCACAAATAGAAGTTGAACCCAGCCCGATCTCTTTCACCACAATAAGAGCAACCGCGATGGGGTGCATGATGTATGGTTCACCGGAACGACGTCGAATCCCTTTATGAGCTTGATTAGCAAAATGAAATGCTTTCTCCACCAAGTCAAGTTTCTGTCTGTGAGCAGAATGGCTATAAGCAACAAGCACATCCTCAAAGGCTGCCTGTATCATTTCCTGATCATGCTGTTCCTGCTGTTCCAATTCTGTCATCCCCATAAGTTCATGCATTAAAAGATCGATTAATAAACGATGTTACTCAGCAACAAAGACTCCTTTTTTCCGTTTCAACTCAAAGTCTCGTCCTAAGTATTTTTCGCGCACAACGGCATTTCCGGCCAATTCTTCCGCGGTTCCCTGAAAAAGAATCTTTCCTTCAAACAATAAATAGGCACGATCGGTGATGGAAAGGGTTTCATCCACATTGTGATCAGTAATTAAAATGCCGATATTTTTATCTTTCAAATGCCAAACAATATCCTGAATATCTTGCACAGCTATGGGATCAACACCTGCAAAAGGCTCATCCAACATAATAAATTTAGGTTCAAGAGCCAGACAGCGCGCTATTTCTGTTCGTCTGCGTTCTCCACCCGAAAGCCGGTTGCCAATGTTTGTGCGCACATGACTAAGACTAAACTCACGAATAAGGTTTTCCAATTTTTCTTCCTGTTCCTCCTTCGTGAAAGTGCTCATTTCCAATACAGCACGAATATTGTCTTCCACGCTCATTTGTCTAAAAACGGAGGCCTCTTGCGCCAGATAACCAATGCCGGCTTTAGCCCTTTTGTACACCGGATAATGAGTTATGTTCACTTCATTCAATAAAACAATACCTTCGTTAGGCACAATCAAACCGGTGGTCATATAGAATGTGGTTGTTTTGCCAGCGCCATTCGGTCCTAAAAGACCTACAATCTCACCCTGTTTCACATTGATAGAAACATGATCAACGACAGTTCGTTTGCCATATTTCTTTACTAAATTCTCCGTACGAAGCACCATCTGATTGTCCATCCTCTTCTTCATTTGATTTGGAGACAAAAATAACAAATCTTTCCAAAGAATGGACTTCTCATTGTCAGAATTATCCACAAAAAGCGTCATAAGGAAAAATCAATGGAAGAAAACAGAAAAATGAGGGCCGTAAATCGTGTGAAACAGAATTTCAAAAAAAGAAAAAGCCAAGTTTGATCAATAGACTATGCAAAGATAGCTCATCATTCATCAAAATTGTATAATGAATTCTGTACCGTTTTACCGAAGGTAACCTATAACTACCCTAAAGCTGGAGCATGGTTGCCCTTTAGGTGCACTAAAGGTGCGACGGGGAAAAGTGGGAGTTTTGTTGGAGAAATGTCGGAGGATCAAAGAGGAAAGCAACGTGATTTAAAAGAACAAACAGCCGGAGTCAACCATCTAAAATTGGCAAACAGAAATTGCCACAACGTGAAATATCACCGACAATTAATGTTGCAAATATACACATCTTTTACAAAAAAAATAGGGTTGCTCGAAATAATGGCGATGCAGATACACACGATTAACGAGTGAACCAAAATTCGAAGAGTTGTTGACAATGAAACGAAAATCAAAACACAAACTGATCGGATAACTCTCTGCCATCCGATCAATAACTGCTTTACTAAAACTCAATATCATAAAGGCCTGCGCCATCTTTTTCAAACCACTCCAGACTCATGTCCGTCATCGGGTGGCTTCTCAAACGTTCCAAAACTTCAAAGCTGATAGTGGCTGCATGACTCCCAACCATGCTGACCCGATGAACCTGGTCAACAGTTTTGAAACTTGCTGCCAATACTTTTGTATTCAGTTTAAAGCATTGAATATTTTCCACAATATGCTTTACGACTTCTATTCCGTGCGATGAAATATTATCCAACCTGTTGACGTAGGGTGCAACCCAATCGGCTCCTGCTCTGGCAGCCACCAGGGCTTGTTGCTGTGTGAAAATGGCAGTGGCGGTCACGTTGATACCGGCGTTTTTCAACATGGGAATGGCTCGATAACCTTCTTTCGACACCGGAATTTTGGCATAATAATTATCGCCCAAACTGAACTTCGACTTATAGGCTTTGGCTTCTCGCAACATATCCTCCGCCTTATTGCTGATCATTTGCACATGGAGCATTTTGTCGCCGACAAGTTCGATGATTTGCGGCAGAATTTGTGACAACGGTTTCTTTTCGGCAGCAATGATGGTGGGATTGGTGGTAACTCCTTCAATCGGAAAGTAAGAAAACAGCTCTTTGAGTTCGTCAATGTTGGCTGTGTCAGCTAAATAAATCATATTCTATGGATTTTGTTTATTGACTGCAAAATAACACAATAACACTAACACAACGGCAATTTTAAGTGTAAAAAAGTACAAACTGCGCAAAAAGATTCAGCATGATGAAATAACCGGATTCGGAGTAAAGTCAAAATTTCAAGATGAAAATAGGTAATCTATCCGTTAATCAGCATCAAAACCACTTCAACAGTTTACTCATTAACATTTCACGGAGGAAAATAACCCTATCTTTGAGAAGCAATAACCTATATTTTATTTTCAATGAACGACTTACAACCCTATCCTCATAACTTCATCGTTTTGTAACATTTTTAATAATTGCCGTGACTATCTTTGCAGCAGAAATCATCACAAACCACCATTTCATATTTAACACTTCCGTTCCCACATTGTTGAAAACTTTTGAAAATAAAAACGGTTTCTTTGTGGAATTATTGTACTTTTGCGCCATGGATGGTTTAGAACAACATTTAATTATTAAAAAAACCAGATTATCAAGCTATTGTGTAACGGAATATTTATTCTTAAATGAAGTTGAGATCAAAAAGTAGAGAGACTAACAACTGTTCTTATTGTTTAATTAATTTAAATTGTATGAAAAAATCAAGTATGCGTTTACTCCTGATCGTGTTTGGTTTGGTCATGTCATTGACCACCATGGCACAGGTTACCACATCGAGTATGTCGGGACGAGTCACCGATGCAAAAGGTCCTCTTATTGGAGCCACTGTGATGGCCACACACGTACCCTCCGGCACAAAATACGGAGCAGTAACTAATAGCGATGGATATTATACCATTCAAGGTATGCGTCCTGGAGGCCCTTACCAAGTGCAAGTAACTTATATTGGTTATACCAAGACAATTTTCGATGGTATAACCTTGCATTTAGGCCAAATGTACCCATTAAATTGTGTTTTGAAAGAATCCTCTCATACACTAAACGATGTTGTAATTGTTGCATCAAGAATTGCTGAACGATCCGGTACCAACACCGATGTTTCAACAAGGCAAATTGAAAACATGCCAACAATCAATCGGAGCATTAACGATTTTACCCGTTTATCGCCTTACGCAGGAAGCAGCAGTAGTTTTGCAGGCCAAGACGGTCGTTATAACAATATCACGATTGACGGTGCAAATTTTAAAAATAACTTCGGGCTGAGTTCTAGCAATTTACCAGGTGGCGATGCACAACCTATTTCATTGGATGCTATTTCCGAAATTTCGGTGAATGTGGCGCCTTTTGATATACGTCAATCTCAATTTACCGGAGCAAGCGTAAATGCAGTTACCCGAAGCGGAGATAACACGTTGAAAGGTTCAGCTTATACCTTTATTCGTCCAAAATCCTTTACGGGTAACCATATTGGGAGTACAACCATTGCCGGAGCTAATTCGCGTAATTCTGAAACGTACGGGTTTCGTTTAGGTGGACCTATCATCAAAGACAAGTTATTTTACTTTGTGAATGCTGAAATCCAAACTACTACGTTACCTAGTAATGCATTTGAGCCAAGTACAAATGGGGTAGGAAATGCAGCGACTAATACATCGCGCACAACAGTGGCAGATTTGAAAACCATGAGTGATTTTTTGAAATCAACTTATGGGTATAATCCAGGTAGCTATCAAAATTTTGGTAACTTCAGCAGCAACAATTACAAAATCTTAGCTCGAGTTGACTGGAATATTGATCAGAACAACAAACTGACAGTACGTTACAACTACGTGCATTCAAAAAATGATGTCTTGACCAACTATAATAGCGGTCCCTATTTAGCCCAGAGAGGATCGGGTCGTAGTAGTATCCAATCGGTGGCATTCTCCAATTCCTGGTATAATATGACCGACGTAGTCAGCTCCATTACCGGCGAATTAAACAGTAACTTCAGCCACTCTGTTTCAAATAAATTATTGGTGAGCTATACTCATATTCAAGATAAACGGGGAACAAACAGCACTCCATTCCCATTTGTGGATATATGGAAAGGCGGTGATGCCACAAATAACGGCAAAGGAGGCGATCAATACATGAGCTTTGGCGAAGAATTGTTTACATATAACAACAACGTGATTAACAACACGTTTAATGCAACCGATAATGTCAGCATCAATATCGGCAATCACACGCTCGTTGGGGGAATATCGTACGATCAGCTCTACTTCTTTAATAGTTATTTGCGCGAAGGTTCAAGTTACTATCGCTACAACTCGATGGCTGATTTTATGAATAACGCAAAACCCATCGGATTTGGCTACACTTACGGCTATAATGGAAACGACGCACCAGGTCAAGAATTGACTTTTGGTATGGGTGCCGTTTATTTGCAAGACGAATGGAAGATTCAACCCAATTTCCGATTAACTTACGGTGTTCGCATTGAAGAACCCTATTACCTGAATAAGTTACCTGACAATACCACGTTAGATAATCTGAACTTTTTGCCACAAATGGGTTCATTGGGCGGCAATCAAGTACTGCAACCTTACCACATGAATGTTGGAACATGGCCACGTTCGCAAGCTACTGTTGCACCCCGTATCGGTTTTAATTGGGACATGAAACCTGACCATTCGATTATTTTACGTGGTGGAACAGGTGTCTTTACCGGCATGTTGCCTTTCGTTTGGTTTACAAACCAACCCGGGGGATCAGGCATGATTCAAAGTCCTGAAATAAGTTTGAATGGGACACAGCTCCCTGCAAATTTCAAATTTGAGCCAGACTTTAAGAAGTTAACTTCAGAGTATCCAACCTTATTCCCAAATACACCAGGTTCACTTCCTACCGGCTCAAATGTTGCTGAAGTGGCTAAGAATTTCAAAATGCCACAAGTATGGCGCTCCGATCTGGGTGTTGATTTGAAATTACCGTCTCAAACACAAGTAACGGTAGAAGGTTTATATTCGAAAGACATCAATGCTATTCTTCAGCAAAACGTCAATCTACCGAATGCACAATCACAGTTTGCTGGGCCCGATCCACGTCAACGCTGGACATCTAACAAGATAGTAAGTACCATTGGCTCTGCCATGATTTTGAGCAATACCAACTTAGGTTATTCATATTCACTATCCACGCAGATTAAAAAGACTTTTGACTTTGGACTGTCTGCCATGATTGCTTATACTTATTCAGTAGCAAAAGATGCAACGTCTAATCCAGGGTCGACTGCAGCTTCAGCTTGGCAAAATAACGTTGCGGTAAATAGTTTGAATAACCCCGGGTTAAGCTATTCGAGTTTCTCGGTACCTTCCCGTTTGGTAGGTTCGCTTTCGTATCGTGTAGCTTATGCAAAACATTTTGCAACAACCGTATCCGTTTTGTATCAGGGATCTTCTCAAGGACGTATGCACTTTACCTACTCGAATGATATGAACGGAGATGGTAATTATTCAGACTTGATCTATATTCCCAAAACAAAAAACGAATTGACATTTGTGGACTACAAAAACAGTTCCGGCGCAGTTGTAATGACAGCTGCCGATCAGGCTTCTGTATTTTGGAACTACGTACAAAGTGATCCATATTTGAAGAAACATGAAGGTCAATATGCACAACGCTTTGGATACGTTTTACCATGGGTCAATCGTTTTGATGTTAAAGTGTTGGAAGATATATTTACCAACTTTGGCGGCAAACACAAATACACCTTGCAAGTATCGTTTGACCTTCTGAATGCAGGCAACTTGTTGAATTCTCATTGGGGCACTTACAAGACCATTGGGTTAGGTAGCTATAACAATATTCGTCCGTTGACTTACAAAGGGGTAATATCGAGTTCCAATCCAACCCCGACTTACACATTGAATGCAACCAGTTTGGATAATTTCAATCAAAACAATCATTTTGTTGACAATCCTACCACAGGTAGCACTTGGGGAGCCTTGTTAGGATTTCGCTTGATTTTCTAAACTGACCTATAACTTCTTTTCAAAAAAGGCTGCTCTTTTGTAAGGGCAGCCTTTTTTTGATGTAAACAAAAATAAAGCCTCCATTAAACCACAATTCTTTTCTGAAGATCATATCTTCGTCTTTTTAAGCTATCTGCACACAGATAAAAAGTGCATTTTCTGACTCCCCAACTTTTGCACAAAACAGGGATTAAGAAAATCAAGATTTTCTACTTAATCATTGTTAATCAATCATTCAAATACGCAATTATTTTCTCTCAAAACTTAATACTATCGTAATATTTTTAAGATAGAGGAAGATTACCTTTGTTGAGAGAAAAACAGCACATCAATTCATCACGACGGAAAAATCATTCAATATTCAGTTAAGATATTGATGATGATTTATTGGCATTTTTCTTGACATAATGTTGTTAAAAAACAAAATAGTCTCGCAAAACGATACTTATCAAAAAAATATTGTAGAATGCACGATTTTTTTTCAAAATTATTTTGTCAGCCGAAAAATAGTTTCTATCTTTCGCCACGATTATGGATTGATTTCCATTTGACGAAAGTCAAATCAATTGATTGCTTACTTGAAATACAGTAAGCACTTTTTTTCACCTCTAACGGATTGAAAATAAACATATTGTAACATAATCTATCTTTAACCGACAATTTATTTTATGAAAACGAGCATGTTCGTTTAACACAAACAAGGATGTTTATTCACATGCGAAATACATCCACAAAGTAAAACTAAAAACGGATGAAAAGAACAGCTTTTTTATTGATGTTGCTGGCGATAAGCATTTTATCGTTTGCACAAACTACGGTAAAAGGGAGTGTGGCTGATGGAACGTCGAAAGAGCGTTTAATTGGCGTAACAGTCTATTGCCCTGAAACCAAAAGTGGGACAACCACAGATTTAGATGGAAGTTTCACATTAAAACTACCTCAAGGAAAACATTCCATCACATTATCGTATGTGGGGTATAAACCAGAAACCCTACAAGTGAAGACCGGAGACAACCTAGGAACAGTCTATTTAAATTCAGAAAGTATTGGGTTAAATGACTTCGTTGTGACCTCATCCATAGCAGTACAACGAAAAACTCCGGTCGCAGTTTCCGTAATAACGCCGCAAGACATTCAATTAAATATCAGCACAGGTGGATTACCTGAATTGTTGAATTCCACACCAGGTGTTTATGCAACAAAATCAGGAGGAGGATTTGGCGATGAACGAGTTAATATTCGTGGCTTTTCTTCTGAAAACATTGCGGTGATGATCAATGGCGTGCCAATGAATGATATGGAATGGGGTGGCACCTACTGGAGCAACTGGGCAGGCCTTTCGGACGTTACTCGTTCGTTGCAAGTACAACGCGGATTAGGAGCATCGAAAATAGCATCTCCTTCAGTTGGTGGCTCGATCAACATTCTTACTAAATCGACAGAAGCAAAACGTGGTGGTTCAATTTTTTACGGTGTTGCCAATGATGGATACCAAAAGATGACTTTTTCTGCATCAACAGGGTTAAGTCCTCAAGGCTGGGCGGTTTCGATGTTGGGATCGAAAAACACCGGAAACGGTTATATACAAGGAACACCTTTTGAAAGTTACACAGCATTTTTGAGTGTTTCAAAAGTGATCAATTCAAATCAAACGATCTCTTTTACGGGATTCATGGCACCACAATGGCACCAACAACGTAAAGACGCGTTGACCATCCAAGAATGGCAATTGTATGGATATAAATATAATGCCGGTTACGGATACGATATTAACGGCCAACCCAAAACGTTTAACTACAACTATTACAACAAGCCACAAATGTCAATCAACCATTATTGGACCATTAATGACAAGTCAAGCTTATCGACGGTTGCTTATATGTCAATAGGGCGCGGTGGAGGATGGTCGGGGTTAGGAGCCAATAGTTCCTATTCCTATGGCGCAACCAATGGCATCATCAATAACTACTATCGAAAAATTGATGGTTCGTTTGACTTTGCCACGTTGGAAAATCAAAATGCCGTTAGTGCGTCTGGCTCAACGTTAGCTATCAAAGATCAAACAAATGATCACATGTGGTATGGCTTACTCTCAACCTTCAATACTTCTATCAAACATTTCGACATTCAAGCCGGAGTTGACTTACGCTACTATAAAGGGACACACCAAGGCAAAGTAGTTGATTTGTTAGGTGGCCAATTTGTGATTGATCCGGCACGTGCAACAGGGAAGTTTAAAAATGACCCCAATTGGGTGAATCAGAAATTAGGATTGGGCGATATTGTCACACGTGATTATGATGGATATGTGGCTCAGGAAGGAGTTTTTGGGCAAGCTGAATACAACAAAGACAAACTCAGTGCATTTGTTGCAGGCTCGGTCAATGGCATGAATTATTGGCGTGTCGATCGGTTCTATTATAATGATGTCCGTTCGGTAACCGTCACGAAATATGGGTTTACCGGTAAAGGGGGCTTGAATTATAACCTGACAAAAAATCATAATGTTTTTGCCAATATTGGCTATTTTTCTCGAACCCCATTTTTTCAAGGAGCTATTTTTCCAAGTTACACCACCAGTAACATTGTGAACAAGAAAGCAGTAAATGAAAATGTGTTTTCTGCTGAATTGGGATATGGATTCCGTTCGCGTTCTTTTTCAGCCAACTTGAATGTTTATAACACGGTTTGGAAAAACAAAACGATGGTAAAAGCAGTCAATTCATCCGATCCATCGCAAGGAACTATCAATTTGACGGGTGTCAATTCGTTACGTCAAGGGATCGAACTTGATATCAAATGGGTTCCAATCGAACATTTGAATATAACAGGGATGGCATCATACGGGAATTGGAAATGGGATAGCAATCCAACAGGTTATGTGTATAATGTGGATGGACAACCGGTAGATACCAAAGGGAACGTTGTGCCTGCATTAAGTCCGAATCAAGCGTATGCTACATTAAATTTGAAAGGAATTCACGTGGGAAATTCAGCGCAAACTACCGCTTATTTATCGGCTCAGTACGAATTATTAAGAGGGTTCCAGGTTGGGGTAAATTATAACTATTATGCACGCAACTATGCCGACTTCTCACTGGCTATAAATAGTTGGGGTGTTAATAGTTTTGCACAGCCATGGCGGATGCCAAATGCCGGTGTGATGAACATCAATGCCAACTACCGCTTTAATATTGGCGAAACGAAAGCTACTCTGTTTGGCAATATCAATAATTTATTGAACGCTTTGTATATCAGCGATGCTACTGATTTGAACACGACACACGACTGGCAAGGAGTATCTGTTTATTATGGATTTCTCGAAACATGGTCAATCGGATTAAAGATCAATTTCTAAATTATTCGTTCAATTCATAATTCATAAATCATTTAAGAATGAACACACTAAAAAAAATTGCTTTCCCACTTTTCTTAGTATTAGTGGCAGCGCTCTTCCAAAATTGTGAAGATTTTAATGCAAAAAACTTTCCCGGATATGATCAGTTGGCCAAACCTAAAGTGGTAAAAACGGCTACTTATCAACTGACCAACACGGATTATAAAACGATCAGTAATGCGTATAAAAATGCCATGTTGCCAACTGCTGCAACTGCTTCTGATTCTGCTGCAATCAATGCTACAGCCGGTAGTATTATAAATAATCTCAGCTTTAGCGCAACGATTCCGGCCAGTCAATTTATCATCTATTTAATGCCGACGCTTTATCAGTATGTTGATCCAGGTTCTGCCATTACTGTGACGTTCCGCACAAATGAAGTGATTCCTAATTTTTCAGCTTACAGTGATTCATTGGTGGCAACCGATTATGCCGCCATGGGGACTGCTGCCGGAAAACCGGGTGCACATAGTGATTTTTCAAGTTCCATTGATCCGAATCTTTACATTCCGGCTTATTTGAAACAAAAACATCCCTATGCTGTGGTTAATGAAATAGCACGTGTAGCTTTAAAATGGTATGTAGCTCCTGCAGATCAAAATTTGGCTCGCTTTTATCAATTTGACGGGAACAATTGGAATGAAATCGGCAAAACGGAGCAATTCATCATGGCAAACGACCGCACTTGGGTCTTTGATCCAACTATAACATTTGCAGCAACAAAAAACGATTATATGTCTTTAATGACGTACTTATACAATCAGTGGCAAAAAGAAGGAGGAGTTCCTCCTGTTGCTCCAGCTAAAATTCCTAATCCTGTTAGCTTTCCAATTCCTGCATTAGTTGGATATAATGGTTGGACATCTACTTCTGTAGGTCGCTTTGTGATAAACTGGAGCTATCCTCCTTCAGGCAGTGATTTGAGTAATGTTCGAACGGAATATTTCTTTGGCAGCTCATGGTATTATCCAGATTTTGATATCCGCTCAACTACCCGTATTTATGCTGATGATGTTGAACTTCAGGCTTATTTTTCGCATGTTGATAGTACAACCATGAGTTCGGCTGATAAGACTTCTGCTAAAACAGCTTTCATGGAACAACGTGTTATTCAAGGCCTTTCTTTGATGTTATCACTCAAGTATCCGAATTTGCCTACTCAAGTGAAAGGCATAGATCAGTATGTGCAAGTGCAAATTAATGAATATACTGGGACTAACACTTATTGGACTTATCGTTTCCAATGCGTGGCCCCTGGCGTATTTAACTACATAAGCCGTAGCAAGTGGAAATAATCTGAGAAAAAGCCAGAGCTGCTTTTTGTCAAAGTGGCTCTGCTTTTTGTTTTCAAAATATATGGTAACCAATATGGGCATAAGCAATTGTGTTCAGTTGATGATTCTTTTTTTATTCAGTTTTTCACCTTATCATTTATGAAAAAACTTTTTATTCTGCTCTTTTGGAGCTTAGTGTTTTCTCTCTTTGCGCAAATTCCTACCGGCTATTACGATATTGCCGAAGGCAAGACAGGCGCTGACCTGAAAACTGCGCTCTTCAATATTGTGAGTAGTCATACCCAACTGTCTTATACCTATTTATGGACAGCATTTCAATACACCGATGCACGTGCTGACGGTAAAGTATGGGATATCTATTCAAACACAACCAACTATGTTTTTGGGTATTCAACTTCCGGAGGCAATCAATGTGGCAATTACTCCAAAGAAGGCGATTGTTACAACCGTGAACACTCTTTCCCTAAAAGCTGGTTTAATGTAAAAAGCGGAGACGAAAACACAGTCCCAATGGGTACCGATCTTTTCCATCTTTATCCATCAGACGGCTTTGTGAACGGGAAAAGGAGTAACTATGCCTTTGGAGAAGTCTCAGCACCTACGTACACATCCAACAATAGTTATTGCAAACTTGGCCCTTGTTCATTTCCAGGCTATACCGGGACTGTGTTTGAGCCGGGAGACGATATGAAGGGAGATTTTGCCCGTACTTATTTTTATATGGTAACGACTTATCAAGATCGCATTGTTACCTGGACAGGCAGTGATGCCGCGCAAATACTTGACGTAACCAATTCCGCCACCCTAACCTATCCGTCATTCAAACAATGGACCGTTAATTTGTTGCTCAAATGGAATAACCAAGATGTAGTGGATACTAAAGAAATTAACCGAAACAATGTGATTTACACAAACTATCAACACAATCGAAATCCGTTTATTGATCATCCTGAGTTGGCTGAATACATCTGGGGTGACAAAAAAGGAATGCCTTGGTCAAGCACTATCTCATCAGGCATTCACACCACCCAGTTGCAAGACTTGAAAATCAACGTTTTGCGCGAAACAAAAATCCTTCGATTCACTTCCGAAAATCAGCGTACATTACATTATACAATGACCGATATTTCGGGTAAAACACTTTTGACAGGCAATGCCGAAGTGAATCAATCGATCCCACTCAGTTCTTTTTCTTCCGGCATTTATTTGATCCATGTATCAGACGGAAAAGGCATCAAAGTAGTTAAATTCTTATTGTAATTATTCAACGTATAGACACATCATGCTGGTGCGTCCTGTATTTAATTTATTCACCTCTAATTTTTATTTTATGAAAAAACTGACTCTTTTCGCGATCGCACTCTTTGCTTTTATAGCAGTGCACGCACAAACCAATCTTTTAACGAACCCAAGCTTTGAAACTTGGACGAATGGAACCAAGCCTGATGGATGGACGCTATCTGCTTCTGGTGCAACAATAGCGCAAAACACAACGAATCCCTTTAATTCCACAGGAATTGCATTGCAAGTAACAGCAACCGGCACCTATCAGGTTACTCAGTATGTATTACCTCCAAGTGGTGCATCGACTTTTGATCCATCCAAAACATATGAAGTGAGAGTGCGTTATTTAGCAACCGCGGGAGATGGAACCGATGCTCGAATTTGGTGTAACTTTCAAATGGGATCACCAGCTGCAACAATTAAAAACTATTACTCAACACCTGCATTAATCGCTGATTCCACAGGTCTTATGGGTCCAGGTGGAAGTATCTACCCGACACCTGATGTTTATGGTACTGGTGCAGATGGCTATTTAATGTCAAACTGTCCAACAACACCAACTAGTAGCAATCCCTATGCTAATCAATGGTTGACGTATGTATTTAAATTTCAGTTCCCTGCTGACATTACGCAATTCCAATTTCAAGTACGTACTTACAAAAACGCTACCGTTCTTTGGGATGATTTCTATTTTGGCGAAGCAATTAATTCCGACGTTTCTACGGCAGTTACTTCAACGCCAACCAATGCTGTTAAAGTCTTTGTTTCAGGCAACCAACTCGTTGTGAAAGGCACTGCTCCCGATGCACAAGTCATGGTATATAATGCGGTAGGCTCATTGGTTAAGAAAGCGATAGCAGCCGACAACGTAGCTCTTCCAAAAGGCATGTACTTGGTGAAAGTGGAAGGAAACACCACTAAAATCGTTGTGAACTAATAGCATACATTTATACTCATCTCCTTGAAAGCGGCTTCCTCGAAATAGGAACCCGCTTTTGTTGTTTTGACACTCATGAAAATTATGATCTGTCAAACAATCCCGATAATCATAAAAAACTCAAGAGGCGAATTACGTTGTTTCTGCTTTATCTTTGTACAAAAAGAAAAATTGAGGGCTACATGAGCATGCCTTAGTTCATTTTAACAAAACTTACAACACAAAAAGAATCTTATGAACAAAGTAATCTTGATAACCGGCGCTTCATCCGGCATTGGAAAAGAGACAGCAAAATTATTAGTGAGACAAGGATTTACGGTTTATGGTGCAGCACGTAGAGTAGAACGCATGGAAGACCTGAAAGCATTGGGTGTTCATTTGTTACCTATGGATGTAACCAACGATGCTTCGATGGTTGCGGGCATTAACGAACTGTTAGACAAAGAAAAACGTCTTGATGTGTTGGTGAACAATGCGGGATATGGCTCTTTCGGAGCAGTGGAGGATGTCCCACTTTCGGAAGCCAAATACCAATTTGAAGTGAATCTTTTTGGATTAGCACGACTGACACAATTAGTACTTCCAACGATGCGTGCACAACAAAGTGGCCGTATCATCAATATTTCATCCATTGCCGGAAAAATCGGGGAACCACATGGAGCATGGTATCATGCCACCAAGTTTGCCGTTGAAGGATGGAGCGACAGCCTTCGTATGGAACTGAAACAATTTGGCATTGACATAGTGATCATTGAACCTGGAGCCATCAAAACCGAATGGAACACGATTGCCCGTGAGAACCTGATCAAAACATCAGGAAATAGTGCCTACAAAGAGTTGGCAATGAAACATGTAGAGATGTTGAAAAAAGCGGACGGCAAGATGGGAGCTGAACCAATCGTCATAGCCAAAACCATCGAAAGAGCCATACTATCTACCAAGCCCAAGACACGTTATGCCGCCGGAGCAGGCGCTCCATTCATTATATGGGTACGCAAACTTGTTTCCGATCGTCTTTTTGATAAAATTATGATGAGTCAGATCAAATAGATAACGACGTATTGTCCTGCTTTTAGGGGAGTTCTCATTCAAGCTACATTTTGTTTGGGGAACAAGTCAGATTGTTATACCTTTGCAAAAGTAATGATTCATGGTCATAAACTATTTTTTTAATGTCTGAACGTACTGAAATAGCGAGTTTGGGAGAATTTGGCTTTATTCGTCGCATCACACAACCCTTTACTTTAAAGAATTCTTCGACCATAAAAGGAATCGGCGATGATGCCGCCGTAATTGCTAACGAAGGTAAACAAACACTTGTCACCACCGATCTCTTGCTTGAAGGTGTTCATTTTGATTTGATTTATACACCGTTAAAACACTTAGGATACAAAGCGGCTGTGGTTAATTTTTCAGATATCTATGCCATGAATGGATATCCCAAACAACTCACAGTATCGCTCGGCATATCCAAACGCTTTTCGGTGGAAGATATAGAAACATTGTACGAAGGCATTCAATTAGCCTGCGATAAATATGGTGTCGATTTAGCAGGTGGTGATACTTCCGCTTCGGTTACAGGCCTAATGCTTTCGCTCACTTGCATTGGCGAAGTTGACAAAGACACGATTGTCTATCGGAGCACTGCCAAAGAAAACGACCTTATATGCGTCACCGGCGACCTCGGAGCAGCCTACATGGGCTTGCAACTACTTGAACGCGAAAAAATGGTCTTTACCGGTAACCCCGATGTACAACCTGATTTTAGCGGCAAAGACTATCTGCTCGAACGTCAACTCAAGCCTGAAGCACGAAAAGATATCATTGAACTATTGCGCGATAAACACATTGTCCCTACATCAATGATCGACATTTCGGATGGATTATCTTCCGAGCTATTGCATCTTTGCACACAAAGCCATACAGGATGTCGCATCTACGAAGATCGTATTCCCATTGATTATCAGACTGCCGTGATGGCCGAAGAGTTCAGCATGAATCTCGTGACAGCAGCAATGAACGGAGGCGAAGACTACGAGCTTCTGTTTACCGTCCCTACTTCGTTGCATGATGAGATTACAACCATTGAGGGAATTACCCTGATTGGCTATATGACACATGAAAATTCAGGATATAGACTTGTCACACGCGACGATCAGGAATTTGACATCAAAGCACAGGGATGGAGCATTGAACAAGCCATCAACAAATAAACCACATCTAAATACCATTTTAGAATCAAATAACACACAAACACACATGAAACCTCTAAACGAACTCAAAATTGCCATTGCTTCCGATCATGCCGGTTTCGACCGAAAATCAGGTATTTCACCTTGGTTAGCCGACCATGTTGCCGTGCTTCATGATTTTGGCACTCATACGTCCGACAGTTGCGATTATCCTGATTTCGGTCATCCATTAGCAGAAGCCGTAGAAAATGGCGAATATGATTATGGCATCGCTATCTGTGGCAGCGGAAATGGCATCAATATGACGGTTAACAAACACCAGGGCATTCGTGCCGCACTCTGTTGGACACCTGAATTAGCAGCATTAGCCCGTCAACACAACAATGCCAATGTATTATCGCTCCCGGGTCGTTTTGTTGATGATGCGTTAGCACTCGAAATGGTAAAAACATTTCTCACTACCGATTTTGAAGGAGGACGCCACCAACGCCGTGTCGATAAAGTGCCCATCAAAACTAAATAAACCTGTAATCTCTCTTCTATGTGCCAAATTTTGGAACAATGAGAAAAGCAAAAAATGAATTATAAATGAAACGAGCATATTACTTACATCCAAAGAGTATGAAAATAGTTGACATGCGAGTTCCATACGACCTTTAAAAATCAAATTATTCATGTATGAAACGAGCATGTATAAACAATTCGCCAATGACGATGAATGAGTGAGCGAGTTCCATATGTCCATAGTGTAAAAAACAAAACAAATTCATATGAAACCTTTTGATGTTTATCCCTTATTTGATGTTGAAATAGTCAAAGGACGCGGTTGCCGCACGTACGACACACAAGG
>DAHXOX010000024.1 GCA_027364655.1 Paludibacter sp. | reverse complement strand
TTTTAGAATGTAATTTTTCTTAAAGCTATTGATTTCGGATATGTAATAGTTGTATATTTGTAACCATTATGAAAGACAATAATTACAACCAACATCATGACTGAAATCAAACAAACCACCATTGAAACAGTCGTGGATAATTTAATGTATCTTCATCCACTTATATCAAAAAGTTTTTCGAAGCAGATGCGCGCTAAGACAAACCTTAATCCCGGATCTCTCTTCATTATGGGTGTTTTGAGTGTATATAAAACATTATCCATGTCTGACATTGGACGCAAATTGTCGATGCCAAAACCGCATGTGACGGTCTTAATCGACAAATTAATTGAAGAAAAAATGGTAGAACGCATTGCTGATCTCACAGACCGTCGCATCATCAATATTCACATAACAGAAAAAGGTATCACCCAATTTCAAACCATCAAACAAGAAATAAGCGAAGAGATGAGGCAACAATTACAGCAACTCACCAAAGAACAACTCACCACGTTGGCAACAGCCACGCAACAAGTGAGAGAACTGTTAATAATAAGTTTTGGGAAGCCGTCGGGATGTCCGGATACAAAAAATCAAACATCCTAAAGATATTCTCTATCATGGAGGCAATTAAACACCTATTATAGAGACAAAAAGAAAGATTTATAAAAATATCACAGCAAAAATAAATCACTGTATGAAAATCAAGAAAATCAACAAACAAAATCTGAAAGTTTATCTTCCGGTTTCCATCATCATTTTGTTAGTATTAGTTGCGGGAGTCTTTTGGTACGAAGATTATGCGCACTACATACAAACCGATGATGCTTATGTTAATTCCGATAATGTGTCAATCACGCCAAAAATCGTCGAACGCATTGATCAACTCTATGTACATGAAGGCGATTCAATAAAACAAGGCGAATTGTTAGTGACTTTGGACAGCACCGATTTAATAGCCCAAAGACAACAAGTGCTTTCTTCCATTATTCAAACAAAAGCAGCGGAAGCACAATCACAAGCAAATTATCAACTAAATACTGATAATAGCAAGGTGGCCTACATCAATTGGCAACGAGCTTTGGAAGACTATAACCGAGCAAAAACTCAATTTGCAGGGGGCGTAATTTCTAAAGAGCAATATGATCACGCCAAAAAAGCCGAAGAAGCTGCCAAAGCGCAAGTAGATGCATCTCAAGCAATGATCCAAGTATCCAAAACGCAAATTAATAGTGCTATAGCAGCTATTGCAACTTCAAAGGCACAATTAGGGGTAATTAATACGCAACTTGCCAATACAAAATTATATGCACCTTGCGATGGAATTATTTCTAAACGCTGGCAACTTCCGGGTGATCTTGCACAAATAGGACAAGCTGTTTTCACACTCAATAATACGAAGAAATTCTGGGTGTTAGTCAATTTGGAAGAAACTAAAATGGATAACCTATCCATTGGTCAGAAATCAATATTTACACTTGACACCTACCCTGGAGTCACCTTTACAGGAAAGATTTTTTACATCGGGGCAAGTACCGCATCGCAGTTTTCGCTCATTCCACCCAACAACGCATCGGGTAACTTTACAAAGGTAACACAACGTGTACCGGTAAAGATATCCATTGATGGCACCGAGGATGGTAAAAACCTCAATCAATTTGTATTACGTACAGGTATGTCGGCAGTGGTTAAAATTGTGAGAAAATAATGCGAAAACTATCGGCCACACATAAAATACGACGCACACTACGACCGAGAGATTCGGTTTATCATCCACAAAACACTAATTACAAATGGTTTGTGCTTGGCAATGTAATGCTTGGGACATTTATGGCAGTGCTCGATGCCACGATTGTCAACGTAGGACTTCCAAAGATCATGGCCTCGTTTGGCGTGGGACTTTCTACTATCGAATGGGTCATCACGGGATACATGTTAGCAATGGCAGCTATGCTCCCCACTTCAGGATGGTTAGCCGACCGATTTGGGTATAAGCGCGTTTACTTTTGGGGGTTGTTCATCTTCACATTCGGATCGATGTTGTGCGGAATTTCAAGCAATGAAACCATGCTCATCTCTTCACGCGTTCTTCAAGGTTTAGGAGGCGGCATGGTACAACCGTTAGGCATGGCTATCATTATGCGTGAATTTCCAGTCAAGCAACGTGGTGTAGCCCTTGGGTTTTGGGCAATTGCCGCAGCAGCATCCGTTTCATTCGGCCCGCTTATCGGTGGATATTTAGTCGATAATTTCAGTTGGCAATTGATTTTTGATGTGAACATACCGGTAGGTATTGTTGCGTTGGCATTGACCATCATCATTCAACGTGAATTTATTAATAAAGCGGTTCGTAAATTTGATTTGATAGGGTTTGTATCTGTAGTCATTTTTCTTCCAGTTCTTCTTTATGCTCTCTCGGAAGGGAATGCCAGTACAAATGCTGAAGGCTGGTCAGCTCCTTATATTTTAGCTTGTTTTGCCATCTCAGCTATTGCCTTTGTGGTGTTCATTACACGAGAATTAACCACAGACTATCCGCTACTTGATCTGAGGCTTTTAGTAAATCGAAATTTCGGAATGGCTAATATTATTATTTTCATTTTTAGCATTGGCATGTTCGGCAGCACTTTTTTATTGCCGCTTTATCTGCAAAATGCAATGGATTACACAGCCTTACAATCAGGAGCCGTATTTCTGCCTGTAGGAATCATTCAAGGATTGATGTCACCTATTGCGGGGTTAATAGCCGACAAATCAAATCCAAAAATACCTATTGTTTTGGGAATCATACTTTTAGCGATAAGCCTTTACATCAACTCCGATCTTTCATTCTTGACCGAGCGGCCATACGTGATGTCTTCTCTTTATCTAAGAGGGTTTGCCATGGGTATTATGTTTTCGCCATTGAATCAAATTTCGTTATTGACTATTCCACACGATAAAATGGCACAAGCATCGAGTATTACCAATACTATTCGTCAAATTGGAGGAAGTATTGGTGTAGCGCTTCTAACAACCATGTTGACAGCGAGAATTAGTTTTCATTCACAAGTATATGGCGAATCGGTTCTAACACGGTCGCAGGAATTCAGTAACGTAATTCATCATTTAACCTTTTTCATTCAGCAACATGTAGGTAGCTCTCTACCAACAGCCCTTCAGCAAGGGAAATATTTGCTGCTGTCAAACATCAGCAACCAAGCATTTATTCAGGGAATTAATGACGATTTCTTGCTTGCCGCAATCATCACGATGTTGGGCGTTTTACCTGTAATCATGTTGAAGACAAAGAAAAAGAACAAATTTGGTCAACTTAAAACTCAAAAACAATGAAACGAATATATTTTAGTAACATACATGCGACTGAAGACAAGAGTATTCGAGTTCAATCTAATGGGAATCAAAAAAAACATTTTCGGATGAGACTATTTTATATAGCTACTTTTTTAATGGGATTAGCGACAACTTCAACTATGACAGCGCAATCCACTGCAAACGCCATTCCATCGGACTCATTAGCGCTTCCGGCTGTTATGAAACAAGTGATGGCAACTTACCCAACCCTTCAAGAAGCTCAGCAAGCCATCATCGCAGCCAATGCAAGAGTAGGGCTATCAAAATCGGCTTATTATCCTGATATTTCACTTTCGTCTTCTTATTCTCACATTGGACCTGTTTCGTCTATTTCCTTTCCGGGAATGGGAACGTTTAATATGTTTCCTGCTGATAATTATTCGGCTGCCATCAATTACAATCAAACGATTTATGATTTTGGCAAGACCGCTAAGAATGTCGCGTATGCAAATCAAAACAGTGAATTAGCAAAACTCACCGTAAGCCAAATGAAACAAGAATTGTCATGGATAGTCGTAGGTAACTTTTTCACATTAGATTACTTACAACAGGCTATTCGTATTAAAGATGACGAATTGAAGAATTTGTACGATCACCTGCGTTTTGTGGAAAAGAAAGCGGCCACAGGATCGGCCACCGATTACGAAATACTGACTACCAAAGTGCGAATCTCCTCTATCGAAAATCAAAAAACTGATTTAGAGACCTCACTCAAAATTTCTCAAAGTCAACTCAACGCGTTACTTGGTAAGCCACAAACAGACATGGTTGCCGTTCAAAATAACCTTACGGCACCTTATCCGTTTGTTTCAAATGATTCACTCATTTCTGTGGCGTTAAAGCAACGCGAAGAGGTAAAGATAGCCAATCAAAAAGGATTGTTAGCCAAAATGCGTTTGAACAATGTGAATGCAGCAAACAATCCGTCACTTGATTTCTTTGCCAATGGAGGTCTTAAGAATGGTTATTCCCCTGTTTTAAATACGGCAAAAGCCAACTACGTAGTGGGTGTAAGTCTTAAAATACCTCTTTTTGATGCAACACGCACAAAATACAATCGCATCGTCGCCAAATCGGAAATTGAAAGTGCCACTCAAGACAAAGATTTAACTCAACGGAATGTGGTGAACGACGTGATTCAAAGTTATGAAAACGTTGATGCTGCGCAACAAAAAGTAAAGCAGGCCACACTTCAGGTTACACAAGCCGAAAAAGCGTATCAATTAGCCGAAACAAGTTTTGAGAGCGGCAGCATCACTAACCTCGATTTATTGGACAGCGCGGTTTCATTAGCAGAAAGCCGCTTGTCACTTGTGAAAACACAAATCGACTACACCGTCAGTGAATATAAATTGAAAATTGCACTTGGCGAACCCATCTATTAACACGAATGTCAACAATAGAAAAGTGCTGAATACTTGATAATGGATCATTTCGATATCCCCATCAGTTAATTGGAAAATTAGCCGAAGGGGATATTTTTTTTCAAATAAGGACATCAAGCCAACATCACATTAGCAAATTTTTATTGCTACTTGAGCTGGCAAATCAACGTTTATTATAAAACAGCATCGCTTATTATTCGGAATTTATAGTCAAAAAAGGCTCTTAAATGAAGCACTGACAACTTATTATATTGATTACAACACGATATTTCATCCTTTTTAACTTCTAAAAAAGAGCATCGCTTGAAAACAATTGGTACATTTGTCGCCCATATAGAAATTGAGAATTTCTCAAAGGAAACAACATGACACATTTGAAAATTGCTCTATCTAATGAATTAATCAAGAAGGAAAGCAATGTCTCAATCGGAAACCAGTGACTTAAACAATTGCATGTTTTTTGATTTTGAATGACTTATCTAAGCATAGCGATTGGACTTAACCGCCTGCTTTTTTATAATTTTTTCGTTAGTAGTTTCTTATTTTCGGTTGTCTTAGCCTTTTTGATATTGAGACTATATGAGATAATTAGAAACATTCTATCAATCATTCTTTGAAAAATAGTACACTATGGCAAGAAACAAAGGAGCTGTGGTAGTCAACATCGAACGATGTAAAGGCTGCCATCTGTGTGAAGAAGCATGTCCATCAGACGTTCTTGAAATGAACCAGCAAACCAATGCAATGGGCTACCATTATGCATATATGGCCAATGCCGAGGCATGTACAGGATGTGTATCATGCGCTTATGTATGTCCCGATGCATGTATTACTGTTTATCGAGTAAAAAGTTAAGATCAACATGGAAGAAGTAAAATTGATGAAAGGGAACGAAGCCATTGCAGAAGCGGCCATTCGCTGCGGTTGCGACGGATACTTCGGATACCCCATTACCCCCCAATCGGAAGTTTTAGAAACATTAATGGCTCTTGAACCATGGAACAAGACCGGTATGGTGGTACTGCAGGCCGAAAGCGAGACGGCTTCCATCAACATGGTGTATGGTGGAGCTGCGTGTGGAAAACGTGTTATGACATCTTCATCAAGTCCCGGTATCAGTTTAATGCAAGAAGGACTTTCATACATTGCCGGAGCTGAATTGCCTTGTGTTGTTGTAAACGTCACTCGAGGAGGACCCGGATTAGGAACCATTCAACCCAGTCAATCCGACTATTTTCAAACCGTAAAAGGCGGCGGACATGGTGATTATAAACTAATAACTCTGGCGCCTGCATCAGTTCAGGAAATGTCAGATCATCTTTGTCTTGCCTTTGATTTAGCATTTAAGTACCGCAATCCGGTAATGGTGCTGTCAGACGGATTAATTGGGCAAATGATGGAAAAAGTACAGCTCCCCGATTATCAACCACGACTGACGAACGAGGAGATTCGCGAAAAATATCCATGGGCAACTCTTGGCAAAAATGGGAGAGCCAAGCAAAATATTATTACCTCGTTAGAATTAGTCTCCGAAGAAATGGAGAAAGTAAACAACCGCCTTCAGCAAAAATACAGAGAAGTGGAAGCCAACGAGGTGCGTTACGAAACTTTTTTATGTGATGATGCTGATTATTTATTAGTCGCTTTTGGATCATCAGCACGTATCTGCCAAAAATCAGTGGAATTATTGCGGGAAGAAGGCATTAAAGTAGGGTTGTTTCGACCTATCACGCTTTATCCATATCCAGTGGCGCAAATACATGAATACGCCAAACAAGTAAAAGGAATGTTATCTGTTGAGATGAATGCCGGCCAAATGGTGGAAGATGTACGTTTGGCAGTGAACGGATTAGTTCCAGTTGAGTTTTATGGACGTTATGGAGGCATGATTCCAACGCCTGAAGAAATCGTCAAAGCAGTGAAAGAGAAATTAATAATATAGCAATATAGGCAGCAAAAATCTCAAACAGATTTGCAGATAGCCACTTACTTATTGCAAAATCACACAATTATGACATTACAAGAAATTATACAACCCGCAAATAAGGTGTATGGCAAAACACCACTCTTGACGGATACTCCTATGCATTATTGCCCGGGCTGTAGTCATGGCGTCGTGCATAAATTAATTGCCGAAGTAATTGAAGAAATGGGTATTCAAGATATCACTATCGGCATAGCTCCAGTTGGATGTGCCGTGTTTGCTTACAATTACATTGATATCGATTGGCAGGAAGCAGCCCACGGACGTGCACCTGCGCTTGCCACTGCGGTGAATCGTCTTTTGCCAGAGAGTTGTGTTTTCACCTATCAGGGAGACGGCGACTTAGCCGCCATTGGCACCGCTGAAACCATACATGCCTGCAACCGTGGCGAAAACATCGCTATATTCTTTATCAATAATGGCATCTATGGTATGACAGGTGGGCAAATGGCCCCTACAACCATCGAAGGAATGGTTACCTCAACATCTCCTGAAGGGCGTGATGTGATGTTAGAAGGATATCCACTGAAGATATCCAACTTATTAACCATTTTGGATGGGACTTGCTATGTCACTCGGCAAGCAGTTCACACTCCTGCCACCGTGATAAGAGCAAAAAAAGCAATCCGAAAAGCATTTGAAAATACTTTGGCAAAAAAGGGCACGTCTGTTGTTGAATTTGTTTCAACCTGCAATTCCGGATGGAAAATGACACCACATCAAGCCAATCAATGGATGGCAGAACACATGTTCAAAGTTTATCCATTAGGCGACTTGAAAGATCAATAAAGAATGATTAATTGACTTATCAACTACAACATGAAGGTGCCTCCAACCAAGCATACCTTCATTTATTAATATTTACACGCATGAAACAAGTCCTGACATTCGGCACAAGTTCCATAAGACCATAGTGTAAAAAATAAAACAAATTCATATGAAACGAGTCCCGATGTTCGGGACGAGTTCCATACGACCTTTAAAAATAAATTATTCACGTATGAAAGAAGAAATAATCATTGCGGGTTTTGGAGGGCAAGGGGTATTGTCAATGGGCAAAATATTGGCATATTCAGGTCTGATGCAAGGAAAGGAGGTTTCGTGGATGCCATCTTACGGCCCAGAACAACGAGGGGGAACAGCCAACGTCACAGTTATTCTAAGCGACGAAAAAATTAGCTCTCCTATTTTGCAAGAATATGACACGGCTATTATTCTCAATCAACCGTCACTCGACAAATTTGAGCCACGAATTAAAAAAGGAGGAACTTTACTGTATGATGGTCACGGTTTTGTGCGAGAACCTCAACGAACCGATATAAATATTTACCGTATCGACGCATTAGAAACTTCCATTGCATTAAACATGGCAAAAACATTTAATATGTTCATCCTTGGAGGTTTATTGAAGATTAGACCAATTGTGGAAATTGATAATGTTTTATTAGGCCTCAAAAAATCGTTACCGGAGCGGCATCACCATTTGTTAGCACAAAACGAAACGGCGCTTCGCAAAGGGATGGAAATTCTTATTCCTATCCATGTGCTTTGAAGAATGATTAAAAAAAGGGTTATACGAAAGCGTCGGCATGATGAAGAGAAATGGATAATAAAAAGAGAACAGAATAGATACAACTGCAGAAAAAACTGTATATTTGCTTAGCTAAACAAGTAATATTTCGCAGTGTAAGCGTTGTTTCCATGAGTATCCATTATCAGCAATTTTGTTGAGATTTAGTTTGTCTGATTGTTTTATCACTAACACTTCTTCATTATGAAAAACCTTGACAAAGTAGAAAAATATATTTCCTTGTTCGTCGTTTCGCTCTATTTTATTGCGGGCGGCTACCTGTTGTTTTGCCATCGCTGTATCACTATGATGCACAGAGAGTTTCGAATAGTTTTTGCACTTATATTAATCTTATATGGAGCTTATCGCTTGGCGCGAATCTTATTAATCAAAAAAAGTGATGATGACGACGAAGATGAAGTTGGTGATGACGAATAACTTTTTCACAAAATATACCTATATGAAACATTTAGTTTTTCATCCAAGAATCGCCCAATTGGTGATTTTGGCATTAGCGGTTTCTTTCCTTTCTGGTTGCAGCAACTCGAAACAAGTCAAACCAACCGACACGTATACTACGGGACGTATTAAACTTGGCATTGACGATTCATATCGACTTATGATGGAGGCACAATTAGACGTTTTCACAAACATCTATAATCATGCTTCGTTCGACACTGTTTACAATGACGAAACAGACATTATCAATCTCTTCTTGAAAGATTCTATTCCGGCTATGATTGTAAGCAGACCTTTAACAAAGCAACAATCAGACGCACTGCTGAGTCAACGCTATGTTGCACGCGCCACCGTTATTGGGCATGATGCCATTGCGTTGATACTAAACAAGGATAACAAAACCAATCAATTCTTGTACGACCAGGTGCATGATATTTTCACCGGAAAAATTTCAAAATGGAATCAAATTGATCCAAAGAACAATCTTGGAACCATTAGCGTAGTATTTGATAAACAAGGATCATCGAATATTCGCTATTTCATGGACAAATTTAATCTAACGAAGTATCCACCTAATTTTGGCGCCACGAAATCAAACCATGAAATTATCAATTACGTGCAAACACACAAAAACGCTATAGGAATCCTCAGCGTAAATTGGATCAGTGATCCTCAGGATTCTGTTTCGAATAATTTTTTGAGTCGCATTCAGGTAGCAGGCATTACTTCTTACGCAGGTTCTACCAGTGCGAATACTTTCTACCAACCTTATCAGGCCTACATAGTTTATAAATATTACCCTTTTATCCGCAATATCTATTTCATTGATCGTCAAACATACGATGGGTTAGCAAGCGGATTAGGTGCCTTTTTAGCGGGTGAAAAGGGCCAGCGTATTATTTTACGCTCAGGGTTAGTTCCAGCAACGGCACCTGTCACCATTGTCGAAATCAAACATTAATAACAACAATCAATTATTTATCAATTATCAATTACAAAAACATGGAGGAATCGTTCTTATGGTAGGAAAAATGAAAACAATCGCATTTGTTATGGTTATGCTCATTACTGGAGGCTGGATGAGCAACCTGAAAGCGCAAACGCTCGATGATGCCATTCTATTAACTCACAGTGAACAATTTGTGGCAGCAAAGAAGGCATTTGAATCACTCGTTAGCCAACAGCCACAAAACGGAACTAATTACTTCCATTATGGACAGTATTACATTCAACGCTATCTGGCTGACACAGCTTCCGTTTCGCTCAAAAAATCAATAGCTGAAGCAACCGTCGTGTTTAATCAAGGTATCACAGCTGAGCCTACAAACCCGCTAAATTTTGTTGGATTAGCTGAAATGGCAATGTTTCAAAAAGACACGGTTAAGGCCAACGGTTATTTAGCCCAAGCTCAGGAGCTGCTGCCAGGGAAACATAAGAAGATTAAAATGGAGAAAGACATCCAAGCTACAGTCTATACGAAAATGGCAGATGCTTATGTTATTAGTAACACCAAAGACACAACTGCAATCTTTGGGTATCTTCGTATAGCAGAAAAATTGAATCCCAAAGATTTTGAAATCTATTTAGTCAAAGGAGATGCCTATATTTATATCTTGAATGATGGTTCAAATGCTATTTTCAATTATAACCTTGCCGCCAAGTACAATCCAAAATCAGCCTCGGCACAACTACGGATTGGTCAACTTTGGGTACGATCAAAAAACTATGACGATGCCTTGACCACCTATCTGGAGGTTGTAAAAATGGATCCAACATTTGCTCCGGCATATAAAGAACTTGGGTTCTTGTATGCATCAAAAGGGGATAATGAAAATGCGAAAGCAAACTTCCAAAAATTTTTGGAGCTGTCGTCCGGAAACGTAGAAGCACAATTGCAATACATCAATACACTATTTACTTTGAAGGACTATCAAGAAGCTGCAACACAAGCAGCAAAAGTACTTCAAACTGATAGCAGCAATGTTGATTTGTATCGCGCATTAGCTTATTCGGATTATGAAACAGGCAAACCAGAACAGGCAAAGCAAGAATTAGACGAATTTTTTAAGAAAACAGCAACGGATAACATTCGACCATTAGATTATGCTTACTATGCACGTTCTTTATCGAAGTTGAAACAAGACTCACTTGCCGGAGTCTACTTTGTCAAAGCATACAACTTAGACACAGCCCAAATTAACTACTTGACAGAAGCATCCAATTCGTTTAACGCTGCAAAAGCGTATAAGCAAGCAGCGAAGGTATATCTGAAGAAAATTCAATTAGGAATCCAGTCTTTGGCAGATTACTTCTACTTAGGTTATGATTACTATGCTGACAATAATTTTAGTAAGTCAGATTCCGCCTTTGCTTTGCTTATCAAAAAAATGCCTGATTATATCCCTGCGTACATTTGGCGAGCACGAGCACTTTCGATGACCGATCCTGACACAAAAACAGGAGCAGCATTCCCTGCATATCAAACTTTTATTGCAAAAACAGATAGTGATGCCTCAAAATATAGTACTGAACGGGCTGAAGCATTTTCTTACATGACATTCTACTATTTCTTGCAATTTTCGCAAAACAAGTCACGAGATGCCGCACAAAAAGCAATGGAATACGGAGAAAAAGTGTTAGCTATCAATCCAAATGATGAAAAGGCCAAAGAAATAATCGACAATATAAAAAGGAATTTAAACAAACCAGCACAACCAGCTAAATAACTATTCAGTTTTACTCACTACCTATTTTCGACATTTCAAACAACAATCGGATATAAGTATTAGTCATTCAAATGATTGATTTGAAATATTTCGATTTTTGAATATCGAAAACAGGTAGTGTTGTAAGAAACAAAACGAAAGAAAAGAAGAAAAGGACGAATTAAACGAAAAAAAAAAGAAAACGTTCGAGCACGGTCAGAGAATAACGAATATTTTTTATCTTTGCACCGTAAGAAAAAACCATTATCAATTCAAACCATTAAATTTTTTTACAATGAGCAAGACAAATCAAAAAAAGGAACAGACATTAGGAGATGCGCTAAGATCAACGATGACAATAGTCGTTATGTTAGTTGCATTAGTATTATCCTACGTAGTTTTCAAGTATGTGATGGGAAACCCTATCAATTTTGAAGGCGGTAACCCCGCGGGGCGAGCACTTCAAGGTAATTACTTGGGTATTATTTACAAAGGAGGATTAATCGTTCCCTTGTTGATGACAATCAACTTGGTAATGATCATTTTCTCAATTGAACGATTCATTTCGTTAGCAGCAGCAAAAGGAAAAGGTCGCTTGAATGTATTTGTTAAAAACATTCAGATTGACTTAGACGGGGACAAAATCGAAGATGCAATTGCACGTTGCGACAAACAAAGAGGTTCTTTGGCAAATGTGTTGAAAGCAGGATTAGTTCGCTATCGTGATTTACAACATCTTGAAGGAATGGACAAAGATCAAAAAATTCTTGCTCTCCAGAAAGAATTTGAAGAAGCAACGGCGCTGGAATTACCTATGCTGTCACGCAACATGGTCATTCTTTCAACGATTGCCTCCATTTCTGTATTAACAGGTCTTCTTGGAACAGTGTTAGGGATGATTCGTGCATTCGCCGCATTAGCAAGTTCAGGAGCTCCTGATGCGTTAGGACTTTCGACAGGTATTTCTGAAGCGCTTATCAATACCGCATTTGGTATTGGTGGTTCGTTGTTGGCTATCGTTATGTTCAACTACTTCACCACTCGTATTGATAACTTCACCTACAAAATTGATGAAGCAGGCTTCAGCTTAGTTCAGTCGTTTGCAGCTTCCACGAAATAAAGGAACCAGCAGGCGGATTTATTAAAATGACTCATAAATGATAAAATAATAATTCCATGCCAAAGATAAAATCGACCGCAAGGTCACCACACGTCGATATGACGCCAATGGTGGACTTATTTACGCTGCTCCTTACTTTTTTTCTATTAACAGCAACCTTTATCCCGATGGAACCTGCTCAAATTACGATACCAAATTCTATATCGGAGAAGACAGTTCCAGATAATAATGTGATGACAATTTTTATTGCACCTAATAAAAAAGTCTTTTTCAATTATGACAATGGAAAAGACACATCATACCATTATCGTGCAGATTTGCTTAAAGCAATGGGGATTCAATACAAGATCAACTTTACCCCCGCAGAGATAAAAAAATTCTCAGGTGGTGGAACATTTGGTATGCCGATGAAGGATATGCAAAGGTGGCTTGACACAAAAAACCCAAAAGAGGCTGAGCAAATGCAGACCGGCATTCCTATGGATTCTTTGGATAATCAATTAGCATGGTGGGTACGCATGGCACGAACCGTGAATCCCTATGCTGAGGTTGCCATCAAAGCTGATGGAGATGTTACATTCCCAACCATCAAAAAGGTGTTAGATCTGGTTCAGAGTAACGGAGTAAATAGATTTAACTTTATTACTACGTATCAAAAGGAAGAAGTTGGACTGAAGGATTTACCAAAGTAAAACTTCTAAGTAACAAGATCAAATAGATTAAATAAAAAAAAATGGCTGAAATAATTCAAGAAGATAAAAAGCAGAAGGGAGCGAAAAAAAGACCTAAAAGAGGAGTGGCACGTGTTGACATGACGCCTATGGTAGACTTGATGGCTCTTTTACTAACCTTCTTTATGCTTACGACAGCGTTCAGCAAACCCAAAGTAATGGTGATCACCATGCCAGAAAAGGATAATAAACAGCCACCGCCTAAAATTGCGGCAAGCAGGACACTTAACATTCTCTTAGGCGACAGTGACCGTATCTATTACTATATGGGCGTTGCAGATCCGAATAAGCTACCGCTACCGACGTTAATCAAAACAAATTTCAGTAAAGATGGCATTCGCAAAGTTCTTTTGGAAAAAAACAAAGACCTTTTTACCAAAATCGAGGAATATAAAGAAGCAAGATTGAAAGGTAAAATTGTTGTTGCGGATACCACTGCAGAAAACTACATTAATAAGCTAAAAACTGATGATAATGTGGGTCCTATTGTTCTGATAAAAGCTGACGATAAAGCCAAATATAAGGACATCGTGGCTATTGTAGATGAGATGGCAATTACCAATATTGCAAGTTATGCAATCGTTGATTTAAGTCCTACTGAAATAGGTATGCTTAAATCTGCCCCGCGGTAATTGTCGATTTATTAATACTGAAATTTGAATGGTTATGACTAATGAAAAACAGTATGTAGAATCACTTGAGGAATTGGTGTTTGAGAACCGTAACAAAGAGTATGGTTCCTATCA
>DAHXOX010000009.1 GCA_027364655.1 Paludibacter sp. | reverse complement strand
TGAAAGCATCTAAGCGCGAAACCAACCTCAAGATAAGATCTCCATGAGGGCCGTTGAAGACGACAACGTTGATAGGCTGTAGGTGTAAAGGCAGTAATGTCAAAGCCGAGCAGTACTAATTGCCCGAAACTTTTCTTTGAGGCTTGATTCTGGAAAGTGGTTCAGTAATGCTGTTGGAGCCAAGACTCTACTTTAGGGTATTTTCTTTCTTGTTTTTTGGTAGGTCAAACAATATGAATTGACAATGGAGAATGGATACTATAATCTGTTCTTGTGAACTTCTTTCTGATTCACTCAGATTAGTCATTGTCGATTGTCAACTGTCAATTATACATTGATAAAGATTTAGGTGGCTATAGCGCTGGGGTTCCACCTCTTCCCATTCCGAACAGAGAAGTTAAGCCCAACCACGCCGATGGTACTGCCCACAAGGTGGAAGAGTAGGTAGCCGCCACTTTTTAAGGAGTGTCTCTCTCAGTTATGAGAAAGATGCTCCTTTTTTTGTCCCCCTGCGGAAACGAAAAGAAAGTGTTTAGAAAGGGACTTCAGAAATGACTCTTCTATTTATATTCTTCTATTTGAGTGGTCGGAATAGATTTTATCTTTGCGATGGCTTGAGGAATGATGGATTTTGTGACAGTGATGGTGAGTTGACAAGTGGATTCAAATTGCTGATCGAGAATGAGAATCTGCAACGCCTTGATGATTGACATCACTTGATTCATCTGATCATAAGCGAATGTAAGATGCAATGTTCTTGTTATTTCTTTTACAATAATCTCGTTATTTGCCAATGCATCGCTTGCGGCTTGTTTGTATGCATGCATCAATCCTCCCGTTCCTAATAAAACGCCTCCAAAGTATCGGACTACTACAATCAATACATTGGTCAATTCTGCGGAATGGATTTGTCCTAAAATAGGGCGTCCGCCTGTTCCGGATGGTTCACCGTCATCGTAGCTACGAAATTGCGTTTTATCTTCTCCAAGCATGTAAGCATAGCAAATGTGTCGTGCGTCATAATAGCGTTTCTTGAACGCCACCAGTGTTTGTTTGATTTCTTTTTCGCTTTCGATAGGCATTGCGAACGAAAGAAATTTACTGCCTTTTTCTTTGTAGATACCTTCGGAAGTGTGTGTCAGGGTGCGTATGTGATCAGCCATGCTCTGTCAATTTAATTCAATGATCTTTCTGTACATTGTTGGTGCCTGTATTGCATTTTGTATCCGTTCATTTGCCTAAAAATATGTACTTTTGCATCTGTATGACAGTCGTGCAAGAGGATGTTTTTTTAGTTTGTAATAATATGATTCAAATTCATAAGTTTCATTATTTGAAAAAGATAGTAGCTTCCTTGATGCTGATGCTATTGTTCGCAGCATGTTCGCGGAATAAATATCCCGACAACCTCACGATGATTCCGGCGAGTGCTTCATTAGTAACTTGTATTGATGTGAAGCAATTGATTGATAAATCAGCTTTAAGTTCGTTCAAAAGTTCTCGAACCGTTACATTAATGTCTCAATCAGCTCTTGACGGTTCACCTATGTTGAAAGCGTTGATTGATGATCCAACAAAAAGCGGAATTGCGTTTAAAACCATGTTTGTGTTTTTGTTGAATCCGCATCAAATAGGAATTACTTTCCCATTGCGTTCGGCCTCCTCTTTTGAAAAAGCTATCTTGTCGTTAGAAAAGGAAGAACAGCATCCGGTTACAATTCATACTGAATCGACGTGCAAATATATCTTTTTTTTGGAACAAGATAGCACCGTCTTGGCGTGGGATCATCACAAAGCATTGGTGATGATGCACTCAACTCCTCAGAATGCTTGTGCTATTTTTGCTACTGTGCAAGATCACAGTATTTTAACTAATAAAGATTTTGTGCAATTTTATCAGCAACGGGGTGATGTCGCTTGTTGGGCTTCATTACATGATCTTACTCGGTGGAAATTTTTGAAAGAACAATCGTCATTAATGCCTGTAATGACTAATGAATATTTACATGCAAATCTTTTCTTTCGTCGAGGTAGTATTGAAGGGAAAGTCGATTTTTCCGGTAACAATGTATCCACAAAAGGGCAACAAACGATGGTGAAACAGACTGAAAATGCATCTTTGATTACCTATATGCCTGCTACTCCTTATTTATTAGCAAAAGTTTCTGTTCGTCCAGAGGCTATATATCCTTACCTGTCTTCTTTTGGTGGCTCATCATTGTCTTTTAACAAACTGCTTCGCGCATGGTCGGGCGACGCGGCGTTTTCTTTTTTCGGTTTTGCAAACGATGGGTTCCCTGTCCCTCAAATGGCGCTTGTGGCTACTCTTCAAGATCAGAAAGGGTATGACGCATTGCTTAACGG
>DAHXOX010000005.1 GCA_027364655.1 Paludibacter sp. | reverse complement strand
GGTCAAATTTAATGAGAACAGAAATGGGGATATTTCAGTCTAAAAAAGAGGAAGCCACCTTTTTGAGGCGGCTTCGCACGATGATTCTATGATGAATTATTTCACAGTTGACATGTGTTGAATCAGTTCTACCACTTTGTTTGAGTAACCCCATTCGTTGTCATACCATGATACCAATTTCACAAAGTTTGGATTCAAAGAGATACCTGCTTTGGCATCAAATACCGATGTGCGTGATTCGTGAACAAAATCAGATGAAACTACAGCATCTTCGGTGTAACCAAGAATACCTTTCAATTCACCTTCAGAAGCTGCTTTCATTGCATCACAAATTTCTTGATAAGTAGCACTTTTCTCCAAGCGGCAAGTCAAGTCAACAACCGAAACGTCTAACGTAGGAACGCGTAACGACATACCGGTTAATTTACCGTTCAATGAAGGAATTACTTTACCTACAGCTTTAGCAGCTCCAGTAGATGAAGGAATAATATTGCCTGCAGATGCACGACCACCTCTCCAGTCTTTTGCAGATGGGCCGTCAACGGTTTTTTGTGTAGCGGTTACTGAGTGAACGGTTGTCATTAACCCTTCAACGATGCCAAACTTGTCGTGCATTACTTTAGCCAATGGAGCTAAGCAGTTAGTAGTACATGATGCGTTCGATACAATCGATTCGCCTGCATACTGCTTGTTGTTCACGCCCATAACAAACATTGGGGTGTCATCTTTAGGAGGAGCTGACATGACAACGCGCTTTGCACCGGCTGCAATGTGTAATTCTGCTTTTTCTTTTGTTAAAAACAAGCCGGTAGATTCAACTACATATTCTGCACCGACTTCATTCCATTTCAAATCAGCAGGATTTTTTTCTGCTGTTACGCGAATGGCATGGCCATTCACTACTAATTTACCATCTTTTACGTCAATGGTGCCGTCGAATTGACCATGTACTGAATCATACTTCAGCATGTAAGCCATATAATCAACGTCAATTAGGTCGTTAATACCTACAATTTCAATGTCTTTTTTGGTCAATGCTGCACGGAACACCAAACGCCCGATGCGGCCAAAGCCGTTAATACCTACTTTAATCATGTTCTAACTGTTTTAATTAATGGTTCATTAAAATTTCGCACAAATATACTGCTTTTTCGATGAGCAACAATGCTTTCTTGAAAATTAATACTGATTTTTTTCTCTAATTAATGCTTCTTTGAAAATATAACGGGTTGCCTCTTGGTTTAGGTTTCAAATTGAGCTAAAATGTCTGCCAGATGAATCACTTTTAGCGGTACCTTGTTTTTCCGGCAATAGCCAGCTATGTTCATGGCACACGAAGCCTCAGTTGTAACGATATATTCTGCTTCGCTTTCGAGTCCGTTACGGACTTTGTTGGCTACCATGGCTGACGATATTTCCGTGTTTTTGATGGAGAAGGTGCCACCGAACCCACAACAAACTTCGCTTTCGTTCATTTCGATCAACGCCAGTCCTTTGACATGACTGAGCAGTTCACGTGGCTCCGTCTTGATTCCGTATTCGCGTAATGCCGAGCATGAATCATGAAACGTCACTTTGTGAGGGAAAGTTGCACCGAAATCGACTATGTGCAACACATTGACCAAAAAATCGGACAGCTCATACATGTTGCGACTGACTTGTTTGTGCCGTTCCAACTCTTCAGGTTGATTTTTGAATAGTGAAGGATAGTCGTTGATAATAAAACCCGAACATGAACCGGATGGAGAAACTATGGGTATATTATCCTCAAAATCATTTAAGAATTTTATGGCAAGTTGTCGTGATTCATTCCAATAGCCACTGTTGAAAGCCGGTTGACCGCAACAAGTTTGGTTGGAGTTGTAGTGCACTTCACATCCTGCTTTTTCAAGTATTTTGACCGTATTAAACCCTGTTTCAGGATAGAGCTGATCAATGAAACAGGGTATAAATAGCTGAACTTTAGTCATTTTGACGATGCCTTAAATGGCTTAATATTGTCTGTTTTTATTCTTCGCGCAGCGCCTTCTCAAAACGTTCTAAAAAGAGCAAGGCATCCTGGTGTGTCAGGCAAAGCGGTGGCAACAATCTTATAACGTGCGTTCCACTGCTTCCGGTAAATACTTTTTGTTCAAATAGCAAACGGCGTCGTAGCTCTGCAACGGGATTCTCCATTTCTATGCCGATCATTAAACCTAACCCACGTATTTCCTTGATTTGAGAAAATGAGTTTAATTCTTTTAGTAGAAAGGCACCTACTTGCTTCGCGTTTTCGATCAAGTGTTCGTTTTCAAAAATGTCTAAAACAGCGATAGCGGCTGCACATGCTAAATGATTGCCTCCGAAGGTTGTCCCCAATTGTCCATGTACGGCCTGAAAATGAGGAGCAATGAGCACTCCGCCAATGGGAAATCCGTTTCCCATTCCTTTGGCAATGGTGATTATATCGGGACGAATGTTGGCGTATTGATGCGCGAAAAATTTGCCGCTTCGTCCGTAACCGGATTGTATTTCGTCAAGAATTAAAACGGTATTGGTGCGCTTACATTCTTTGCTGAGATGTTGTAAAAAGCGTGCATCGGGTAGACGAATGCCGCCTATGCCTTGAATACCTTCGATGATGACAGCACAAACATCCTCTTTTCCCAATTCTTTGGTTATGGATTCGAGATCGTTAAGAGGCAAAAAGGTGACGTCGAGACCTGCATTGACCGGAGCTATGATTTTGGGGTTGTCTGTTACGCGTACGGCAGCCGAAGTACGTCCATGAAAACTTTTGCCAAAAGCGACAATCCGTTTTCGTCCATTGTAAAAGGAGGCTAACTTTAACGCGTTTTCGTTGGCTTCGGCTCCTGAATTGATTAAAAAGAGGCTGTAATCTTCGTAGCCTGAAGCCGTACCTAATTTGTCGGCTAATGTGACTTGCAGGCTGTTGTGAACGGAATTGGAATAAAATCCTAAATTATTGAGTTGTTCCGTAATGCGTTGAACATAGAGCGGGTGGGAGTGGCCGACAGAAATCACGGCATGGCCACCGTACAGGTCGAGATATTCATTACCTTGTGTGTCGTACGTGCGGCAACCGCGTCCTTTGACTATTTCAACATCAAATAAGGGATAAACATCAAAAGGTTTCATATGAATTTGTTTTGTTTTTTACACTATGGACATATGGAACTCGCTCACTCATTCATCGTCA
>DAHXOX010000251.1 GCA_027364655.1 Paludibacter sp. | reverse complement strand
AAAAAAATCACACATAAAGGAATCATGTTTGGACATCAGGACGATGCTCTTTATGGCGTTGGATGGAAATATGATTGGAATCGCTCTGACATAAAAAGTGTGTGTGGCGATTATCCGGCTGTTTTCGGTTGGGAATTAGGTCATTTAGAACTCGGTCATTCCAACTCGCTCGACTCGGTTAATTTTGATACCATTCGATCTCGCATCAAGGAAGTTTATCGTCGCGGTGCTGTGAACACGATTAGTTGGCATCTCCACAACCCGCTTGGAGGAACTGCCTGGGATGCAAAGACGACAGATGTTGAAAGCGTCCTGCCGAGAGGAGCTAAACACGCCATGTTTAATGACTGGTTAAATCGACTGGCTCATTTCTTTCTTAGTTTACGTGACGACCAAGGGAAATTAATTCCTATCATGTTTCGCCCATATCACGAAATGACCGGCGGATGGTTCTGGTGGGGAAATCAACAATGCACAACAAAACAATATGTTAAGCTTTGGCGTTATACAGTCAATTATCTGGAAAATAAAGGGGTGCACAATCTTTTGTATATCTATTCGCCAACGGATGTTCCTACCTCTCAGGCCTATTTTGAGCGCTACCCGAGCGACAAATATGTTGACATTCTGGGTATTGACATTTACCAGGATAAAGGAGAGAATGCTTCAGAAAGATACATTGCTGACGCACGCCGTGATCTTTCATTCATGGTGCAAGCAGCCGCCCAACGTCATAAAGTGGCAGTCTTTAGCGAAACAGGAATATCCAATGTGGACATAAACGATTGGTGGACAAATGAACTTTGGAAAGCCATTGAAAACATTCCCATTGCTTACGTTTTAGTGTGGAGAAATGTCTGTGATGGGCCAACACAATTTTTCGCACCCTATCCGGGACAGGGAAGCGCACAAGATTTTCAAGCATTTAAGAAAAACCCGGAAATGATATTCGAAAGTCACTTACCAAACATGTATCGATAAAACCCCATATCAACTTATTATTTCTCTCATTATGATCAATTTTAACAAAAGAATTCAAGAATTATTTCAACATCACGAATCACTTCTTTCGCGTCAAAACGAACCTCAATGCGGCAATGGCATTTATCAGCGGTATAAGTTTCCGGTATTAACATCTGCGCACACACCGCTTACCTGGCGATATGACTTAAATGAGGAAACAAATCCTTTCCTGATGGAACGCATTATGGTCAATGGAGTTTTCAACGCAGGAGCTATTAAATTAAACGGGAAATATTATCTCGTAGCAAGGGTGGAAGGTGCCGACCGTAAATCGTTTTTTGCAGTTGCCGAAAGCCCCAATGGAGTGGATAATTTTCGTTTTTGGGATAATCCGGTTATTATGCCCGAAACCGATGAACCGGATGTCAATATCTACGACATGCGACTCACAGCTCACGAAGATGGTTGGATATACGGCGTTTTCTGTTCGGAACGTAAAGACCCTAACGCTCACAATGGAGATCTCTCTTCGGCTGTGGCAACGGCGGCCATTTCACGAACCAAAGATTTGATCACATGGGAACGATTGCCCGATCTGAAATCAAAAAGTCAACAACGAAACGTGGTGCTGCATCCCGAATTCATCGATGGGAAATACGCACTTTACACACGTCCGCAGGATAGCTTTATCGATGCAGGTTCCGGTGGCGGCATCGGTTGGGCATTGATTGATGACATTGAACACGGAGTCATTACACACGAGGAAATTCTTGATTCTCGTCATTATCACACGGTGAAGGAGATGAAAAACGGAGAAGGCCCTCATCCTATCAAAACAAAAAAAGGGTGGCTACATCTTGCTCATGGCGTTCGCCAATGCGCTGCCGGACTTCGATATGTTTTATATATGTACATGACTGATTTGGAAGATCCTTCCAAATCAATAGCATCTCCGGGTGGTTATTTCATGGCGCCTGAAGGCGAAGAACGCATCGGCGATGTGTCTAATGTACTCTTTTCTAGCGGATGGATTGCCGACGACGATGGCACGGTGTTTATCTATTATGCTTCTTCGGATACGCGCATGCACGTGGCCGTTTCAACGGTCGATAAGTTGGTGGACTATTGTATGAATACGCCTGCTGACGGATATCGTTCTGCAACATCAGTCAGAGCAATACAAGCGCTTATTGAACGAAACAAACCCTTCATTCCATCCATGAAAGGGACTTTGGATTCTTTGTAGATTCCTCTAAATAAATGCCATATTCACACTAAACAAGTCAAGCAACAAAAACACAACTATCTTTGCGGTAAGAAATGAGGTTCTCATACCAAAAAGCACACTTTACCATTTATGACAGCAATCAAGTTAAGAGAGAAGATCGGTTACGGGTTCGGAGATTTTGCCTCGTCGATGTTTTGGAAGATTTTCACCATGTATCTTCTGTTTTTCTACACAGACGTCTTTGGACTACCCGCAGCAGCAGTTGGCACCATGTTTTTAGTGACCCGTTTCTGGGACACTATTTTCGATCCGGTGGTCGGAGTCATTAGCGATAGAACGGAGACAAAATGGGGAAAATTTCGTCCCTATTTATTATGGGTTGCACTGCCATTCGGACTTATCGCCACGTTGATGTTTATCACGCCTTCCTTCGGAGGTAGCGGCAAATTGATCTACGCATACATCACATATTCACTTATGATGATGGTTTATTCTATGATCAACGTGCCTTATGCTTCCCTGTTAGGTGTCATGTCGTCCGACCCGAAAGAACGCAATAAATTGTCATCCTACCGCATGGTTTTCGCCTTTATTGGAAGCTTTGTCGCGCTCCTTTTAATCGATCCGTTGGTGCAATTTTTCAAACAAATTCACCAAGGCAATACTCAATTTGCATGGACAATGGGCGTAATGGTGATTGCTGTGATATGTGTTCTTTTCTTTTGGGGTTGTTTTGCCCTCACAAAAGAACGGATTAAACCGATAAGCGAGAAAACACGTTCACTGAAAGCAGATGTAAAAGATTTGTTTGCAAACCGTCCTTGGTGGATTTTGCTTGGCGCGGGGATCTCGGTTTTAATCTTTAATTCCATTCGTGATGGCGCTGCCGTCTTTTATTTCAAATATTATGTACAAAAAGATGACATGGTACAATTACCCTTTATGAGTCTCTCGCTCACATTGACTACCCTCTATTTAGTCTTGGGTCAGGCGGCTAACATTCTGGGTATCATATTAGTCACCCCGTTAGCAAGTAAAATTGGCAAAAAAGGGGTTTATCTCACCTCCATGTCAGTTGCCACCATCTTCAGCATTCTATTTTTCTTCCTCAATCCTCACAGTATCGTGTTAATGATGGTGCTCCAATTTTTCATTAGCATGTGTGCCGGCAGTATTTTCCCGTTATTATGGTCGATGTACGCAGACATTACCGACTATTCCGAATGGAAAAACAACCGTCGCGCTACCGGCCTCATCTTTTCTTCTTCCTCCATGTCGCAAAAATTCGGATGGGCCATTGGCGGTGCACTCACCGGCTGGCTGCTTGGTTTTGTTGGGTTTCACGCCAATGTGATGCAAACAACGGAAACATTAACAGGTATTCGTATGATGCTTAGTTTCTTCCCTGCAATAGGGACTGCTTTATCGGTCATTTTCATTGCTTTTTATCCGTTGAATGAGAAAAAACTGATGAACATTGTGTCTGAGCTGAATGAACAACGGAAACAAGCATAATCTATTTTTGCAAACATGACTACCACTGAATTTCAGACATCAGTGCTCAATGAGTTGAAAGAAAACATCTTGCCATATTGGATGACAAAAGCTAAGGATCGGCAAAACGGAGGTTTTCTGGGACGTATAGCAGGAGACGAAACACATTATCCCAATGCTCCCAAAGGAGCTTTCCTCCATGCCCGTATTTTGTGGACTTTTTCGGCTGCATACTCGCTCATCCCAAATCCTCAATATCTGGAAATTGCCAATGAAACACAAGTCTACCTCCTTTCTCACTTTAAGGACGACACTTATAAAGGCTTCTACTGGCTCATCGACAGCAACGGACTCCCAATCGACGCCAAAAAACAGATGTATGCGCAAGGTTTTGCAATGTATGGGTTGAGCGAACATGCACGCATTACCGGCAATCAGGAATCACTCGACCAAGCCAAAGAATTATACCATTTAATCGAAGAAAAAAGTTTCGATAAGCATAAGAATGGTTATTTTGAAGCCTTCACCCGCGATTGGCATGAAATTCCTGACATGCGTCTCAGCCTCAAAGATGCCAACGAAAAAAAGACGATGAATACGCACCTCCACATCTTGGAAGCCTACGCAAACCTCTTTCGGGTGTGGCCTTCTGAGATGTTAAGCCAAAGCCTTAGCAACCTGATCGCGCTCTTCCTCGATAAGTTTATTAACCCCGAAACCGGACATCTTCAACTCTTTTTCGATGAAGACTGGGACAAAAAGGAAGGCATTATCTCGTATGGTCACGAAATCGAAACCTCTTGGTTGCTTCACGAAGCTGCCGTTGTGCTCGGAGACAAATCCCTTCTGAAAAGGGTAGAGGCCATGGTGCCCAAAATTGTGGATGCAGCCCGCGAAGGATTACTGCCGGATGGTAGTTTGCTCTATGAATTAGATACCACAAACGGTCATATTGATGCAGAACGTCATTGGTGGGTTCAAACCGAAGCTGTTGTTGGATTGTGGAAAGCTTATCGACTGCTCGGAGCTGACACTTACAAACAAGAGGCTTTAGCTTGTTGGCAATACATTCAACAACACCTCATCGATCGTGAGCATGGCGAATGGTTTTGGAGCATAAATGCCGATGGAACAGTCAATCGGAACGGCGATAAAGCCGGCTTTTGGAAATGCCCCTATCACAACAGCCGTATGTGTATGGAAATTGCTCAAGATATTTAAATCGCTACACATGAAGATCTTCCAATATCCATTTCTAACATTGGTCTTTCTATTTCTGGTATGGTAAGTTAATGCCAACCCTTTGACATCAAAAATTTTGGCACCATAGGCGACGGCAAAACCCTCAACACCGAAGCTGTACAAAAGGCTGTCGATACTTGTAATCAAAATAGAGGCGGAACGGTTATTATCCCAACAGGTATCTTTACTCAACTTTCGCAAGTTCATAACAAGGGGCTTCCGCCCCTAACCCTGATTCCCTTTTTTTTCTTGATAAAAAAAAGGAAACAAAAAAAATCAAGACTCCGCCCGCCTCACTCGAAAAATTGGCGGGAGGAAGGCTCAA
>DAHXOX010000248.1 GCA_027364655.1 Paludibacter sp. | reverse complement strand
CATTTCAGCTGCAGCCACAAAAAAATATACTGCCCTGTTGGTGAAAGCAAAATTGGGCGCCGACATGATTAAACATGTTGAATTAGTGACAATTGTAGATAGTCTTCTGGTAAACAAAAAGGATTTTTTCAAACATTATCCTGTTAACAAAGAGGTTGGTACAATTTTTCCTTCGCAACAACTCTATAAGCAAGAACCGGCGAATATGTTAGCATATCGCTCTCAACGTGGCAATCGCATTATATTCGCTGACTCGCTTCATGGCAAAGCTGCTTTATACAGCACGTTTCAAATGACAGACAGATGGAGCGACCCGTCGCCCTTAAGTGATGCCGTAAACGGTTTTGGAACGGAACTAAATGATCCTTTTATCTCATCAGATGGCGTAACGCTCTATTTTAGTGCAAAAGGAGATCATTCATTAGGCGGATCCGATTTATTTGTCACACGTTACAATATGAAGGAGAATAAATACTTCATCCCCATTAATTATGGAATGCCTTTCAACTCCATTTACAACGATTATCTGTTAGTAATTGATGATGTGAATAATATAGGATGGTTTGCAACCGATCGTTTTCAACCGGCAGGAAAAGTGATGATCTACACTTTTATCCCGAATGCAGAGCGAAAGATTATTCAAAGCGATGACACAACCTATATTCGCAATGCCGCACAACTTAAAACATACCGTCTTGGGAAAATGCCGGTAATTCATTACGCAATTGCAATTGACACATTAAACAACTTAACATCAAAAAATAAAAATAACATTCATTTTGTCATAAACGACACACTGATCTATTCATCACCTGATCAATTCAAAAATGAACAAGCGCGACAACTCTTTTTGCAAGCAGATACATTGACACAAAACATTACCACATTAGAACAAGAACTCGTCGCAAAACGACAAGCATATTCCGACGCTCAAACACAAGAAGAAAAAACAGCTTTAGAACCACAGATTCTAACACTTGAACAACAAGTGATTAGATTACGACCACAGCCCATGCAACTTCAAAATCAAGCGCGTGATATGGAAATCAAAACGTTACGTAGTTTACCAAAAGAATGACTACCTCGAAAAAAACACTCCGTAAGGTGACGCAATTTATTCGTGATCAAAACCTTTCTCCCATTGCAACACGTCTTGTCGTCGGAGTGAGCGGAGGTGCCGATTCTGTAATGTTGTTGCACATTCTCCATTACTTAGGTTATCAATGTTTAGTTGCGCATTGTAATTTTCAATTACGTGGTGAAGAGTCCAATGAAGATGAGCGTTTTGTCTTTCGTTTAACGCAACAAATGAATGTTCCTTTCTATCACGTCACATTTAACACAAAGGAATATGCTGAAGAAAAAGCTATTTCCATCGAAATGGCAGCGCGTGATTTACGATATGATTGGTTGGAAACAATGCGTCAAACGCTGCAAGCAGATTCCATCGCCGTTGGTCATCATGCAGACGATGCCATTGAAACGTTCTTTATCAATTTAACACGTGGCACAGGGTTGCGTGGGCTAACCGGAATTTCAGCACGTAATGGGATGATTATACGTCCGTTACTCTGCTTAAACAGAAAAGAAATTGAACTGTACATGCTGGAAAATCGACTAAGTTATCGTACTGATTCAACTAACTACGATCAAACCATTTTGAGAAACAACGTGCGCCATCAACTAATTCCTTTGATGGAAAAAATGAATCCGTCGTTCCGTAACACGATGAAAAAAAACATGGAGCAACTTTATGAAGCATCTTCAATTATATATCAAGATGTTGAACAAAGTACTTCGCAACTTTTACAAACTGATGGGAAAATTCAAACAATTGACATCGCACTTTTGATGCAAACAAAAAATCCACATTTCACCCTCTTCGAGTTGCTTCATCCCTTTCGTTTTAATTCGGCAACCATCCAATCTATCTATGAAAATTTGATAGGGATCTCAGGAAAACAATTTTTTTCATCAACGCACCGATTGATTAAAGATCGTAGTCAATTGCTTCTTGTCCCCATGGAAGATGAAAAAGAAACATCCTTCTTTATCACGCAATTAACTTCTAATTTACAGATAAACGACAACTTGACCTTAGAAATATCACAACCTGTATCATCCGCTGACATCACGATTGAGAAACAAAAAGAAACCATTTTCGTTGATGCAGAGAAACTTCACTTTCCATTAGAAATCAGGCATCCACACCCAGGTGATTTCTTTTATCCATTTGGCAATACAGGGAAAAAGAAGCTCAGCGATTTTTTTATAGATCAAAAATGGAACTTGTATCAAAAAGAACAAGCATGGCTTTTGCTTTCGGGCGATGCTATTGTTTGGATTATCGGAACGCGTCCCGACAATCGATTTAAAGTAGATGAACAAACAAAAAAAGTCACTAAAATGAGAATTTTGTGATAGGTAGTACGCAAATAGAAAAATTTATGTACCTTTGCAACGCAAAATTTCACGAATAACTTCGTTTTTTGTATCCAAAACATTCACCCCTAAAACTTGTTCAATCCAACAACACGGAACTTTCCACAAAGTCCTACTTGTGATTAACATGTGCCCTAATGCCACATTTATCTCCATTTTTATATGTTTAATATTTTAGAACTCAGAGAGAAAGAACTTGCCGAGCTGAAAAAAATTGCAGCAGACATGAAAATTAAACGCTTCGAATCCTTATCAAAAGACGAATTAGTCTATCGCATTTTGGATGAACAAGCCATTTCAAAAGCAGCCGAACAAAAAGACGTCGTTAATGAGGATGACGAAGCGAAAAAACGTCGTTTGAGGATGAAAACACCCAATAAACCGGGTGCTTCAAATCAAACAAACCAACAAAAAAAATCGGCAAATGGAGCAAAACCAGCTATTCGCGAGGAAGAAGTAGCTCCAAATTCTTCTCAGCCTGAAGTTGTTGCACAAGCCACGAAGCCGGAAAGCTCACCATCGCCTGCCATTGCATCTCCACCTCCAACACAAAACCGTTCGCATCACAAAATTCAACCGCAAAAAGCTGCCGCACAACCTAACCCTGAAATTATCAGCAAACAACATGTGAAGGATACGGATCCGCTGTTGGATGAAATCGTTGATGATGAACCAGAACAAACAGAAGAAACAATTGTTATAACTCCAACGGTGGAACCGCAAGAGAGAAAAAACGAATCACAAGTCAACCCGAATAACAACAATACCAATCCGAATAATAACAACCAGCCTTCTCAAAAGAATCAGAAGCATCCAAATAACCGGCAAAACAATCCAAACCAAAATCCAAATTCAAATCAGAACATAAACCCGAATCAGAATCCAAACCAAAATCAGAATAATCAGAATCAGAAAAAGAACAACGGGGAAAACGGGGAAAGAGCGTATGAGTTTGAAGGTATTTTGACAGGAACAGGCGTTTTTGAACCAATGCAAGATGGTTATGGATTTCTGCGTTCGCCTGACTATAACTATTTTACATCACCCGATGATATTTATGTCTCTCAATCACAAATCAAACTTTTTGGTTTAAAAAAAGGCGATACCGTAGAAGGCACTATTCGTCCACCCAAAGAAGGGGAGAAATTCTTTCCGTTGGTAAAAGTAACCAAGATTAATGGGAGAACACCGGAGTTTGTACGCGATCGATTGGCTTTTGACCACCTTACTCCCCTATTCCCCGATGATAAATTTAATCTCATCACGGGGAAACACGATCCGCTATCAATGCGCATTGTGGATCTTTTTTCGCCTATTGGGAAAGGACAACGAGGTCTCATTGTTGCTCAACCAAAAACGGGTAAAACCATTTTGCTTAAGGATATTGCCAACGCCATTGCAGCCAATCATCCAGATGTTTACATGATCATTCTGCTCATTGACGAACGTCCGGAAGAGGTAACCGATATGGAACGTAGCGTGAATGCTGAAGTGATCGCTTCCACCTTTGACGAACCGGCTGATCGTCATGTAAAGGTAGCCGACATCGTATTGGAAAAAGCGAAACGATTGGTAGAATGCGGTCACGATGTGGTGATTCTGTTGGATTCCATCACCCGTTTAGCGCGTGCTTACAATACCGTAGCGCCGGCTTCGGGCAAGATGCTTTCGGGAGGAGTGGATGCTAATGCATTGCACAAACCGAAACGTTTCTTCGGCGCTGCCCGTAACATTGAAAACGGCGGCAGTTTAACCATTATTGCTACGGCGTTGACCGAAACTGGCTCAAAAATGGACGATGTTATCTTTGAAGAATTTAAAGGAACAGGTAACATGGAGTTGCAGCTTGATCGGAAACTCTCGAACAAACGGATATTCCCCGCTGTTGACATCATGTCGTCAAGCACCCGTCGCGATGATCTATTGCATGATCCCGAAACACTTAACCGCATGTGGGTGCTTCGTAAATACTTATCGGACATGAATCCTGTCGAAGCAATGGAATTCTTGAAAGATCGGTTGGAACGCACCGAAAGCAACGAAGAGTTCTTGGCTACGATGAACGGATAAAAAAACAGCATACAACCTAAGATTCATATAAGATCGAAACATCCTCAATGCATTGTCCCGATCTTTATTTTTGCTCCAACCATGTCGCAATTACGTTATACCGATTATACTTCGCTACTTAGAGAACAACTTGAAGGACGCGTTCAGAAAATATCCATCAATGCCGGATTTACCTGCCCGAATCGTGATGGAAAATTGGGATACGGAGGTTGCACCTACTGCAACAATCAGTCGTTTAATCCCGATTATTGTCAACCCAAGAAAAGTGTAACCGAACAATTAGAAGAAGGAATTCGTTTCTTTCGTACGAAACATGAAGAGCAGAAATACATTGCTTATTTTCAAGCCTACACCAATACTTACGCATCTCTCGATACATTACTGAAGTTATACGAAGAAGCGTTACAATATCCTGATGTTGTTGGCATAGCCGTTGGCACTCGTCCCGATTGCATCAATGACGAACTGCTTGATTATTTTGAAGAGCTTTCGCGTTCTCGCTATGTCATTGTGGAATATGGCGTAGAATCAACACGCAACGAAACATTAGAATTCATTCATCGCGGACATACATTTGAACAAGCCGAAGAAGCCATTCGCACTACCGCACAACGAAATATTATCACGGCAGCACACATGATTATCGGATTACCACATGAAACACACGAAACATGGATGGAACATGCCATCAAACTGTCACAACTCCCACTTTCTGTTTTAAAACTGCATCAACTTCAAATCATTCGTGGCACAGCAATGGCAAAACAATTTGAACAGCACCCCGAATGGTTTCACTTAACCACGCTGGAAAACTATATCGATGTAGTGATCGATTTCATTGAATTGCTTTCCCCCACTATAGCTATGGAACGCTTCGCGTCACAATCGCCTCACAATTTACTCATTGCTCCCGATTGGGGAACTAAAAACCATGAGTTTGTGGTGAAACTGCAAAAACGTATGGAAGAACGCGATACGTATCAGGGCAAAAAATGGAAGAGCAATTGTTCGGCTCTTTCGAGATAGTGAGCTTTTATCATTGCCAACCAACTATTTTTATCGGATTGCGAAGTGCAGTATTCCAATTTTTCACGAAGTTGAAAAATTGATCTGCATTTTTATAACCGCCAATTTCTTGTGACCAGGCAGCTGCAAAATGATAAGTAAACGATTTACCTTTCACGATAAGCAGTAAATTATCAGCATCTTTGGTCGATTTTTGCAATATGGAATAAGGGACAGAAACAGCCAATCCAACGGTTTGAGGCATAGCCCGTTTATTATCTGTCTTAGGGTACTGAAGCCCTGTTCCCCAAATAGCAAGAACCCCTTTAATTGGAGGCATTATCTTCGATTTATCAAAAAATGTTTGCACGCCTGTGCATAAAGTAGTCGTATCATTTTGATTCACATGAACTTCCACATCGCGGTGACCAGCATAAAGGATGTAGCGTTGCTTCAGTTGAATGGTTTTCCCTTCATATTTCCAACCGTCCGACTCCATTTCAATGATAGCACGTATCGGGCCATCGGTTATGACACGAGCTGTCCGATTTGTAACAGGGATAATATGCGTGGCTTTGGTTCCATCCCATCCTTTCAGCGTTCCACATCCGGTAGTCTCTTTCACCCATAGAATATCATCACCAAAACCATGAGCAATCTGTTCATCAGAAGGATACCAATTATCTTGTGCCAACTCTAATTCATGATGCTTCTTGCCATAAAGATCAACCGTCTGTTTTTTATCAAAATAGATTCGGAATGCCATCAGTTTCGATTCAAAAGCCGGTCCATGGTGTTGCAAAGCTTGATACAAGTTACCTGTGGGTGACGATTCTTCGACTGTCGGAATCAATGTTTTCTTGGCATTATCTTTAAGAAACATTTGAGCGTGCGTTTCAGCAGGAAATTTTGTAAACAACGAACTATCGGAGGCAACTTTCATCGTGTAACGTTTTTGCTGTTTTGCCGGAATGGCCACTAAAAAAGCTAATTCATCGGGTTTCCCATCTCGATTGAGATCATCCAATTGCGATGGAATCAATTTGTCTGAATTATAAACAGCAACCGAAGTGACATGTATTCCTGTTTTTTTAGCTAATGTTGACACCGAAATGACAACAGGCGCATTCGATTGTTCTACTGATGAAGGATTTTTTAGAATGACAGTGACTTGAACCGTTTTGGCAGAAGTGAAGGCTGCAAACAAGATGAAAAAGAGCGTTGCAAGATACGTTTTCATTGTATTGTGTATTGATGATAAAATAAAATCATACAAAGAAATATGTCGTGGGCGGACACGAATATTCATCAAAAAAAATGCTTCGTTCGAATCATAAGACTCAAACGAAGCAAAGGTAAACCAATTTTCGGAATAAATGAAGCATTTAATGCACTGATCCCTCAGAAAGGTAATTTAGCTGTGAATCAAATCAATGACCGTTATTTCCACGTTGATATTGGTAATTATAACGGTATTGATTTTGTAATGCATATTGACTTCCTTGTTCCATCGGAGAGAGCACTGTAGTATTATATTCATCCTGCGTAATATATTGAGGTACATACACAATGTCTAAAGCCGACAACTGAAGATAGAAGGCACGCAAATGATTACGGGAAGCTTTTAATAGATTCTCAAATGTTATGACAATGTTAGTATTCGGATCGGTTGCTAAAGCTTCCGTCAAATCCTTAATATCCATTTCTTTTATTTGTAGGCCTACCTGATAGGCATTTACAAGAGACGAATCACCTTTTGCCACTAACGTTTGATAGAGTTGCGTTAACGCAGGCGTAGAAAAAATGCCACGTGCTGCTACCAATGTGTCTGCCTGGTTGTAAAACTTCAGCAACGTGATAACGGCTTGTAAATGACGCTCTTCAGCATTCGAGATATTCAGGAAAATTGGTTTAGGCCATTTCTCATACATGGTGACATAAACATCACGGGCTAATTTTTCTTCTTCCTTCATCTTCAATAGCATGGCAACTTCTGCGTCATTTAAAGAGGCTGTCGAAGTGAAAGCAGCTAACAAATTACTGGTCGACACCATTGTAGTGCCATCCGATGCTACTTGGATCAGGCTTCCATAGGTTGTTTTTTGCGGACTTAATGCATCCTGTGTGCATGAAAAAAGCATAAACACACTTCCTACAATGAAGCTGAATATCATCCATCGATTCGTTTTTGTTTTCATACAATTTATTTTATTATTACTCAACTTTCGCAAGTTCATAACAAGGGGCTTCCGCCCCTAACCCTGATTCCCTTTTTTTTCTTGATAAAAAAAAGGAAACAAAAAAAATCAAGACTCCGCCCGCCTCACTCGAAAAATTGGCGGGAGGAAGGCTCAA
>DAHXOX010000215.1 GCA_027364655.1 Paludibacter sp. | reverse complement strand
AACCGAAATACGTTCCATTTGATAGAACCGCACCCAAGAAAAAGAAACAAGAACCACACGTGACTCTATAGAAACCATTCACACAACACCATTTTAAGCTATGCAATTAAATATCGCTGTTTTGCCCGGTGATGGCATCGGGCCTGAGATTACGCAAACTGCATTGGAAGCAACAAAAGCCATTGCACAAAAGTTTGGACACCAGTTAACATACAAATATGGGATAGTAGGCGCTTGTGCCATCGACAAAACCGGGAATCCTTATCCTGAAGAAACCCATGCACTCTGCATGAAATCGGATGCAGTGCTGTTTGGCGCCATCGGTGATCCTCGTTTTGATAACGATCCTTCGGCAAAAGTACGTCCCGAACAAGGATTGCTTGCCATGCGCAAAGAATTAGGATTGTATGCCAACATTCGTCCGATAACCACATTTCCGTCCTTACTGCATAAATCGCCATTGCGTCGCGATTTAGTAGAAGACGCCGATTTGATGTGCATTCGTGAATTGACAGGCGGTATCTATTTCGGAAAACCGCAAGGACGTTCGGAAGATGGCAACAGCGCTGTAGATACATGCGTTTATTCCCGCGAAGAGATTGAACGCATTGTCAGATTAGCGTATGGCTATGCACAAAATCGTCGTAAGAAATTAACCATTGTGGACAAAGCCAACGTATTGGCAACATCCCGTTTATGGCGCGAAACATCGCAACAACTTGAAAAAGAGTATCCTGATGTGACCACCGAATACATGTTTGTCGACAATGCCGCCATGCAACTCATTCAATGGCCGAAACGATTTGACGTGATAGTCACCGAGAACATGTTCGGAGACATTCTCACCGACGAAGCTTCGGTTATCACCGGATCGTTAGGTATGTTGCCATCGGCATCCATCGGCATCCATACTTCGGTATTCGAACCTATTCACGGTTCCTATCCGCAGGCAGCAGGCAAAAACATTGCCAATCCGATAGCTACTATTCTTTCGGCGGCATTGATGTTTGAATATGCTTTTGGACTGATGGAAGAAGGCGCGTTGATACGTAAAGCGGTGAATGCTTCGTTGGAAGCCGAATTTGTAACCGAAGATATTTGTTCCAATGGAAATCCCCGTTCTACATCAGAAGTAGGCGAATGGATTGTCAAATATATTCAATCCTGATTTGAGTGACAATATCTCACAATCATTCTTGGAATAAAGCACATTACCATCTTTTCTCATGGGAAAATGAACATGCGTATCTTCCAAGAATTGTTGTTTATTTTTTGATGGTCAACGGCATGATGCTTCATGCTCAGACTGAGATTCACGACAGTTTGCCTCACGTGTCTGTTAAACCTCGGTGGGAAAATTTAATTCACTTTCATGGCTATCTTCAAAAACGGCCTAACGAATTAACGATCCACGACAGTTTGGTTTTTAACGGGTTTAAGACCGTCAAACGATTGACGATTCAAGAATTTATGAGGCTGACACAAGGTTATTCCGATAAACACCGTCGAGAGATGGAGGCTATTTATAAACCGTTGATAGAAGAACAGGAAAAGATCAACAAAAGTGGCGTTGGAAAAGGGCTTTTCAGGTATAACCCGAATATCGGCTTTTTCGATCCGTTAAAGGCGCCCATCGAATTGATGAATCCCAACAATGAAAAGGATAGAAAACCCGATTGGGATGGCAGATAAACTGATATGCAACAACTTGATGCATTAAAACAACAACAAAACAACCTGAAGGAATGAGGTATGTTTGACCAATATGTAAGAGAGACAGAGGCAATCATGGCACGTGGTGATGATCGGGAAGCGTTGCTTCTTTCGTTGCTACAAACGCTATTGCTGTCATATCGCTCCGGCATCTTTTTAACTCCGCTCAAAAAAAATTCCACATTTCCGCTTCCCCATTGGCAAATCAGGCAACAAGATCAACGTATCGGGTACATCGATTGCATTTCTCCATCGAGCAAACTACTTGAATGGGAACAACTGCCTGCCTTTCAACGGATGCAACAGACATTCGACAATCTGTTATTGGTCAACTTTCACGAGTTCAGGCTGTATCGCCATGGAGAAATCCTTTTACAAGTTGATATACCATTGGCATTATTAAGTACTCTGGAAGATGAAGTAACGGCATCGTCGCAGCAACTCGAAACACTCTTTGCCGAATTCTTTGATTTCCGGTTGGAAGCTGCTTCATCATCACATTCCTTAGCTCAAGAAACAGCAAAACGTGCACGGTTCTTATCCGAATGGATTCAATCGATTCTTGATGATTCAGAACAGACAGGAAATGATGTTGCATCATGCTATCAAACCCTTTTGATCAACATCAATCCTTCGCTTACAAAAAAACAATTTGCCGATCAATATGCACAAGCATTTATATTATACTCTCTGGAACCATCGGCTTTTGTAAATATCCATCCAACGACAGATCAACTTAATCTGCTATCAGCTTCATGGTGGCCTGTTTTCGTATCCGGGTTTCAGAATCCTTTATCTGAACCACTACAAATAGTTCGTGACGAAATAGATCAGTTGACGGGAAGTAATTCGTTACTAACATGGTGGGGAAAAACCATTACGACTTATGACAAAGTAAATCCCATACTCGATTTTTTCAAAGCGTTTCGGAGTTTCTTTGATCCAACCGCGTTATTCCGCAGAGGTATGGATGAAACCACGTATCCATTAGCCAACTATATAGCAAGAGCTGTACATCAATTTTTAAAAACACAGTTGTTATGTCAAAACGGATTAGCCGATGAACGAATCAGAGTCATTCATCCGGCAAGTTCATTTTGCACATTAATGATTGAGATGATGGAATTAGCAGCAAGAACACACATGGATTATTACGGAGTGAGAGGCATGAATCAACTCTTTGAAAATCATATTCAGCCCCATTTTATTGCCTTTGAACATCGGCTCGATTCGTTTGCATGGGGAGCACTGAATTCCTATTTTGCCGCTACTTCTACTTCTTTTGTAGCTTCCGACCAACCCTTTCAGCATCTCTTTTTGTCATTACTTGTTCAGGATACAAACACGTGGATTAACGCGCCTGTTTTGGTTGAATCGGAGAATGCCGAAAATAAGATTCAATCCGTTGTAAAAAAACCGTTGCCTGTTATCATCTGCAATACTTTCCATCTGCAAGATGATTTTCCTTTGAACAAACAAATAACATCGCTTATACAAGAATTGCACCCCGGATTACCGAGTTTTTCTGAAGTCGAAGGGAAACGGTTCCCTTTGTTGCACCAATCTTCGCTTCACGAACCAATGATAGCAATGACCCGCATCACACAAACCCTCATGGTTCAACAAGGAGAAGGTATCAGTGCATTGATCGTCCCACAAAAGATATTGCATCATCCTGATTATAGAGGTGTGAGATGGAGTTTATCTCAAACTATGAACGAGATTTACATTCTAAACCTGCATGGAAGTTCGTTACACGATGAGTATGTTCCCGATGGAAGTCAGGATGAAAATGTGTTTGACGAAGAACAGGGCGTAGCCGTTCTCTTTTTAGTAAAAAGAAAAGAACAAACAGATTGCAAGATATATCACGCAGATCTTTTTGGTGCACGTCGTGTGAAAGAAAATTGGCTAAAACACACGGATTTTGAATTATTCAACTATCAGCCAATAAAACCGGTGTCTCCCCGTTTTGTCTTTTCCCAGTACGATCTTTATGCAAAGCAAGCATATCAATCGTGGAAATCCATAGATAAAATCATGCCATTGTACCAATTTGTCCCAAAAATAACAGAGCCTTCATGGATAGATTGTGACAAAGCGCAGCTCATCGAACGATTGCTCAATAATCGGCTAAAACAAACTCAATCTGCACGATTCGACGCATTGCAAACGACAACAAAAAGCACTTTGGTTTTTGAAAAAGAGATTATTCCGTTTGATGTAAAGCCCTTTGAAGAACAATTCGTGTATTTGCCTGAAAAGGGAATATCAGCCGAATATCAGCAAGTTGCACAACATTTCGTTCATTCTAATATGGCGTTGGTCATTGCTCAAAACACACTACGCGGAAAAGGGGAGATGGCTTTTTCTTGTTTCGTTACCACACATTTCATCGCACATCCTTTCTTGTCCAATCACCCCACTGTCAGCGAATTTCTATTTCCGCTTCACCTTTTTGGGACAACGGAATTGGAAAGTAAACAACCTCGACAAACCATGTTATCCTTGTTTGAACCCGAAGAAACATACCTTCAAAGTTCGTATAACATGGACAAACAATTGCTGAAACAATTAGCTACCGGCTACGGGAAAAAAATAGAAGCCGAAACACTGTTTTATTATCTCTACGCCATACTGTGGAGTAGTCACTATCAAGCAATCGCTGCACAACATCAAAACAACGCGTTACCACGGATTCCATTTCCCATTGACCGATCAGTGTTTGATCAACTTGCTTTGAAAGGGCAACAATTGATCGCACTCCATGCTCACCAATCTTTATTGAGTAATCAGGAAAACACCCCTCGCTATCAGGCAATAACCGATAACCGGAGAATAGAAGCCTCTTATTTTAATGAAAAAGAAGCTCGGGTATATATCAATTCCACAAATTATATTGAACCAATTACGGCTTCCCAATGGCAATTTGCCATAGGAGATCATCCTATTTTACCCCAATTATTAAATAGAAGCACAATGGAACCTGAAGTAGAACTCCGGTTTTGCTCCATGGCAACACTCATTGCCAACACAATGAAACTGAGTGAACAAATTGATGGTTTGTTTGATGAAGCAATTGCAGCAACCATCAGTTTCAACGGATAATCCTCTGTTTTTTGAACATTACATAAAGAACATATTGAAAAACCTGCCAAAACATAATTCCATGCTATCAAAATTTCTTTCTAAAACCCATTTCACTTCGTTAGACGACTTCGTTCAAAACTTTCATATCAACGTTCCGGACGACTTCAATTTCGCCTACGATGTAATGGATGAATGGGCACGCATTGCTCCCGAAAAACGAGCGCTTTGCTGGACAAACGACAAAGGCGAGCACCTTGACTTCACCTTTGCACAACTAAAGCATTACAGTGATATCACGGCCACTTTCTTTCAACAGTTAGGCATTGGAAAAGGCGATATGGTTATGTTGATTTTAAAGCGGCGTTATGAGTTTTGGTTTTCCATCTTAGCCTTGCATAAATTAGGTGCCATCTGCATTCCCGCCACGCACTTACTCACAAAGAAAGACATTGTCTATCGATCAAATGCTGCCGACATTAAAATGATTGTAGCTGTAGGCGAACCGGAAGTCATTCAACATGTCAATGATGCTCTGCCCGAATCGCCAACTGTCAAACATGTGGTTTCGGTAGGCGGTATCTATCCTGGCGATTGGCACAATTTTCAAGAAGGAATTCGCCGTTCAAAACCTTTTGAACGACCGGCACATGTAAACACGAACGATGACATCTCGTTGCTCTATTTCACCTCCGGCACAACAGGAAATCCTAAAATGGTGATTCACAATTTCACCTATCCATTAGGACACATTGTGACAGCTTCTTATTGGCAAAATCTACATGAGGATAGCCTTCATTGCACGGTAGCAGATACCGGTTGGGGAAAAGCAGTATGGGGCAAACTTTACGGACAATGGATTGCGGGAGCAGCTGTTTTTGTCTATGATCACGACAAATTCGTTCCTGCCGAATTGTTGTCCATTCTCGCGAAGCACAAAGTGACATCCTTTTGCGCACCACCGACTGTCTTTCGTTTTTTAATTCGCGAAGACCTGTCAAAGTATGATATATCTGCGCTGAAATATTGCACCATTGCCGGCGAACCACTCAATCCGGCTGTATTTGAAACATTCTACCAACTGACTGGTCTCAAACTGATGGAAGGTTTCGGTCAAACAGAAACCACGCTTACCATTGCTACTTACCCATGGATGGAGCCTAAGCCAGGATCGATGGGTATTCCAAATCCAGCGTACGACATGGATCTTATCACTCCCGACGGACGTTCAGCTGAAGATGGAGAACAAGGGGAAATTGTATTGCGAACAGATCGTTGGCATCCGGTAGGCCTCTTTATGGGTTATTATCATGATGAAGCCCTAACACAAAGTGTCTATCAAAACCATCTTTATCACACAGGCGATGTTGCATGGCGCGATCAGGATGGTTACTATTGGTTTGTGGGACGCACGGACGATGTGATTAAAAGTTCAGGCTATCGCATTGGTCCGTTTGAGGTTGAAAGCGCACTTATGACTCACCCTGCCGTAGTGGAATGTGCTATCACGGGTGTTCCTGACGATGTGCGTGGCCAAGTCGTAAAAGCCACCATCGTATTATCTTCTGAATATAAAGAGAAAGCAGGAGAACAACTGATTAAGGAAATACAAGAACACGTCAAAAAAGTAACCGCACCATATAAATATCCACGTGTTATTGAATTTGTCGATGAACTTCCAAAAACGATTAGCGGCAAAATCCGTCGTGTCGATATTCGGGGAAAAAGCAACGACTAAACAACCCGTTGGAATCAACACAAAAAGGCAAAGGGAACTCCTCCATAAAAGGAATTCCCTTTGTTGTCTTTAGACTTGGAAAATCAGAATCCAAAACCTTCTACTTTGACGTCTTTCATCTTTCCTTTTGATGGTTTTTGTGCCCATTGTTGATCATAGTTGGCATGTACCACAATGGCTTTGGGACGAGCCGGACAAGCATACTCACAACCACCACAACCAATGCAGATTTCGGGAGTGACATGAGGAATACGCAATCCATCCTTATAATCGACCATGCTTACAGCTTGTGTTGGACAATGTTCCGAACAGGATCCGCAATCGGTATGATTTGTATACACCACGCACTCTTCAAGAGTAAAATGAGCCATTCCAATCTGCGTCATCTGTTTTTCTTTCAATGGTAACACTGTTAATGCACCCGAAGGACAAACATCCATACAAATAGTACAGTTTGGTTGGCAAAACCCTTTGTCATAATACATTATAGGCTGCATCAACCCCATCAACCCATAATCAAACACTGATGGTTTTAACACATTTGACGGACATTGGGTAACACATGCATGACACGAAGTGCAAGTCATATTAAAATGATCGCGTTTGCCCGCACCAGGAGGCATAATTGGCAATTTTTCAGTAGTCACCTTCTTGGATTGACCCATAGCAAAAGGTGCCATGACGATGGCAGTTGTACTTAGAGTAAGAAACTGGCGACGATGCATATTCACCACTTTTTCAACAGGCTTCTCTACGGTAGATAAATGTTTTCCAATCCCTATAAATTGATAACTAACTGCATTTTGAGTACACGAAGTAAGACAATTGAAGCAAGTCACGCATCGCGAATAATCAATTGCACTTTGTTTGGAATCAATACATTGTGATTTGCAGCTTCTGGCGCAGACACCACAATGAGTGCAGGCTGAATCATCAATCACAACACGAAACAATGAAAAACGAGAAATCAATCCAAGAAAAGTGCCAATCGGACAAATCGTGTTGCAATAGAGTCGCCCACGCACAAGAGATATTACAGCAATAGTAATCAGAAAAAGAGCAGAAACGACAATGGCAACCACAGACATTCCGGAAGCAGTCACTGGCAATATGGAATAATTTCCCATGGCAAAAGCTTTATTTACAACAAACGAGTTCAATGGAATCAAGGCAGGGCGAACTAAATTTGCCAGCACGCGACCCATGTTACTATACGGATCAAGCAAAACAACCAAAGCACCGCTCCCAAGCACAAATGAGCCAATCGTCAGAATGAGAATGGAGTATCTCAACCAATTTTTAGGTTTCGCATATTTCAATACGCGTTTTTGTTTACGCTTCTTTTTTCCTGCGGTCAATCTACTAAAAAAGTCTTGCAACACACCAGCCGGACAAATGACGGAACAATAAATTCGTCCAAAAAGCAAAGTCAAAGCAAAAATAAAAATCACGATTCCCCACAGCCCACTCAGCAGAGCAGGTACAAACTGAATATGCAGTATAACTCTCCACTTAAAAGGCATCAGATGGAACACATCAATAAAAAACAAAACCGTTGGGATGAACACTAAACATGCCAACACCACACGCCCCCATTTCAAACTATTTATTTTCATGGAAATTTCCTGGAAATATCAAAAAAATTATATTGTAATCCGATCAATGCGCAATTTACTCAAGTCTTCTGTTCCTAAATGTAAAGCCTGGCCTTTAGAGATATGTCCAACCTCATTTATATTCATCTTTTGCACTTGATTAAAAAATTTCACGGAGGCTGCATCGGCAGCAATAATATCAGGTGAAACAATTAATGTCTTCAATAATGCTGTATCAGCAAGTGATTTTCCTTGAGGTCCATTTTTAAACATAATGCGATAAGCATCCACAATGTTCAATGCTGGACGTTTTTGAAAAGTACAAATATCAGCAATACATTGTTGCAAGTCAGTCTTATGAAAATACTCTCTATCCCAAACAATACCCATGTAATTCTTCATAGAAATAGTCATTTTAGCTCCTCCATGATTTTTCAAGATGGGCATATTAAACCAAACATCACAATCGAGCAATGATTTGTGGATAGATGCTTGTTTCAACTTCATACCTTGGGGTATAGAAACAGCCCTATAAAAACTCTGATCATTTGCAGGTACCATGATTCCTCCAGCCGATTCTACCGCCCTTTTTATACCACTATCCACATAACACCGATCCCATTGATTACAAGTATGGTCGAACACTTCTACTCGCTTAGCGCCGGCAGAATAACACTGACGTACCATAGCCGCTACCAGATCAGGATTGGTATTTGCCGCTAAATCCGGCGTTTTGTCCCAACCAATATTAGGTTTGATAACAACATTTTGTCCCCTTTTCACAAAAGCATGAATTCCTCCAAACTTTGCCAATGCGCGTTCTAACATTATTGCTGGTTCACCACCCATAACAGCTACTAAATCTGGAGTTGATGTCACTGATACTTTGTTGTTTCGCAAAGCAGCTTCCAATTTGTCAAAACGTAACGTTGAAGCCACTCCAGTTAATGCAGCCGACAAAAGAAAATCACGTCGTTTCATTGTTTCATATTTTAGATTGTTTTTTACCCCTAATATATCAATCAATTATGTACATCGAGATTAATCGAACACTGCCATTGTCATGTAATTAATCAGTAACAAGATTGACAAAAGTACAATGATAAAATGAGATTGCATAGAATATATGACTGAGTAGAACTTAAAAAATACTAAAGTTGGATCAGATGACATTGTTGTGGGGAAAGATAAAAAGATTGATATTTGCAGGAAAAAAGAGACTATGACTGCAACTACAGAACTCTATCAGGATTTATTAAAACTTGTTTTACCATCTGAGTTATTTGATTATTTTGAGATAACTGATTTAAAGGTAGAAGATCAATCGGTACATGTATTTTTTGATGAAC
>DAHXOX010000195.1 GCA_027364655.1 Paludibacter sp. | reverse complement strand
AGCATTTGCTTTTTTTGCTGTACTGACATTCGGGCAAAATTCGTTGCCCATGGGTAAAACGCAGATGAACTTCGGCGTTGGTTTTTCCGATTGGGGAGTTCCTCTCTATGTTGGGTTAGACTATGCCGTAAGTGATGATGTTACCCTGGGTGGCGAATTAACCTACCGTTCTTATCACGACGAGTGGAACAATATTTATTACAATCACTCAATTGAGGGGCTTGCGGGAAATTTTAATTATCACTTTAACAATTTACTTTCTATTCCCCGAAACTGGGATCTATATGCCGGCTTAAATGTTGGCTTTTATATTTGGAATTCACCAGACACCTATCAGGGATCATACACCTCTGGTTTAGGGCTTGGAGCCCAGATTGGAGCTCGCTACTTTATCTCAAGACGCGTGGCGCTCAACTTAGAATTTGGAGGTGGCAACGCTTTTGCCGACGGAAAATTTGGATTGACAGTGCAATTGTAGCCACAATATAGGATGTTGTATGCCACTTGCTTCGGTGATATTCTGATAATCGGAAAGATGATGAAAAAAAATAAATGCAACAGCTTATTAAATGGGAAATTATCTCCTTTATTATTTAGGAAAATTAGATTAGACAAAATTCAAAATGAAATGATTATGAAAACAGTGAAGTTTTTTATTGTCTTGATTGGTGTAGTGACATTGTTATCCTGTCACACTGATAAAACCTTGAGTTCGCCACAAACGGTATCATTCTTACTGACGGATGCTCCAGCCTTGCAATTCTTTCAATTTACGAAAGTAAATGTTCAAATTAATGAAATTGATTATGTGACGGCTGATTCGTCGATTACGAAAGTTACTTCGTTTGTGCCCGGAGTGTATGACCTGAAATTATTGATGAATGGAGAGAGTACGTTATTGTCGCAAATCATTTTACCGAACAATACTGCGATTAAGCAAGTACGGTTGGTTTTAGGAAGCGACAATTCTGTGACCTTGCTGGATGGTACTACCCATGCACTGACCATACCAAGCGGCCAGCAATCGGGAATCAAGATTAACGTTGATTCATCGGTTCCATCATCAGGCGACTATTCCATCATGATTGACTTCAATATCGGAAGGTCTATATTTGTAAACGGTAACGGAGTATATTTGCTGAAGCCTGTTTTGCGAGCTTTTGTAGTAGAAGCAACCTCTTCTATCAAAGGCAATGTTTCTCCTTCCAACTTGTCTACAAAAGTATTTGTGATTAATGGGACAGACACCACTTCGACTGTGTCGGATACAACCAAAGGTAATTATTTTCAGCTTTCAGGGTTTACCGCAGGCAGTTACACCGTTCAGTTTATGCCGATGGACACCACGGTTGTTACAAAAACAACGACAGCCAACGTGTCATTTGGAAGCGATACGAATCTGGGCACGGTAGTTGTGAAATAGCGACGCCGGGTTAAACTGACAACATATCATAAGAAGGCTACTTTCAATTTGCATTGTGAGTAGCCTTTTGATGGTTGAATTTGTATTGACTTGTTGTATCAGAGGAATTATCTCTAACTTTGTATGATGAATATCGAAAGTAAAATTCGTATCAAGGCTGCCGGCTTATACATTATCACAGGAATTGCTGTTGCAGTGATGTTGATATTTCTTTACAATATGCGAAGGAATATCAATAGTCAGCAGGTTGAGGTAGAGAAACAGCATCAGGTACTTATGTTGAATAGCGAATTGATTTATGCTGTAAGTGACGCGCAATCGTCGGTGAGCCTTTTTGTTTCTACTCACGATACAACTTACATCAATAACTTTAGAAAGAAGCTTATCTCTATTAACGCATTGATTGACACTCTCGCTGTCATCGAACCCGTCGGAAAAGAAAAGTTACAACAAATCAAAAATCTTCTCGCCCGTCAAACTTCCAATATCTCGGAACTGAACCGACTGTTAGATAATGAAAATCCGCTTACTCCAATCAGCGAACGCATTCGACAATATAAACCGCAACAACCCGTCACCTCGCGCATTGTCACCATTCGGCAAGACACGGTTTATAAACCTTCAGGAAAGAAAAAGAATTTCTTCAAAAGACTCAAAGAGGTATTTAGTCCTGAGAAAAATGCCACGATGGTGGTTTCCAACCTACGCGTCGATACGGTGCGTATGGGAAATACCAGCTCTTCTCCCATTCTTTTGGAAGTAAAGAATTTGGTTCTTGTTGCAGGTAAACGTTATGAGAAAAATATCCGAGCGATCGAACAGCAAGTGGCAAATCAGATTATGTCCGACAGAGAGATTTCCACGCAAGTTGCAAGCTTGCTTCTGGAGCTACACAGACAGACGCTCAATTCGGTACTTGCCTCCATTGAACAAAGCGAACATACAATCAATCGGAACTATACCCTCTCGATTATAGGCGGAATTGTTGCATTAGGATTGATTCTGTTGTTTATTCTGCTCATTATCTACGATGTAAACAAAGGCAAAGAGGCGCGCGATCGTATCCGGCAGGTGATGGAGAGTCGGCACAAACTGTTATTGTCCGTTTCCCACGATATTAAAAGTCCGTTGGGATCGATTCTCGGTTATCTGGAACTTCGCCGTCAGAAGGGAGAGGACATCCAATCGATGCAAAACTCTGCCCGACATATTTTGGCTTTGTTGGAAAATCTGTTGGAATATTCCAGCCTCGAACAAGGCTCCTTACAACTTACCTCAACCTCCTTTTCTCTCGATGAGTTGAGCGAAGAGATCGGACAAATGTTTTTGCCGCTGGCTGAAGCAAAAAGTGTCGCCTTTGTCTTTTCATCGGATAAAATTCGACTCACTTCCGATCAGATGAAAATAAAGCAAATCACGATCAACCTGGTGTCGAATGCTATCAAATACACGCGTGCAGGTGAGATACAACTGACAACGACTTATGCCAATCAGCAACTCTGCATTGAAGTTAAGGATACAGGCGCAGGAATTCCGGACGACAAATTGGAAGAAATATATGAACCGTTCTCACGGGTGGAAAGTAACAACTCTCTGGCGCATGGTACCGGACTGGGAATGTATGTGGTGAAAGGGTTGGTTGATTTGCTTGGAGGAACCATTCATATAACCTCACAGGTTGGTAAAGGCACCACCGTTAAGGTAACGATTCCCTGTCTGAAAGCAGAGAAAAAGATCAAACAGGGAACAAAAAGAATTGCCGTGCATGATGACGATCCGGTAGTAGCAGGCATGGCACGTGACATGCTCACTCGATTGGGACATAAGGTAGTGGAAAACGACTTCGACGTGATATTAACCGACTTGGAAATGGGGGAACTTTCGGGACTGGATATTTTGGCTTTGTCAGGAAATGTTCCGGTAATCGTGATGACAGGGCATAGTGATTTTACGGTTGAAAAAGCCGCTCAGCTTGGATTCGACGGTTTTTTGCAAAAACCTTTTACCATGGAATCGTTGCGCGAGATGTTTGGGGAAGGAGAGTATGCTAACGATAGTTTTTTGGAAGAAGACGAGGAAGAGATCAAGGAATTATTTCGAACTTCTACTGCCGAAAATTATGTAATCCTGAAGCAAACTCTTACAGATGCCGACTTCAATAAGGCTCAGGCCATCTGTCACAAAATGTTACCCATGTTTGTTTTGCTTGGCTATCCGACAGAGGCTTTACGTCGTATGGATGTTCAGCGTGGGAGGGTTTACGAAGGATGGCAAAAAGATGTGGAAACGATTCTATCAATTAAAGTTTGATGCCGTAGAGGTGCATTTTGTTATAGAGCGTTTTGCGGTCGACTTTCAGCAACTGAGCGGCTAATGTTTTATTGCCTCTCGCTTTGCGCAGCACATTCTCTATCTGTTCGCGTTCGTTTTCAGGTTGCAGTGCCAGATCGTTGTTTGCCGATGGAGATGGAGTAAAAGCAGGAATATCGTCAGGTGTGATCATATCATTCGAAGCAAACAATACCAGCCGTCGCACCATATTGCGTAATTCGCGCAAGTTCCCGCTCCAGTGATGCTTTTCGAACAGAGCCATCGCTTCAGGTGAAAATCCCTTCACCGATTTTTCCAGTTCTTCATTGGCCTGACGAAGAAACTCGTTGGCAAATATCTCGATATCTCCCTTGCGATCGCGGATAGGTGGAACGAAGAGGGGAAATTCATTTAGGCGGTGATACAGGTCTTCACGAAAACGTCCTTCGGCAATAGCAGTTCCCAAATCTTCATTCGTAGCAGCAAGAATACGCACATCCACTTTGCTGTCTTTGGCCGATCCTACCGGACGTACTTTTTGTTCTTGCAACGCGCGGAGCAATTGTACCTGCACATCATACGAAAGGTTTTCCACTTCGTCCAAAAAGACCGTTCCCTGATCAGCTTGCTCAAATACGCCTGTTTTATTTTCGATAGCCGATGTAAACGATCCTTTCAGGTGTCCGAACAGTTCGCTCGGAGCCAGTTCGCGTGACAAACTACCACAATCGACTGCAATAAAGGGCTTGTTTCGACGTGGGCTGTTTTCGTGAATCATTCGTGCTGCATATTCTTTCCCTGTACCACTTTCGCCGACGATCAATACCGACATACGGGTAGGAGCAACCCTCAGGATGTGATCGTACATTTGCTTGGCTTCGGCACTTTTGCCCAGAATCATATCGCTGACAACGGGAGTGATCGTTTTTGCTGCAGCAGGTTTTTCAGAAAGAGCTAGTTCTATTTTCTCTTTCAAGATAGAGGGATTCATCGGTTTCTCCAGAAAATCTTTTGCACCAAGTTTCATCGCTGCCACTGCACTTTGGATTTCTCCATAGCTTGTCATCACGATAACAGGTATATCCATCTTTCGATCCCGCATCCAGTGCAGCAACATAATGCCGTCGCCATCGGGCAAACGCAAATCACTCAGCACTAGATGAATTTTTTTTTGGGTTAGTTCTGCTTGTGCCAATGAAATACCGGAACATAATTCTGCCTCAAAACCATGACGATGACACCAGCTTTGCAACATAGTGCCAAAGGTGGTGTCATCTTCGATTATGAGAATTCTCTGTTTCATATAGGGAACAAAGATAAAAAAAATCATGGATATTTTTATCCCCTTCAAAAACAGAATCGCTCTATTAACTGAATATCATTAATCTGCAAAAATTATATTTGCACAATCAGGTATTTGGAATCGCTCCAAAACTTGGATGAATTGGTGATCTCAATCGTAATCTTTTTATCGGGTCCTTTTACTAATTTATAGCTATCAGTAGGGTGCAAGGAAAGTATTTTTACCCTTTTGCTGTTGGTCGGTATGGACGAAATGTTTCTTAAATCGACCTGAGTAAAGTACTTTGGATCAAAAGCGTTAGCCGATAATCTCTTAGATTGGAAAAGACCACCACCGGTTACTATTTTTTCTTCCTTAAGCTGTTTTAGCGTAGATACGCAGTACCATACCGTATTCAGATTCATTTCCTGATCCTTCATGGTTGATTTTTGTTGTTCAATCACATTATTTTGATCTGCAATGTTCTTGCCCTGCGCTGCCACGGTAGTATTCAGCTCGGTAATTTTAATATTTTTCTGTTCAAGTTCTGCTTGCAAAGACTGAATCTGAGTATTTTGTGCATCCAGTTCGCTTTGTAGCCGTTTAATCGTTTCTTCCAACATAGCATTTGCTTTCTTGTTTTTAGCAGCAAGGTGCTGTAGTGCCTTAATCTTTGCTTTGTTCTGCTCCATGGTTTGTTTGATCTGCAGCATCTGAGCTCCAATCCGTTCTTTTCTACTCGTAGAATTTTCTACCCCTTTGAGGTTAACCTTCATCTCACTTTCGTTTTGATTTATCTTGGCAAAACCTGCTTCGATATCATTCAAAAAGACAAGGGTTTGATTGTAGGAGGAGTCTAAGGATTGCGTTTGCATTGCCAATGAATCCCGTTGTGCAACAACAGCTTTGTATTTTGTCGAATTTTCGACACACGATGCCGTCACGATGGCAAGTACGGCAATAGCTACATAAAATTTAATTTTTCTCATTTTGGTGAATTTAATGGTTTGTAATATATTCCCAGCGTCTCTGTCAGTATGTATAAGCTATTAATAACTTAATATTTAGGTCTTATGGCTCTTTTATTTCTTATTTCAAAAGACATCGTATCTATGAATTATTCGTTCGGTAAAAAAGCGTCCGTAATATAACGGTTATTTACAACAAACACTATACAACAATTATGCCACAATATGTAATTTAATAACAATCAGTTATTTGATATTTTTGCAAACTGTAGAAACTTGTGGAAATAACGGGGAAATAGGTGGGATAACAAATAAACTCACCGGACAATACTCATAAACAGGTTGGTGGAGTATCCAATATTTATCCTGAAGTCGTTTTCTAGACAATCATCTTGCCAAACTTGTCCGTAGGACTAAATGTGCATAACCTCCAGTGCAATTGGAGGATTGCCATCAATAGAACCCATGAGTATAAAGGCTAAAGGAGTTAAGACTGAAGGAATCGGGAACTTCAAAGGCAATAGGAGGTTAACTCATTTTGCAGCTATCCGGTCATAAACTTATAAATTTCAGCCACTTCATTTTTTTTGAGTTGGAGGTTTGGGCACTACAGATTTTTTTCTGATAAAGGGAGCCTGTTTAAGTAATGGATATTCTGTCATCCTAACCCGACACTTGCTGAGCAGGACGATGACCACTGGGTGCAGAACCTGACAGTATCCATGTCATGATGGATTTCCGTTCGTGGAGTTCGTATCGTTTGGTGATTTACCTCTTCGGGCATAGCGGCTTACACTAAGAATGATACCGAAATAGACGCTTGTCACAATAATAGAAGTTCCACCTCGGCTAACCATTGGGAGCGGTTGTCCAGTCACAGGTCCTAAATGTGCAGTAACGCCCATGCTTACCAATGCTTGTAACACAATCATTAAGGTAAGGCCAATGACTAAAATCGAAGGATACGTATCATTGCATCGCCAGGCAATTTGTCCCGCTCGAAAGAGGAGAAAAAGATACAGTGCCATGACGAACAAACCGCCTACCAACCCCAACTCTTCTACAATGATAGCATAAATATAATCGGCATAGGCTTGAGGAAGAAAATTACGTTCCATGCTGTTTCCCGGTAAAACACCAAATAAACCACCGCGTGCAATGGCAATCTCTCCATGCATGACCTGGTAATTCTCATCTGTAATCACATACTTTGCCTGGTTTTGTTTGGGATGTGCAAATTGCGCTATTCGCGATTCCCAAGTGTAGAAGCGATCAAATCCTTTCCATACTTTTTCTTTGGGTACAAGATGCATGATCAACACAAAAAATGCCACAACCAAAAGTAATCCTCCAAGCAATTTACCCAATTTCTTGAAAGGGACACGACCGATAATCATCATCAGAAAAATGACGCTAAAAAGAATGAGGGCAGTCGATAAATTTTCCAGAAAAATCAATCCACAAATTACTAACGTTAGAATGACAATGTGTTTGAAATTCTTGCTCAGCTTTTCAGGTGTTGTTCCTTTTGAAATGAGATCGGCTACTACGACGATTAACGCTAACTTGGCAAACTCTGAAGGTTGAAACTGAAAACTACCAATCCCGATCCATCGTTTTGCATCGTTTGCCGAAATACCTTTGATGATGGCAAAGAAAAGCGCTACAATAGAAAGAGCCAGAATCACATACGCTATTTTGTTTATCTTTTTATAGTTGATCATGTGCACGATGATGACAAAGCAACTTCCAATGGTAAGAAAGGCGATGTGTCGAAGTATGGGTGCGGCATGGTTTGAGGCGCGAAAAGCCAGCGAACTACTGGCGCTGTACAGTTCCACGATGGAGATCATGCAAAGCAAAAAGAAGACTGTCCATATTACGGGATCGCCTTGCAGGTATTTTTTGAAGAAATCTCTCATGATGAATGGTTTTATGTCGTAGAACGGTTGAACATCGATAGCTTGTTATGTATTTGGATCGTCAGTAAGTTGTTTTTTCGTGCGATGAGATTGTTTCTTTAACCAGTCGTGATACATGGCTTCGTTTTCAGTCCATGCGAGCCAGCCGAAAACAAAGCCGCAGGCAAATACCACTACAATGAGAGCAATGATTCGAATCGGGGACAGGAAGCTATGGATGGAAAATTCAATTCCAAAGACAGCGCCCATGATGATGATTGCCAAAGCCAACCCGCACAAGCTGTTAACCCATAGCATCCCCTTACGATGCCAATACGACCAATGACTGATATTTTTAGATGAATAGAATAACATATTAATTTTTTCAGATTAAAGACACTGACTTTATTACAAACTTCTTACACACTGTTTGAATTGATCGCCGCGATCTTCATAGTTCTTAAACAAATCGAAACTTGCGCAACAAGGTGAAAGCAACGCCGTTTCCCCTTTATTAGCATTCTCGTAAGCAGCTTTTACGGCATCTTTCATGGAGCGTACATCGACGATTTTCTTTCCCATTTTATCAAAAAACGCATGGAGTTTGCTGTTGTCAGTTCCAAGAAAGATTAAGGTGTGCACTTTTTCATCGACCAACGATTCAATTTCGGTGTAATCATTGCCTTTGTCGGTTCCTCCAAGGATAAGAACAACAGGCGTTTTCATGCTTTGCAAAGCATACCAGCACGAGTTCACATTGGTAGCTTTCGAATCGTTGACGAAGCGAATACCACGCACTGTGGCAACATATTCCAAGCGATGGACGACTCCCTGAAAATTGCGAAACGAATCGCGTATGGTCTCTTTTTTTACGTTGATGGAGGATACTGCCAACCCAGCCGCCATTGAGTTGTACAGATTGTGAATCCCTTGCAACGCGATTTCTTCGTGTGGCATGGCAAAAGTATTAGGGGGTGTATTAAAGACAAGTTGATTGTCTTGTAAATAAGCTTTTTCGTTATTTTTGTTCTGAAGAGCAAATGGAAATCGTTGGGCTTGAATGTCCCGCTTTTCCAGTTCAGCGGTGATCACCGGATCGTCATCCCAATAAATAAAGATATCGTCTGCCGTCTGGTTGCGTGTGATGCGAAATTTTGCATCGACATAATTTTGAAACTGATAATTGTAGCGATCTAAATGGTCAGGCGTGATGTTCAATAAAATGGCAATATCGGCTTTGAAGTCGTACATGTCGTCCAATTGAAAGCTGCTTAGCTCGACCACGTAATAATCATAACTGCATGTTGCTACTTGAAAAGCAAGGCTTTGTCCAATGTTTCCAGCCAACCCGACATTCAATCCGTCATTTTTTAAGGTGAAATAAATAAGTGAGGTAGTCGTGGTTTTCCCGTTGCTGCCCGTGATGCAGATCATTTTGGCTGTCGTGTAGCGTTTGGCAAATTCAATTTCTGAAATAATGGAGATTCCTTTTGCTCGCAGTTGTTGAATGATTGGCGCTTTTTGAGGAATGCCCGGGCTTTTGATCACTTCGCCGGCTGATAAAATAATGGATTCCGTATGTTTGCCTTCTTCCCATGGAATATCATATTGAGTCAACATGGCTTTGTCATCATCTGAAATGGCGCCATTATCTGAAACAAACACGGTAAAGCATTTGGTTTTTGCCAGCACTGCAGCTCCAATACCGCTAATGCCTGCACCCAAAACTACAATATCTATTTTCTCCTTGTTCATGTCAAAATAATTGATTTTTATCTCATTTTGAGTGTAATGATGGTAAGTGCAGCTAAGATTAATCCTACAATCCAGAAACGAATCACTATTTTCGATTCAGGCACAGCTATAGTGGGACGTTGGATAAGCGCCTGAATGCCGCTATTGCCCTGTTTTTGAAAATGATGGTGCAGAGGAGCCATTTTGAATATCCTTCGACCTTCGCCATATTTTCTCTTGGTAATTTTGAAATAACTTACTTGCATCATCACCGATAAGTTTTCTACCAAAAAGACTCCGCAAAGAATGGGAATCAGCAACTCTTTGTGAATGATGATGGCAAACACGGCTATGATGCCACCTAACGTTAAACTACCCGTATCTCCCATAAATACTTGTGCGGGAAATGAATTATACCACAAGAAACCGACTGTTGCGCCAATAAATGCCGCCGCAAAAACCACCAATTCTCCCGCATTGGGAATGTACATGATATTGAGGTATGATGCGTAGTTCACATTACTCGACAAATAAGCCAGTATGCCCAATGTAACTCCAATGATGGCTGACGATCCTGTAGCTAATCCGTCTAATCCGTCGGTCATGTTGGCTCCGTTTGAAACGGCTGTCACGATAAAGATGGTGACTAAAATGAAGAGTATCCAACCCCAGTCTTGTGCTTTATCGCCTAAAAAACGAAAGGCGTCAGCATAGTCCAAGTTGTGATTTTTTACAAATGGAATGGTAGTTTGTGTTGATTTGAAGTCATAATTACGATAGAGAACCACTTCTTCGGTGTCGCCTGCATATTTTACGCCTACATTTTCACGTATCATTACAGCAGGACTTAAGTAAAGGGTTAGCCCAATGATTAATCCAAGTCCAACTTGTCCTACAATTTTAAATATACCGTTTAATCCCTTTTTGTTTTTGCGAAACACTTTGATATAATCATCAAGAAATCCGATACATCCCATCCAAATAGTGGCAACGAGCATCAAAATGGTATAGATATTGTCTAAAATGCTGAACAATAACATGGGTGCAACAATCGAAAAGATAATGATGATTCCACCCATGGTTGGAGTTCCTTTTTTTGCCAACTGGCCCTCTAAGCCCATTTCGCGAATGGTTTCGCCAATCTGTTTCTTTTGCAAATAATCAATGATTTTTCTTCCAAACAACGTAGCAAAAAGCATCGCAAAGATAAACGCCATGCCTGCTCGGAACGAAATAAAACTAAACAAGCCCGCTCCTGGAACATGTAATGTGTGAAGATATTGGAATAAATAGTAGAGCATAGTTGAAATGAATTATCGGAATTTGAAAAATAGAGTTATAATTCTGCGTCGAAACATGCCCGCACCACTTCCTTGTCATCGAAATGATGTTTCACGCCTTTCACAATCTGGTAATCTTCATGGCCTTTGCCTGCTATAAGAATGATATCGCCTTGTTTTGCCATCATGCAGGCTGTGCGAATGGCTTGTTCACGGTCAGCAAGTATTAAGGTGCGTTTTTTGTCGTTTGTATCCAACCCGGCAACCATGTCGTTGATGATGTCCATTGGTTCTTCATCGCGCGGATTGTCAGAGGTGATGATTACTTTTGTACTTGCCATTACTGCCTCTTTGGCCATCATCGGGCGTTTCCCTTTGTCGCGATTTCCGCCGCAACCAACAACCGTAATAACTTCATTTTTCCCTTTTACAATGTCGTTGATGGTGGACAGCACGTTGTTTAGTGCGTCGGGAGTGTGAGCGTAGTCAACGATGGCTGTATATCCTTTTGGGGAACGAAGTGACTCGAATCTGCCGGAAACAGGGTGAAGTGTACTCAATTGTTTTAAGGCTTCTGTTTCAGAAATACCAAGCAAAGCCGCTGCTCCAAAAACCGCTAACAGATTTGATACGTTGAATCGTCCGATGAACGGGACGGAAATTTCGTAATCGTTCATCTTTAGTAGCATACCTTCAAAACTCTCTTCAATGATCTTTCCTTTGAAATTGGCCATAGTACGCGTGGCATACGTGAATTTCTTCGCTTTGGTGTTTTGCAGCATCACGTTGCCGTTTTTATCATCGGAGTTAGTCAATGCAAACGCTTCGGGGGAAAGGTCATCGAAGAATCGTTTTTTAGCTTTGAGATAATTCTCAAATGTCAGGTGATAATCGATATGGTCACGCGTCAGGTTGGTAAAAATAGCACCGGCAAACGCCAATCCTGCAATGCGGCGTTGATCGATCGAGTGTGAGCTGACTTCCATAAAAGCATGAGTGCACCCGGCAGCTACCATTTCAGCTAAAAGAGCATTTAATTCCAACGCGTCAGGCGTGGTGTGAGTGGCTTCGATGGGACGCTCGTTGATATAGTTGCGAACAGTGGAAAGAAGACCTGATGCAAAACCCTCTTTCAGAAAAAGCTGGTAAAGCAATGTGGCAATGGTGGTTTTCCCGTTCGTGCCTGTAACTCCCACCAATGTCAAATGTCGCGAAGGTTCTCCAAACCAGTAGTGTGCAAGTTGTCCTAAGACTTCCGCGCTGTTGGATGTTTGAAGATAGCAAATGGTTGGCGAAAGATTCTGTGGTAACGTTTCGCACACAATGGCTATGGCTCCTTTTCCAATTGCAGTCTCAATAAAAGTGTGACCATCTGCCGATGTTCCCCGTGTGGCAACAAACAATGATCCTTGCACTACTTTGCGTGAATCAAAGTCGATCTGCTGAATTTCGAGGTTTGTTTCGCCGATTATTTGGCTGATAGGGCAATGTGCAATCAGTAACTGTAAATTCATTTATCGGGAAATTGTTAGAATGGTTATTGAAAAAATGTTGTCTGTATTTACTTCAAGAATAGATCAAATTAACGCAAAGTCAGTACAATGGTTTGTCCTTTTTGTAAAGCGCTGTTTGGTGGCAGGGATTGTGAGATCACTTTGCCTCGTCCAATTAGCTGAACATGCAAACCTGCATTTTCTAACAAATATACGGCATCTTTGGCTCCCATCGTCATAACGTTTGGTATGCAGTTTCTGGGAACTTCCATTGAATGGATTTTCACATAGTTGCTATCGGCAGTCGCTGTGACCCATGGAAACGAACCTTTGTCGCCTAAAAAGTTAATGGATAATCGAGACAAAACGGTTTTTACGTCGTTATAATCTCCTCCTTTGATGACCGGCATTTTATCGGCTGGTGTAGTGGCAATCGCGTTAGGTTGCATGGTAATTTTGTTGGCATTCACCAGCTCGGCAATTTCTTTCACTACAGCACCTGCCATTGTTCCTCCTGATGCATAACCAATTTTTGGGTCGCGAATCACTACAATTACAGTATATTGTGGATCATCAACAGGGAAATAGCCACAAAACGACACTTGATGTTCTATTCCATCGGTCTTGTATCCGCTGATGCCCTTTGAAATTTGTGCAGTCCCTGATTTGCCTGCAATTTGCACATACGGCGATTTCAGCGTTGTTCCCGTTCCATGTTGCACCACCCCGATGAGCATCTGTTTAATAATAGCCAATGTGGATGGTTTACAAATTGCGTCATCAATCGTGCTTGTTGTGAATGTTTTAATGGTTTTTCCATCTTGTTGAATAGCTTTTACTAAGTATGGGCGTATCATTTTTCCATTATTAGCTATGGCATTGTAGAATGTCAATGTGTAGATAGGGGGTATTTGCACTTCGTAACCTATCGACATCCATGGAAGTGTTGTCAAAGACCAATGTGTGAATTTGTCGCCTGGATGTTTAATATGAGGAACGCCTGCTCCCGGTATGTCAAAATGAATAGGGTCATTCAATTTCATTTCATACAATTTATCGACATAAGCAGCAGGGTTATTTTTATAAGCGTTGTATATTGTGCGAGAAACGCCAATGTTGGAAGAATACCAAACTGCTTGTGCAACGGTGATCTTGTGGAATCCACCATGATCTTCATTCCAATCGTGCATTTTACGCCCAAAGAAATCGTAAACGCCTTTTCCCGTATCAATGGTGTCATTGGGAGAAATAAGTCCCTGATCGAGCGCTGCCATGATAGAAGCTACTTTGAAGGTGGAGCCGGGTTCGGTTTCGTCTGCAAAAGCATCGTTCCGAAGTTCTGCGTAAGTGCTATCAGCCGTTTTGGTCAAATTTGCTACTGCTTTAATTTCTCCGGTTTTTGTTTCCATCACGATGGCGCAACCTTCTTTGGCATCAATAGCCTTTAGTTCTTTCAATAACGCATTCTCGGTGATATCCTGAATGTTGGCATCGAGGGTTGTGATGATGTCAGCACCATTTTCAGGTGGTATTTGCACTACATTTTCCCATCTTCCGGCAATTCGTTGACGTGAGAATAATCCGGCTTTTCCTCGTAAGAGTGAATCGTATGCCAGTTCAAGTCCGTTTTTTCCACCAAGCGATTCATCACCGTAAATATCGCCAATGGTGCGTGCTCCAATATTGCCAAACGGGCGAACACGGCGAGCATAAATATCTTCGATAAGTCCGCTGCGCATTTTCCCCAAATTGAACAAGGGGAATTGAGTAATTTCTTTTAGATCGGAATAAGAAACTAAATAGGGATAGACTAAAAAACGCGGATCACGCTTTTTATACGCATTGATCATTGCATTTTTATAGGCAATTTTTGATTTATCTCCTAATTTTGCCGACAAACAGGCTGCCAATGAATCGACTTTTTCATAAAACAAAGAAGTTTTGTGATGGCGAAGCGTGTCATGCAAGGCTTGCGTACGCATATCCATGTGTAAATAATACTTTGGAATGGTACTTGCTAACAGTTCGCCATCTTCGGAGTAGATGTTTCCACGTGTAGCCGGAGCTACGCGATCGGCTTGCGTGAGCGAAGCGGCTAATTTCATCCACATAGGTCGTTGCGAAGTTTGAATGACCACGATTTTGATGATAATAGCTAAGAAAATCAGTAAAATGAGAAAATATACCAATCCAAAGCGTATCAATATGTCGCGTCGACTTTCGTTCATGGCTTCGTTATTTGTATCTCGGGTTGTATGGACTCGTGTAAATCTAATCCTTTGGCTTGTACCATTGCCGCTACCTGCGATTGCCGACTGAGTTGCATGAGCGTGGAGGAGGTGGTCAATGCTTCATATTTAGCATTGGTGAGTTCATCTTGTAGTCTATTGATAGTGGCAATTTGTTGCTCGCAAGTGAAGCGATTGTCTATGTAAAAAACGGCAATTCCACACAAAAGAATAAACAACAGCAGTTGTTTGCGAAAAAAAGGGGCAGTCAATATCTTGCCACTCATCAGATCACGAAAGTTCCAATTTGGAATTGATTTTGTTTCTTGTATCGGTTGTTCTTCTTGCAGTGCCATTTTCTTATTCTCAATTAAATGGATTTTTGTTCGCCTACTTTTTCTGCAATACGTAATTTTGCACTTCGTGAACGTGGATTATTGTTTATTTCTTCTTCCGATGGCGTAATCGGTTTCCCCGTTATGACGTGAAAAGGAGTTTGCGTATGACCGAAAAAGTCTTTTTCGATGGCGCCGTCGCATCGTCCGCTACGGAGGAAGTTTTTCACTAAACGATCTTCTAACGAATGGTAGGTAATGATGGCTAAGCGTCCCCCGTCACGCAGCAAAGAAGGTGTTTGTTCTAAGAATTCCTGCAAGGTTTCCATTTCGTGATTTACTTCGATACGCAATGCTTGAAAAGCTTTTGCCATCTCTTTTTTCTCACGTTCAAATTTGAAAGCCGACTGAATGACTTCTACTAATGCTTGAATGGTCTCAATGGGTTGTTGAGCGCGTGCTTTGACAATGAGTGAAGCTAATCTACGGGCGTTGGAGAGTTCTCCGTAGCGAAAAAACAGAGAGGATAATTCTTCTTCTGAATAATTGTTGACTACTGTGGCTGCGGTTAGCTCAGATTGGCCATTCATCCTCATATCTAATTCTCCTTCAAAACGAAACGAAAAGCCTCGATTGGGTGTGTCGAAATGATGGGACGATACTCCTAAATCGGCTAAAATGCCATCAACTTGAGTGATGTGATGGTATTTTAAGAAATTAGATAAAAAACGGAAGTTGCTGTGCACGAATATAAAGCGAGGGTCGTCAATGCGGTTTTCGTAGGTTTCTTTGTCTTGATCAAAGCCAAGCAGTTTGCCTTTGTTGCTTAAATGACTCAATATTTCCCGTGCATGACCTCCTCCACCAAAAGTTGCATCTACATAAATTCCATCGGGATGGATATGCAGTCCATCAATGGTTTCTGGCAAAAGAGCTGGTATGTGGTATGCGTTCATTGGGTTACGTTGTTGATGAGTGGTTGACAAAACGAACCATTAGATGGTGAAATCTTTTCTCTATGACCTGTCAAAAATGGATTATGTTTAAATTAACGAGTTTCTTTTTGTGACGATGTCGAGAGAATAGTTTGGAGCAATTGACTGAACTCTGCAGGAGAGTATTTTGCTTTTTCAAAAGTTTCTTTTGCCCAAACACAAAAAGAGTCGAGCATGCCGACAAACAAAACATCGGTCTCAACTCCTACTAAATGTAAATATTTTTTTGGAATTAATACACGCCCTTGCGAATCAATATCTAATTCTTCGGCTTCAGCCACATATTGCATTAACACCAATTGGTGCGTCGGATTCCATTCGTTAAGTCCTTCTTTAAGCAATTTCAACTTCTCATTCCAAATGGACTCTGGATAAAAAACCAAACTATTGCTGTAAGGATCTTTTCGCATCACCAATCGCGTATTTTCGTTCTCGGGTAAGGCTTTGCGATAATGAGCAGGAATGAAAATTCTGCCCTTGGCATCGGTTTTGGCTTCACTATTTCCTATAAAACCATACATCTTTGTCCTTCATCAAATTGAGATGTAAAGATAGTGCTTTTTTGTATTCCCCACAATTCCCCACAAGAAAAGAATTTTTTATTTACCAACAAGTTATGAACAGATTTTCTCGTTGTTTGTATCTACTTTGTTGAAGATGTATATAATTTAATCTATTAATAAACAATGACTTGTCTTTAATAAGACGGGTTTTGCTTTTTTAGTGGCGTAAAGTGGAGGTAATTTAAGATTGCATATCGCTTTTTTATTCCTGAAAATGTGACTAAAGCAGCTATAACGCATCTATTTCAATTTTTATTTATACTTTTGTCCTGATTTTTTTATTGTTCACATGACAACTATCATTCCACCTGTTGATAAAAAACTATTAATAAAGGAGTTGACTCCTGATAAGCTACTTCGCCCTACCAATAAGGCAAACAATCATATCTATGTTGTTACGGCGCATGAAGCTCCGCATGTGATGGATGAGATTGGGAGGTTGCGTGAAATTTCTTTTCGGGAATCAGGCGGCGGTACTGGACGAGATAAAGATGTTGATGAATTTGATTTGATGGAAGTGCCTTATCGGCAATTGATCGTTTGGAATCAGGAGACGCAGGAAATAATGGGTGGATACCGGTTTTTGCATGGCAAAGATGCTCTTTTTGATGCAAAGGGACAGCCAATTTTAGTCACCTCGCACATGTTTCATTTTTCCGAAACATTCATTCAAGATTTTCTGCCGAAAGCGGTCGATGTAGGCCGTGCATTTGTTCAGCCGGTTTATCAATCGTCGAAAATGGGAGCTAAAAGCCTGTTTGCACTTGACAATTTATGGGATGGATTAGGCGCCATATCCATTAGTGAGAAAATTGATTACCTCATTGGGAAAGTGACCATATATCCTACGTTTGATGCGGAAGCTCGTGACATGATTCTTTATTTCATGTATCGATATTTTCCCGACAATGATCATCTTTTGACTTTGAAAGAAGAAGATTATCGGCCAGTTGAAAAAAAAGGACAATATGATGATTTCTTTTCCGAAGATACTTTTGAGGAGAATTATCGCAAACTCAATTTGGCGGTTCGTAAGCGTGGAGTGAATATTCCGGCATTAATCAGTGCGTATATCGGTCTTTCGCCCACCATGCATACGTTTGGAACGGGAATCAATCGTGAATTTGCGAATCTATTCGATACCGGTATTATGATTACTGTTGACGATATTTTTGAACATAAACGTCGTCGGCATATTGAACCTTACTTACAATATCTTGCCGATTTATTGAGGCGACCGATATAATGGTTTGTTTTTTTGTTCTTTTACAAAGTGTTAGCTTCGTCGACTATTCGATCCAATTCGGGAGTAAATCCCAATTTTCCATTGACTAAAATCACTGTTTCAATTCGAGCAGATGCGTGCAAGGTTTTATTATCCCGGCTAAAAAGTGCGTGATAAAAAACGTAACGCACTCCTTCTTTTTTGAGTGTCAGTTTAGAGATAAACTGATCGGAAGGCAGCAATGAGCGTTTAAATGAGATTTCGACTTTTACTACCACAGCATCTATCCCGCGTCGATGCAACTCCGAAAAACTAATCTTTTTCGATAACATAAATTGATGGCGGGTATGTTCAAAATAGTTTTGATAAACAGCGTTATTCACTATCCCTTGTAGATCGCATTCATAATCACGGACTTCCATTGGAAGTTCAAAAATGTAATTTTGCATCGGCTTTTGAAAGTCTGTTAGGTGCTAATATTCCTTAGTTTGGTTTTTGCTTGAATCAACTATCAAACGAATTATTTTGCAGAAGATTACCGCTTCATTTATTTCCTCTGTTGGGGTTTTGGGGGAAACGCCCATCTTTCACCCGTTGTTCTTGTTCTTTCACCTCTTTGATGCTCCACAAGCATGAGAATCCAAACACTCCCAAAATGGCGCTCCACAAAGTTTGATGTACCCAAAGCGAAGCAGCAATGGTGAATAGTCCTACCAACAAAAATGCCCAACGGCTTTTTTGTCCCCAGTAATATTCTGCTTTAATGACTAAAGGATGAAACAAGCCAATGATTACAAACGAGATAAGTCCGATAATAGCTCCATCTAAATTCATAAAGGAAAAGATTTTTTGTTAGAGAATATGTTGTTAGATTCACTTTAAAATGATTTCTGCAGGTAATGCTTTGCGTAGGGCTTCCCGATCTATCGAGAAATAGTGATATGGGTAGAGGTATTTTGGATGTATGCGTTTTGCAGCCTCAATAAATTGTTCGTCGCTCATGGTATAGGGTAAATTCTTAGGCAAAAATGCAATGTCTATTTTTCCTAAGTGGCTCATTTCGGGAATGTTTTCAGTGTCTCCTGCAATATAAACCCGAAATGTTCCAAAAGAAAGAATATACCCGTTTCCAATTTCTTTTGGGTGATAAAATTGACCGTCCGGTCGTTTATGTTCCATGTTATAAGCCGGCACGGCAGCAATTTCGATACCATCCCAACGGGTCTGTTGTCCATTAGCAAGTACTTCGGCATGAGGAAAGGCGATGGCGGCTACTGTTTTTGTTGTGATGACTTTCGTTTTTGGAGTCAAAATTTTCGTGTAGGCTTTTGAGTCTAAATGATCAGGATGCTCATGAGTTATCAACAATAAATCCGCTTTGGGAAATTGAGCGAAATCTACTTTATTATTTGTGTAAGGATCGATGTGAATCGTTTTCCCATCAATTTGTAGCATTACCGATGCGTGAGTAATGTATGTAACTTTTAACTCACCCATTGGTGTAGGGTAAGTGTCCGTACGTATCTGTGCCATAACGGTAAGGGTAATTAGTGATGCAAGTAGTGTAAAAAGAAGTTTCATAATAAGTGTGTTAAATAAAAGCGCTTATTGAGGGCATTGTAAATCAATATATACCGGTAAATGGTCGCTGAATCCACCATGATATTTCATCCCGATATATGTACGAAATGGTTTTTGCCCAAAGCCCTTTGTCTCGTCTTCGAGCAGAAAGGCAGGCATGTAAATGTGTGCCGATGCAAGGGTTGTATGCACATGAAGGGTGTCGCTCAGAAGGTTGGTGGAAACAATAATTTGATCGAGCATGCCCCATTCTCCATTGTGTTTATACGACCCTATCTTTTTGGCTGTATGTGTAGTGTAAAAGAGATTGTACAATTGTTTTGGTCGGATGGTACTGTACTCGGGTAGGGCACGAAGCACTTTTTCGATGCTTCGGTTGTCGGGGTAATCGTTGAAATCGCCCATGATCAGAATGTTCGATTTGGGATTGACTTGGAAAAGAGAATCCACTTTATGGCGCAAAACAGAGGCAACGAAAAGACGGCTATCTTCCGACTCTAATTCTCCGCTGTAGCGAGACGGGAAATGGTTGACAAAAACATGTACTGTATCCCTTCCCCAAGTTGTTCCTGCCACATATAAAATGTCGCGGGTGTGTTGATAAGGGTGTTTGGGGAAATGAATGTGTATCGGTTCCTGATGGATGGGACGAAAAATGTTGGGTTGGTACAGTAGCGCCACGTCGATGCCACGCGGATCGGGTGATTCGAAATGGATAATTTGGTAGTGAAGAGTACGCAAAGGAGAGTGCAAAGCTAAGTCTTCGAGGACATGCCGGTTTCCGATTTCGCATAATGCTACTAATGCTGGCGGCGTCCATTCACCCAACGAAGCAATTACTTTAGCAATGTTGTTGCGTTTGTCGCGATAACGGGTGTAGCTCCATCCACGCAGGCCTGTAGGAGAGAACTCTGAAGGAATACCAACTGAATCTTGAAGCGATTCGAAAAAGTTCTCTGTGTTGTAGCTCATCACCCGAAATCGTTGTTGATTGTTGAACGTCTGAGAGATAAGATCACTTTCTTCTCCAAAAACAATAATCAGAAAAAACAAGAGATGTTTCACCATTGTGCAATTGTTTATTGCAAAGTAACGCTATTTTTACAGTTTTTCCAAATCGCCAAAATTTTGGTTATTTCTTTTTTTGAGGTGCTATGAAAAACGTTATCTTAACGGTCTATGGGACAAAAGAGAAAAGCCTTTGTTAATATTGTGTAGTGATAGGCATGAGTATGTGTGCAAGAACTCTCACGGCAGCAATGGTATGAGTTTGTGAGTATTTGGCAGCATCTTTTCTCCGTATTTGGAAGTTGCGGGGTACCTGACTTTGCTTTTGGTCAGGTGCAATATGACCATGTAAAACAGCTCCATATCTTCAAACAATATAATATGTCGCGAAACCTTGTTTTGGCTCTCAGTATAGTATGTATTATCAGGAACTAACACAATACACAGACAATCCTGATATCAAGAAACATAAGGAACACATGGAAAGTAGATTAGAACTATTGCATATTGCCCTGTTTGATTTATGGCTGGCTAATGAAGATCGGCATTTCAACCATATGAACCTTCTAATAGATGTGCAAAACAGCTATCATTTTGTACCAATAGACCACGGAGCTATATTTAACACACGAATATTTGATACAAAGATAACCTTATGGCTTCCTTTCTTTTCTATTGTAAGTGAGCCATGTAAACAATAACTATGAACAACAATCGTGGTTCAGACTGCTTGTTATTGAGATGCCGGGTTATAAAAAATAAAACACACTGAATGGGACCGCTCAGCCACCCTGTGAAGAACGACACCAGCGATATCTTCACTTAGAAAGAGACCTTCGTTGTGATTCACAATAAAAATCTTACCGGAACATAATGAGACTTCAAAA
>DAHXOX010000181.1 GCA_027364655.1 Paludibacter sp. | reverse complement strand
TTACATCCTATCCATATACCAATTCAACTCTTTTTCCATCTTTTTGTATCGAAAAATGGTCGTGATAATCTTTTGCAACCGCATAAAAGCTGTTTCACTTTTCACCACATAATCGCAAGCTTTATGATGCATGCAATCTACCGCCACCTCTATTTTATCTTGACAGGAGAGTATTACCACAGGAATATCGGGATTGAAAGATTTAATTTTATCCAATGTTTCGATTCCGTTCATGGCATTTTTATCACAGCTGTCAAGCAGATAATCCAAGATGATTATGTCGGGATTGTGCGAGATACTCTCTATACAAAGCTCACCTGTTGCATAGGTTTCAATAGCAAAATCTGCATGTTGTTGAAATTCAATTTCTAATGATCTGAGAAATAAAGCATCATCATCAACGAGGAAAAGCAGTATCTTATTTTGATTTTTCATCTTTAACCGTGTTATGCCCTCTCCATTTTAATTTTTCTCAACTCAACTTCCAATTCCACACATGCTTGCGTACAAATATCTCCCAGTTCAAGCACCATATCTCTCATATTACCGGTCTGTTGCTGCGTGCTTGCAAATTCTTGAATTCGTTTTGCCATATTTTCAAAATCGACACTCATTCCCACGATCGAAAAGGAAGGAATCATTTTATGTACAGCCGCATGCAAAGCAATCCAATCTTTTTTCTGAAAGCTTTGGGTCATAGCAATGATTAATGGTGGCGTTTGCTCCAGATAGAGAGAAATCATTTCCATCATCAATTTGGGATTTGCATTTGTAAGTTGAAGTAAATGATCTAAGTTAGTACATTTATTTTTTTTAATATCCACGTGTTCATTCCTTTGCTGTGAGGAATATTTTTCAAGTACGGGATTCTTTACCAATTCTATGATTTTATGGTACAAAACCCTTTCGTCAATAGGCTTGGCTATATAGTCATTCATGCCGACAAATTTGCATTTAGCCAAATCAACAGTGGTTACATCGGCAGTTAACGCAATGATCGGAATATTGGATTTCATCGTATTACGAATATAATCCGTCGCTTCAAACCCATTCATTTCAGGCATTTGCAAATCCATCAAAACAACATCATACGTTTTCTCCTTCAAATATTCGATGGCGATCTTTCCATTGGCGGCAACATCGCGTTCAAATCCGAAATCATCCAAAATGGTTTTCATCAATAACTGATTGAGCGGAATATCTTCTACCACCAATACACTGATGTCTATTATTTCCGTATCTTCATCTTCTGGTTTTATTTCTACGTCCACTTTTTCGGTCGTTTTCAGAAAACTCAATGTGAAACTAAAAGTAGAACCTTCATTCACAACGCTTTTAACCCGAACGCTGCCTCCTTGCGGTTCCACTAATTGCTTCACGATAGCCAAGCCTAATCCTGTTCCGCCATACAACCTTGAAGTGTCGCTGGATGCCTGTTGAAAATTTTCAAAAATAGTGGCTATTTTATCTTCGGCAATCCCAATTCCCGTATCCGAAACAGCAAACCCAATAGTTGCTTTTTCTGCATCTTCAGTCAATAAATGAACGCTTACGGTAATGCTGCCGCTTGCAGTAAACTTGACCGCATTACTCATAAGGTTTAGTATGATCTGATGCAAACGCACCGGATCGCCCACTAACACTTCCGGAATTCGATTGTCGTAGTCTTTGATCAGTGTCACATTTTTTTCGCGAATTTTTGCCTCAAACAAATGAAGCATAGCCGTAATGGAAGAGGATAATTTGAAAGGAGTTTGTTCAAATATCATTTTCCCTGCATCTACCTTTGCCAAATCGAGAATATCGTTGATGAGCACAATTAATGAGTCTCCACTTAATTTTATGGCTTGCAAATATTCTTGCTGTTTGGCTGACATATCGGTTTTCAACAGCACTTTTGTGAATCCAATGATCGCATTCATAGGCGTACGAATCTCATGACTCATATTAGACAAAAATTGCTGTTTTGCCCTTAAGGCATTTTCGGCTGTTCGTGTAGCATTTTCCGCTTTTAATTTGGCTTTCTCGGCAATTTCCGTTGCCATTTCAGCAAATACCTTTGCTTCTACCAACTCTGTTTCTATTCTTTTCTGATCGGTAACGTCTCTGGCTACGATCACAATTCCCAGCACATTTCCTTCGTCGTCTTTATAAACTGACCCATTAAATAATACGTCAGTCAATTTGCCGTTTTTATGACGAAGCGTGAGGGGTGAATCGGCAACCGATCCTTTGGCAAACACTTCCTTATATACCTCACGTGCTTTTTGTGGCTCTGTAAAATAGTCGAAAAAGTCTGTATCAATAAGACTTTCACGAGATAGACCGGTTATATTCACCAGAGCCTCATTCATATCCGTTATCTTACCTTTGGTGTTGATGGTTACCAATGGATCGAGGCTTGCTTCAATAAGGCTGAGCGAATAGTTGGAAAGCAATTTTTGGGCTGTAGCATCTCTGGCAACAATGACAATTCCCAGCACATTGCCTTCTTCATCTTTATAAACTGACCCATTAAATAATACGTCAGTCAATTTGCCGTTTTTATGACGAAGCGTGAGAGGTGAATCGGCAACCGAGCCTTTAGCAAAAACCTCCTTATATACTTCACGTGCTTTTTGTGGCTCGGTGAAATAGTCACAGAAGGCGGTGCCAATAAGCTTGTCGCGAGGGATACCCGTAATGTTCGCCGTCGCTTCGTTCATATCGGTGATTTGGCCTTCGGTGTTGATTGTAACCAACGGATCTAAACTGGCCTCAATCAAACTTCTGTTGTATTGAGCATCCTTCATTCTGTCTGTTTTCATTTAATATGGATATGTTGCCTTCATTAATTTCCCTTTTCCGCTTCCTCATTTCCAATCTCTTCTATCGGCATTCGCCTTTTTATTTTCAATTTTTTGAAATGCGTAGGGGTGAGTCCAGTCACTTTTTTAAATTGATTGGACATGTGGGCAACACTACTATAATTCATCTTCCACGCAATCTCCGAGATGTTTAGTTCATCATACATAATCAACTCTTTGATCCGTTCAACCTTATGATTGATGATAAATTTCTCGATCGTAGTACCTTGCACTTCAGAAAAGAGATTCGCCAAATAGGTATAATCGTGGTTTAATTTTTCACTCAGATAATCGGAGAAATTAATTTTAATCACTTCATCGGAATAATGTACCATGTCAATAACCACATTCTTTATCCGTTCAACCAACACGGATCGTTTGTCATCCATCAATTCAAAGCCATTGTCGAGTAAAGCAAGTCGCAGTTGCTCTTGCTGCTCTGGGGTAATATTCTCCATTACCTCAACCTCGCCTAAGTCAACGACGATGAAGTGCAGCCCGAGTTTTTTCAACTCCTCTTTTACCGCTATTTTACAGCGGTTGCTTACCATATATTTGATGTAGAGTTTCATCCGAAAATAATTTGTTCGGTTAAGGTCGGCAGGAACTCATATACCAACATTTCCAAAAGTGATTGTTTCCCCAATAGGCTTGTTTCAAAATTATTTTTTCACATATTACCAAGCAAAGATACGCATCATTTGCACAAAACGTTTTGCATAACTCTGTAAATAAGTTACATAATTCACACATTTCTCTCCTTCGAATTCTGTGGCGTTTCCATCTTCACGCAGTTTGTAGGAAAGTGCATTGTCAACATTTCTCAACATTCCCTTTGAGAAAAAACCCATCTTCTTTTATTTTTCAAAAACAAGTCTTTTTTTTGTGCCTAAAAAATCGTATCATTGCATAAGGATATTTAGTGATGCTACGAAAGACATACCTAT
>DAHXOX010000172.1 GCA_027364655.1 Paludibacter sp. | reverse complement strand
GAAGAATTAGTTGTGTATCAATCTATTTCTATTGGTAATTGATGCGAAGAACCTTTCAAAAGACTTCAGCCATCATACATCGCGCGCTGCCGCCCCCTACTCTTTCGATGGTTGGAATAGCTACAACAATGAAATCATTATACGCTGACAAACGATCAATTTGCTCTTGATTCAACGATTTGAATGCTGTTTGAGACATTACCAGAAATTGTTTCCCTACGCTATTCTCCACCTGCAACATATTGCCGGCAAAGTTATGCATTTGAATTTCTGAAATGCCAATAATTTCCTTTCCGGTTTTCCGGAGAGAATCAACTACAGCGCTTCTGTCTTCATCTCTATCGATCGAATCTAAACAAATCACTGCATATTGGTCGGCCACGCACATCATTACATTGGTATGGTAAATTGGCAACCGACTACCGCCTACGGATTGATTGGCTGTGAAATGAATAGCACTGTATCCAAAGTCATGGCAGAATTGCAGAAACAATGATTTATCGGTTCGTTCAGACAATGCTGCATAGGCAATTTTATTGACACGATCCAGTATCAAACTACCAGTGCCTTCCAAAAATAGCTGTTGCAGTTCAAAGGGAGAATAATCTATCACATCGGTGATAGGATGTTTTTTGTTTTCAATGACACGGAGAACAGTGTCCCTGCGTTCATTCCTGCGATTTTCGGCAAACATGGGATAAAGCACAACACGTCCATCTTCATGAAACGAAACCCAATTATTGGGAAAAATGGAATCAGGCGTATGCGGTTCGATGGTATCCTTCACTACCAACACATCCAATTCATTTGTTCGTAATTGCTTCACCATCGCATTGAATTCAACAACCGCTTGTTCCTGTATAACGGATTCGGAAACAGCCATTTTTTGTTGAAAATAATTATTGACTGCGGTTTGAGCATTAAATCCGAAAGCCACCGGCTCAATCATCAAAAGTGTATTGGTTGTTTGTTTTAACATGGCTATGTAATCAAAAGGAAAAAATCAACCTGATTGAAAGACAAAATTGCATTTTCATTAATTTGGAAAATTGCCTATACATCATTTCTCACTAAAGGTAATGTAGAACAACGGAGCAACCCACCCATTTTTGAAATTTCATAATAAGGTACGCGCTCCACGGTGATGCCCCATGCGTCTTCAAGATGTTCGTTCAATCGGGTGAAGCGTTCTTCCGAAACCACTACGTTTGGCGAAATTGAAAAAACATTGGCATTCATATAATACATCTCCTCCTGCGTAATTTCAAAAACATTTTGTTCACCAAAGAGTTCCACCAGCATATAATAATCTTTGTCGTTCAAAAAGCCGTCTTTATAGATAATAGCCTTATCGTGTGATATTGGCATAAAAGCGCAATCTAAATGCAACACTCCCAATCTTGGATCGGTATCATGCTTTTTAAGCTCCAAGGGAATCAGCGTTTTATTGGGACAAAGCTCTTTCAAAAAATTGAAAGCATACAAGTTTGTCCGTGCTGTTTTCAGTTGGGAATAATCGGCTCCAAAGTAAGCGCCCACGAAAACTATATCATTATACAACACCACATCACCTCCTTCGACATGTGCTTTCTCAGGCAAATTATAGATTTTGTTATACGAAATCTGATTATAAATGACTTCGTAAGCCTCTTTCTCATCTTCACGATCAGGTATAATATTGGAATTGATGATTTTGTCGTCAATTACAAAACCTACATCGCGGGCAAAAACCTGATTGCAATTCTCCAGAATCCAAGGGCGAAATACCTGTACATCATATTTCAACAAAACCTTCTCGAAAGCGTTCATCTCTTTATAAATCGCTTCTTCGGTAGGATATTCTCCCTTCAAAATCGTTTCGTACGACTTTGCATCGTAGGTTTTATCAAGCGTTGGCTTTTTGCCTATCGATCCAGGTTGTCCCAATACCACAGCTTTAAGGGTGGACGTTTCGTTTTTTACGTGCAATTGCATATAATAGATTTTTGACAAAGATACAACTCTTGTTCGATTTTTAATATGAATTGGCGAATAATGTCCTGTTTAAGAATATATATCCATTCTAACTCTGTAATATTATGTAAAATACACAAAACAACCATTTCAAAATCATTCAACTATGTCCAATCTCAATTGCTTGATAACTGTTTTTTGTCTCTAAAGGTTATTGTTGTACCTTTGCCTTGCAACTTGGTGAAGCTAACATCAACCTGCGCAATATTTAATAAACATATTCATTGTCAATTAATTATCCTGCTAGCAGAAGGAAACAAAATTGAATATATGCCAAACAGCGAAATTATTCTGATTAATATTTCCGGCGACGATAAACCGGGTGTCACTACTGCCATTACGGGTATTTTGGGGAAATATGCCGCCACAATTTTGGATATTGGTCAAGCCGACATTCACAACACTCTATCGTTAGGCATTCTATTCAAGATGTCCGATAACATCGATTCGGGAAATGTGTTGAAAGAAATTCTTTTCAAATGCTCCGAGCTGAATGTCAACGTACGGTTTACGCCAGTCACCATTGATCGGTACGACAATTGGGTGACACAACAGGGGAAAAGCCGCTATATCGTGACGGTGCTCGGGAAAGTCATTACAGCCAAACAGTTATCGATGGTAACAAAAGTGGTTTCGGAGCAAAATCTGAATATCGACTCGATCATTCGCCTCACAGGCCGTCCTTCATTAGAAGTAAACGACGCGGATTCAGTACGTGCATGCGTTGAATTATCGGTACGTGGAACCCTGAATGATAAAAATGCAATCTCGGCTCAATTTATGCGTTATTCGTCTGATTTGGGTATCGATATTTCGTTTCAAAAAGACGATATGTACCGACGCAATCGAAGGTTGATTTGTTTCGACATGGACTCGACATTGATCAAAACAGAAGTCATTGACGAGTTGGCAGAACGCGCAGGGGTTGGAGCCGAAGTAAGGGAAATTACCGAGTCGGCCATGCGCGGCGAAATTGATTTCAGCGAGAGTTTCAAGCAACGGGTGGCATTGTTAAAAGGCTTGGATGAATCCGTTTTGGAAGATATCGCCAAACACCTCCCCATCATGGATGGCGCAGAACGATTGATTTCTATCTTAAAGAAAATCGGATTCAAAGTGGCTATTCTTTCCGGCGGTTTCAGCTATTTCGGAAACTATTTGAAACGACTTTTCGAAGTAGATTACATGTATGCCAACGAATTAGAAATAATTGACGGCAAGCTGACCGGAAATTATGTAGGCGATATTGTGGACGGAAAACGAAAAGCCGAATTGCTAAAACTAATTGCTCAAGTAGAGAAAATCGAGTTAGAACAGGTGATAGCCGTTGGCGACGGAGCCAACGATTTACCAATGCTTGACTTAGCAGGGTTAGGCATTGCTTTTCATGCCAAACCAAAGGTAAAAGCCAATGCACAACAATCTATTTCGACCATTGGTTTGGACGGTGTACTCTATTTCTTAGGTTTCCGGGATATACATATTGGAAACTAACCCAATCCACTTATTAAAAAAGCATTATGAAGCTACGCGATTTTAGAAAAAACTATGAGTATGGGAGTCTGGATGAGCAAAATATGCTCAGAAATCCATTCGATCAATTCGCAAAATGGCTTCGCGAAGCGACAGAAAGCGATCAATCAGAACCAACCGCAATGGCGCTTTCTACGGTTGATAAGGATTTACAGCCGCATTCACGCATGGTTTTGCTGAAAGAATTTACACCGGATGGATTTGTGTTTTATACCAATTATGCAGGACACAAAGCTCAACAAATTGCTGAAAATAATCGGGTTGCGTTGTTATTCTTTTGGTCGGCGTTAGAAAGAGAAGTACGCATCGAAGGTGTCGTTGAGAAATTAGACGACGCAACATCAACGCACTATTTTCATTCCCGGCCTGTTGATAGTCAGTTAGGCGCTTGGGCATCGCCTCAAAGCCAGATCATTCCGTCTCACGAATATTTAGAAGATCAGTTCAATCTTTATAAAGAGAAATTTGGCGACCAAGTACCCAAACCACCACACTGGGGAGGATACATTGTTCGACCAACCACATTCGAGTTTTGGCAAGGTCGCTCCAACCGGCTACATGACCGATTATTGTTTGAATTGGAAAATAGAAAATGGACGATTAATAGATTAGCACCTTAAGCTATTCTTTTTCTACAAAAACAAGATGAAAAAGTTTCAAACCTCTTGTTTTATCAATCAATCAATCAATCACAACATTCCATCCGTGAACATCCGGCTCGTCTCCATTTTGAATAGCACGCAACTTTTCATATAAACGGGTACAAACCGGTCCTGCTTCTCCATTCTTGCTAAACTGATAGGAAATATTTTCAACGATATCGTCTATGCGAATGATAGGGCTGATGACGGCTGCCGTACCACAAGCTCCCGCTTCTTCAAAAGTGCTTAATTCTTCAACCGGAACACGTCGTTGTTCCACCTTCATGCCCATGTCGCGAGCCAATTGCATCAAACTTTTATTGGTGATCGATGGCAATATAGACGTTGATTCAGGGGTAATGTACGTATTGTTTTTAATGCCAAAGAAATTAGCAGGGCCGCATTCGTCCACGTACTTCTTCTCTTTTGCATCTAAATACAACACAGCAGAATAACCCATTGCATGAGCTTTCTCACCGGCAACTAAACTGGCAGCATAGTTTCCACCTACTTTATAAGTTCCTGTTCCTAATGGCGCTGCACGGTCGTATTGACGAAGAATTACCATGGGTGTTGGTTTAAATCCCTCTTTGAAATAGGGGCCAACGGGCATTACAAAGATCAAAAACAGGTATTCATCAGCCGGTTTCACTCCTACTTGGGGAGAAGTTCCGATCAACAAAGGACGGATGTAAAGTGAAGCTCCTGAGCCATAAGGAGGCACAAAACGTTTGTTTAATGTAACTGCTTTAACGACTGCTTCGAGAAATAATTCCGTCGACATTTTAGGCATCATAATACCATCGCAAGTCGATTGCAAGCGTTTCGCATTTTCATCGGGACGAAAAATTCGTATTTTCCCATCTTTACCCATAAAAGCCTTCAATCCTTCGAAAGCTTCTTGCCCGTAATGCAAACTTGTTGCAGCCACGTGCATGGGAATAGTTGTGTCAGAGGTAATTTCAAGGGTTCCCCATTTACCATTCCGGTAAGCGCAACGAATATTATAATCTGTAGGCATATAGCCAAATGAAAGCTCTGACCAATTAGGTGTTTCCATACAAAAAGTGTTCAAAATTTGATTACAAAGATATGCTTTATTTATGAATGAAAAAACAAAATCCATACTTATATTATCGTGTGGAATCCTTTTCTAAACTACTAACATGATCGTTGAACGAGTCGAAAAACAATTTTCAAGGTAAGAAAATGATTACTCCTTCGCTAAAATGGGAATTTATCCTTATTTTTGTACTATTCTCATCGACTATATTTTAAACTAATTTGCTCTATGAAGAAGCATTGTATCTTACTGATAATTTTCGCTTTGTCATTTTCATTAGTTGGACAAACTTTGAAAACTGCTCAAACTCTCTATAATCGACAACAGTACCAGGAAGCAGCAAAACTTTTTCAATCGTTATTAAAAAGGAGGCCGTATGATGCCAAGCTCAATTATGGATACGGGATGAGTTTAGCAAAAAGCGGTCACCAAGAAGCCTCCTTACCTTATTTACAAAAGGCGGTAACAAAAAAGTTTTCAAGCGCTTATCCTGAGTTGTGTGATCTTTATTTTAGGCTTTACTACTTTGATGAAGCCGTAACTGCCATTCAAGACTATTTGGCATTACCCACCATTTCAGCTGCAGCCACAAAAAAATATACTGCCCTGTTGGTGAAAGCAAAATTGGGCGCCGACATGATTAAACATGTTGAATTAGTGACAATTGTAGATAGTCTTCTGGTAAACAAAAAGGATTTTTTCAAACATTATCC
>DAHXOX010000167.1 GCA_027364655.1 Paludibacter sp. | reverse complement strand
ACAGCTCAGATAAACACGTGAAACATGAAATAGAGAGATTGATAGAGGAAATCAAACATAGTTATACTGAAGCCATACAGCAAAAGAATCCTTTGCTGCTAAAGTACTACAAACTGAAACAAGAATATGATTATAAGTTTCCTGAAAATGGATTATTTGCTCATGAAGAAGAAGTTGACTATGGCGGTAACTTAAAGCAAAGGGAAGAAGAAAAACAGAAGTTTGCTCGTGAACTGCTAAAGATGAAAACACAGTTGGACGAAGAGAAACTGTTTTTTCAACATAACAATGCCTTTGAATGGCGATTTGAATTCCCTGAAGTATTAAATGAAAACGGCGATTTCATCGGCTTTGACGTGGTCATTGGGAATCCGCCATATATTAGGCAAGAATTTTTTTCGGACATCAAGCCATTTCTGCAATTAAAATTCAAAATTTACCATTCTATTGCCGATCTACTCACCTATTTTGTGGAATTAGGATATAACATTCTTCGTGCTGATGGAACGTTCCAGTTTATTATTTCCAATAAATTCACAAGGACCAATTACGGTCAGGTAATGCGGAAATTTTTAGTTGACAAAACGACCCTCACCCATTTCATAGATTTTAGTGGTGTTCCCGTGTTTGATGAAGCAACCGTAGATGCAGCAATCCTTGGCTTTACAAAAAGAATAATGCCAAATAATATTTTTCTTTATGCCAATGTGAGCAAAGAGATTTTGAAAATCAATAAATTTTACCAGTATTTGAAAAGTACTCAAGTTGATTTTTCACAGAGTATTCTCAACGCTGATGTATGGGCTTTTGAAACTTCAGAAGTGCAAAAAATAAAGCAAAAAATTGAAGCACAAGGAGTCGCACTGAAAGATTGGGATATTACAATCAATTACGGAATTAAAACCGGACTGAATGAAGCTTTTGTGATTGACGGCAAGAAGAAGGACGAATTCATCGCTAAAGATCCAAGATGTGCAGAAATACTCAAGCCTTTATTGCGTGGCAGGGATATTCAAAAGTATTATCCCAATTTTCATGATTTATGGTTAATCTACATACCTTGGCATTTCCCTTTGAATAATGACACTAATATTCAAGGGGCTAGTGATGTTGCCGAACATGAACTAAAAAACAACTATCCTGTAATATATAACCATTTAAATAGTTTCAAAAATAAACTTTCCAAAAGAAATAGAGCAGAAACTGGCATTCATTATGAATGGTACGCATTACAAAGATTTGGTTCAAACTATTGGCAAGACTTCGAAAAGCCGAAAATAATTTATCCAAATATGACTAAGTTTTTGCCGTTTGTAATTGATTTGGAAAATAATTATTATCACAATGACAAATCATTTCATTTAGTTGGAGATAGAATCTATTGGTTAGGTGCATTTCTCAATTCAACTTTGTTTAAGTACTGTTTCAGTGATAATTTTCCTGAGTTATTGGGTGGCACAAGAGAACTAAGAAAAGTGTTTTTTGATAAAATACCTGTCAAGCAAATATCAGCTGAAGAGGAAAAACCTTTTATGAAATTGGTTTCACAAATTATTTCAAATAAACAACAAAACCCATCCGCCGACACTACAGCCTTAGAAACTCAAATCGACCAATTAGTTTATCAACTTTACGGGTTGACGGAAGAAGAAATTGCCATCGTAGAAAATAGTGTGCAATGAAAACCAACGGGAATTGTCCTGTTCGGGACAAAATATCGGTAATAATCTCAGAAAAAGAAGAACGATACTTATTTTGAATGGCGAGCGGTTTCTTTGATTGACCGGAATGAGTTTTTTGGAAAGACTATGATCATAAACAGAACAATTTCACGACGAAATGATATCTTTTTTGAATACTCAATGGCAGAACTAAGCACTTATGTAGCGCGTAATCTATTTTCCAGTAAAGGAACTCCTATTGAAGCTGGTTGTTGGATAAAAGTAATTCTTTGATTGTGAGGCGTAGTAACTGTTTTTGGATCAATCAGATAGATGGTGGATTCCTGAGGTAAATAATGAATCAGCCCTGCTGCAGGATAAACGTTCATCGAAGTGCCTACAATAACAAAAATATCCGCTTGCCGAACAATATCTATAGCCTGTTCAATAGCAGGAACAGCTTCTCCAAACCAAACCACGAAAGGACGTAGTTGACAACCGCGTGGGCAAGTATCACCCAACTGAATATAGGGTGCATCCGAAGGCAACGCTACAATATAAGATGGATCGCAAGTTGAGCACACTTTGGTAAGTTCTCCGTGCAGATGTAGAATATGATGACTGCCGGCTCGTTCGTGCAAGTCATCAATATTTTGAGTAATCACTTCTACCTGAAAGAACTCTTGTAATCTTGCTAACCCTAAATGCCCTTCGTTAGGAACTGTCCTAAGCAATTCATCACGACGTTTAGCATAAAAATTCAATACCAAACCAGGATTTGCCATCCATCCTTCGGGGCTAGCAACGTCTTCCACTCGAAACGACTCCCATAAGCCCCCAGCATCACGAAAGGTACGAATGCCGCTTTCAGCGCTAATGCCTGCTCCGGTTAAGACTACAAGCTTTTTCATGTTGTGAAGTTTTTACCTTGTCGCAACGAGATAATTCACAAAAGGATTGGCATAAATAGTAAGCAATTTAAGTCGCAAAAAGGATTCATCTTTATTTAGCAAGTCAATTTTTGCGATTTGTTCTTGTAGGTAATGTTCGAACTTTGCTTTTTCTTCATCCGAATATCCTCCCATTGCTTGTTCAGGATACAACAGATCGTAAGCTATCCGATTGGAAGCATAAATGCGATAATTTCGATGTATTTGTTTATCGATTGCCTTGGCTATAGTACTAAACTGTTCCGCTCGTGGGAGGATAGCCAATTTCTCAACCGAGATTTGTAACTTTTCTCCAATTACATACACCATTTGACCTTTAAACCCTTTAAACCCTGTTTGCATGCTTCGCAAATCGTCTTGAGGACTCTTTTGAAAATCAGGATTATCACGTCGTTGTTGTAACTCTTTTGCTTTCAAAAAGTCACATGGATCATATTCGTATGAAATCGTTAGCGGACAGATGGAGAGTGATGCAAGATTCTCAATTGGCGTTCCATCGCCCGACATAGCGAGCATTTTCAACAAACTTTCTTGCGTTAGATCGTTACTGTCTTTGGCTCTTCCTTCGCGTTGCGCTAACCACACAGATTGATGCTTGTCTTGAATGGCATACCGAATATACTCCGATAAAAGACGTGAGGCTTCCAATTGCTGCCGACCACGTAGCCCACGCCGAACAATAAAACTTTTGTTTAGTCTCACTAATGTCTCAATCCAAGGCTCTATAAGAAGATTATCACCAACAGCTATCTCCACAGTGTCAAAATCCTTATCCATCAGTTTGATGCATAAAAAAGAAGCATCTAATATAATGTCGCGATGGTTTGAAAGATAAAGATAATTTTCTGTTGGCTTTAATTTTTCAGTTCCTTCTAAATGAATACCATAGGTTGTTTTTGCCTCTACGTCTTGCAAGAATGGGTAATCAATTTTATGTTGAAAATCGCGCACGGACTCAACACTTCTAAAGAGAGTTTTTACCTTGTCAATGGATTGATTAGGGAATAGATACATTAGTATTTGCACAAACTTTGGTTCGGCAAGCAATTGACGAATTGCGGCAGGGACATCTTGTTCACTCAGCGGAGCAATGTCATGAAATCGGGAAGGGACAGATTCCATTTGAAAAACTATCTATTAATTAATGTCTTGCAAAGATACAATTTTCTCATCATTAAAAAAAGTCGTCTCCTATTTAACATTTTATTCAGCTCTCCGAAGCGCTTTTGTGGCTGCAAAAAAGCTGTATCTTTGTACGCAATATCCCGAATTGGTCTCTTCTTTTGCTTCCATTTTAACAGCAAGCCGATTCCGCTCTATTTTATTTCAATGAAAACGATCATTTTAGGTATTGAATCATCATGCGACGATACGTCAGCTGCCGTCATTTCAAATGGGATTTTATTATCCAATGTTATTGCCAATCAAGAGGTGCATCGTGCATACGGTGGCGTAGTTCCTGAATTAGCTTCGCGCGCCCATCAACAAAATATTATTCCCGTGGTTCATGAAGCCATGGAGCGTGCAGGTGTTTCTCCCAAAGAATTGAATGCGGTTGCTTATACGCGCGGACCGGGTTTGATGGGATCTTTATTAGTTGGAACTTCTTTTGCAAAAGGATTTGCTATGTCATTGGATATTCCTTTGATAGATGTTAATCATTTACAAGGCCATGTGCTAGCTCATTTTATCCAGGAGAAAGGTTTGCCTTTTGCTCCACCGACGTTTCCTTATCTTTGTTTGTTAGTGTCTGGAGGTAATTCACAAATAGTCTTAGTGAAATCATACTATGAGATGGAAATCATAGGGCAAACCATTGACGATGCTGCAGGAGAAGCATTCGATAAATGTGCCAAAGTATTAGGATTACCTTATCCAGGTGGCCCTGTCATCGATCGTTTGGCAAAAGAAGGTGATGCTATGGCTTTTGCATTCAACAAGCCGCAAATCAAAGGATACGACTATAGCTTCAGTGGACTAAAAACTTCATTTCTTTACACTATTCGCGACCGCATGAAAGAAAATCCCAACTTCATTGAAGAGCGAAAAAATGATCTTTGCGCTTCGTTGCAAAGTACCATTGTAGAAATTTTGATGGGAAAGGTACGTAAAGCTGCTTCCGATCTGCATATTCACGAAGTGGCAGTTGCTGGAGGTGTTTCAGCTAATTCGGCCTTACGTAGAACATTTGTAGAGTATGGAGAAAAATATCATTGGAATGTTTATATCCCAAAATTTGCTTTTACCACCGATAATGCTGCTATGATAGCCATCACAGGATATTACAAATACCTTAGTGGACAGTTTTGCGATATTAGCTTGCCTCCATTTTCAAAAACTACGATTGATTAATCTTTGTCAGCTATCTCAAACATAAAAAAGCGTCCATTAGATTTTAATGGACGCTTTTAGTAGTATAACACGTATCAAAGAGGGAGTTATCCTTGTGCTTCGATAGTGTATATTTCAGCAGCAAGGCGCTTGTACGAATTGTAGCGCCATTTGGCATTCGTTTCTGCTGCTTTGAACAATTCTGTCGCTTCTGCTGGGAACTGTTTTTGCAACGAAGTATAACGCACTTCTCCCTGTAAGAAATCCTGGAACTTATCCCATTGGGGTTCTTTCGAATCAAGGATAAAAGGATTCTTGCCTTCGGCAGCCAAGTTTGGGTTGTAGCGCCATAAGTGCCAGTATCCACATATTACAGCGTTTTCTTCCTCTTGTTGCGCTTTGCCCATGCCACTTACTAAACCATGGCTAATACATGGAGAATAAGCAATGATTAATGAAGGCCCATCGTATGCTTCCGCTTCACGAATAGCTTTCAAAGTTTGAGCTTCGTTTGCACCCATAGCTATCTGGGCAACATATACATAACCATACGCGGTAGCCATCAATCCAAGATCTTTTTTGCGAACACGTTTGCCTGAAGCAGCAAATTTAGCTACAGCTCCCACCGGTGTCGATTTAGAAGATTGGCCTCCTGTGTTTGAATAAACCTCAGTATCGAGTACCAGAATATTCACATTCTCACCACTGGCAATGACGTGATCTAATCCTCCGTAGCCTATATCATAAGCCCAACCATCACCACCAATGATCCATTGCGATTTTTTGATGAGGTATTGTTTTAGCGTCAAAATGGTTTTACAAATATCGCAATCACATGTTTTCAGCAAAGGCAACAATTTTGCCGTTAATAAAACGGTTGCATCTGCATTTTCGTAACTGTCTATCCATTCTTGGCTAAGCGATTTGAGTTCATCGGAACAGCAGTTACATTCCTGCATGTCCTTCATCAGGGCAACCAATCTTTCGCGTATTTTACGCGTCGCGATGGACATTCCCATTCCAAATTCGGCATTGTCTTCAAACAAAGAGTTTGCCCAAGCTGGCCCATGACCTTCTTCATTGGTTGTATATGGAGTAGATGGAGCCGATCCAGAATAAATAGAAGAACAACCGGTTGCATTGGCAATCATTTGGCGATCACCGAAGAGCTGTGAAACTAATTTCACATACGGTGTTTCACCACATCCGGCACAAGCACCCGAAAATTCAAACAATGGCGTTGAAAACTGAGAATTCTTCACGTTCATTTTGATGTCAACAAGATGAGCTTTCGATTTCACTTCGTTACGCAAAAATGTCCAGTTTGCCTGTTCATCCAATTGAGTTTCCAATGGAACCATTTCAAGCGCTTTGCCATTTTTATTGCCTGGACACACGTCGGCACAGTTGCCGCATCCGGTACAGTCGAGCACATCCACCTGAATACGGAATTGCATACCTTCAAATTGCTTCCCGTTGGCTTTCAACGTAGCAAATTGAGGAGCAGCTGCTTGCTCGGATGCATCCAAAACAAAGGGGCGAATCACAGCGTGAGGACAAACATAAGCGCACTGATTACATTGAATACAATTTTCTGCTTTCCACACAGGTACTTCGGTTGCAACACCCCGTTTTTCAAATGCTGCCGTTCCAAAATTCCATGTGCCATCTTCACGGCCTTTGAAAGCGGAAACAGGAAGATCATTCCCCAATTGAGCATTGATAGGACGCACAATGTCGTTGATAAAGGCAGGAGCTTCAAGTGTCGGAAGCGAGAACGTCGCATATATCGAAGCCCACTCGGCAGGCACTTCCACTTTGATGACTTCGCTACCGCGATCAACAGCAGCATAGTTCATATTGATCACCTTTTCTCCTTTTTTACCGTAGGACTTCACAATGAACTTTTTCATCTGTTCAACAGCTAACTCATACGGTATCACGCCGGTGATTTTGAAAAAGGCTGATTGTAAAATTGTATTGGTTCGATTGCCCAACCCAATTTCCTGTGCAATTTTTGTGGCATCAATAATATAAAACGAAATATGGTTTTTTGCCAAATAGGATTTTACGCTATCAGGTAAATGTTTTTTGGTATCTTCTTCGTTCCAAATTGAATTGAGCAAAAAGGTGCCGCCATTTTTCAATCCTCGCATCACATCGTACAACCGCAAATAAGCCGGTACGTGGCAAGCCACAAAGTCGGGTGTATTCACTAAATAAGTGGAGCGAATTGGGTGATTACCAAAACGTAAGTGAGAACATGTAAAACCTCCCGATTTTTTCGAATCATAGTCAAAATAAGCCTGGCAATATTTATCGGTGCTGTCACCAATAATCTTGATAGAGTTTTTGTTTGCTCCAACTGTCCCATCTGCGCCTAATCCGTAAAATTTTGCTTCATAAGGGCCATTCTCAAAAACAATTTCTTCTTTTTTAGGCAACGAGGTGAAAGTCACATCGTCTACGATGCCAATGGTAAAGCCATCCTTCGGTTCGTTCATGCTTAAATTTTCGTATACCGATAGAATTTGTGCCGGAGTGGTATCTTTCGATGACAAGCCATAGCGACCTCCCACAATGATTGGTTCATTGGAAGAACCATAAAATGTATCTTTTACGTCCAAATAAAGTGGTTCTCCAGCTGATCCTGGTTCTTTGGTACGATCAAGTACTGCAATGCGTTTGGCTGTGGGTGGTACTGCAGCCAACAAATGTTTGGTGGAGAAAGGACGGAACAAATGCACGGCTACTAAGCCTACTTTTTCTCCTTTTTTCGTCAAATAATCAATTGTTTCGCGAATAGCTTCAGTGATTGACCCCATAGCAATGATAACACGTTCAGCATCCGGAGCACCATAATAATCAAACAAATGATAGCGACGCCCGGTTACGCCGGCTAATTTTTCCATGTATTCATCAACAATAGCAGGAACTGCATCGTAGAACGAATTACTTGCTTCTCGGGCTTGAAAATAAATATCAGCGTTCTGTGCTGTACCACGAGTCACAGGATTTTCCGGATTAAGAGCGCGTGAACGAAAGTTTTCGAGAGAGTCCCAATCGATAAACTGCGATAAATCGTCGTTATTCAACATCTCAATCTTTTGAATTTCGTGCGAAGTGCGGAACCCATCAAAGAAATGTACAAAAGGAATACGTGTTTTCAACGTTGCTAAATGTGCCACTCCGGCCAAATCCATTACTTCCTGAACCGAACCTGTTGCTAACATAGCAAAGCCGGTTTGACGAACGGCCATTACATCCTGGTGGTCACCGAAGATGGACAAAGCGTGTGCAGCTAACGAACGTGCTGTAACATGAAAAACTGTCGGGAGTAACTCGCCGGCTATTTTATACATGTTGGGTATCATCAGCAACAGTCCTTGCGAAGCTGTAAAGGTGGTTGTTAATGCTCCTGCTTGCAACGATCCATGTAGAGCACCTGCTGCTCCTGCTTCCGACTGCATCTCTTGCACTAACACCGTTTCATTGAAGATATTCTTTCTGCCACTTGCAGCCCATTCGTCAACATACTCCGCCATGGTCGATGACGGTGTAATTGGGTAAATGGCAGCCACTTCGCTAAACATATACGCAATGTGAGCAGCAGCCTGATTTCCATCACAGGTCAAAAATTTCTTTTCTCTTGCCATAATTGTAAATTTATTGATAATTACTTTTCCTTTTATTGTCGCGTTGTTTACCTTTTCTTTTGATTATATTTCCACAGTTCCCATGTAGTTCAATACAAAAAGCCAAACATCCATAATGGAATGACGTTGTCATGTCCAATTTCTATTTTATCGGTTGCATAATAGTTTTCAGGTTTCACTTTCTGTCTGTAAGCCGAGTCATTTATAACAAACGGGAGCCGGCCATCTACCAAAAACTGAACCTCTTTTTTCCCCTTGAATAGATGATGATCTTTATAAAGTGTATTATAGAAAAACGTCTCCCGTTGTGCTTGTGCATTAACGTTTCCCGGCGTGATTGCATGCATTAAATTGGTGTTCTGCATATAGACCATAGCCGGTTTTTTAGGGAAAGATTCTCCTTCATTGTAGAGTAAGTTAAGCAGTCTGGCTTCACTCAAATATTTAATATAATGCATTACCGTTGCGCGCGATATATTGATTTCTGCGCTTAGTTGGCTTACATTCAACACTGTTGGAGCTTCACGTGCTACTAAATAAAGCAGTTTTCTGATTTTCGGCAAATATTTAAGCTCAATTTGTTTGATCAACAAAACATCCACTTCCAGCATCATATTCATGGTTTTCAGTAAATTTTCGGAGAAACTACGTTTTTCCAAAAAATAGGGAGAAAATCCATGATGTAAATAATTTTGAAAATAAGCCAGTGGTTTTACTTTTGCCGTAATTTCGGAGGCAATCTGTATATGATGAGTCAGTAAATCATCCAATGAATAAGCAGGAAAATCTGTTTCAGCCATCAAATTCAGAAACTCACGAAACGAAAATCCTCTCAGATTGTATGAATGCACACAATCGCGTATCGGAGAGCCTTCTTCTTTTAATCTCATTACTGAAGACCCTGAAAATATAATATTTAAATCCGGAACTCGATCATAACATTCACGTAAAGCGGCTGACCAGTTAGGTAATTTGAATACTTGGTCAATGAGCAAAGTGCGTCCTCCAATTTTGGCAAAATTATCAGCAAAATCAGCTAATGAACAAATAGTAAAATAGAAATTGTTGAGGTTGATGTAGAGACAAGAACGATCGTCAGGGCCAAAGTGCTGTTTTGCATACTCGAGCAAAAAAGTGGTCTTTCCTATGCCACGGCATCCTTTGATGCCTATTAAGCGATAGTTCCAATCGATCTCATCCATCAACAAGCGCTGAACAGGCGATTTAACATGCTCTACTAAATACTTATGAGTTCTGAAGAAAGATTCCACCGTGACTATTTTTGAGGGCAAAGATAGTTCTAATTTGACAATTTGCCAACTCGACATTGCAAATATAAAGATTTTTTACTCTTTCAAAAGTAGGCTAATGCGCTATGATAGCACAGAAAAGGCTAAGATTTATCTCATGAATCGCTGCAATGATTTTTCAACTGCGAAAACCAAGACAACTCATTTATATGATTTCTATGTAAAGGATTTGTTTTTCGTAAGATTTCTAACAAGGGTCAAAATCCATTATAAACAATTTCCAACCGAAGAGGATGTACGCTTTTACTTGTGCGTAATGTCACCGCATTCAAATGTACCTGAGGAACTAATCCTGCAATATAACCATAGGCATTTCTTGATGAAATACTTACCGGTACCACCAACAATTGATCTATCGCCGGTGGATTTGAGCTTCGGAGTTGACGTGTTAAATAACCAGAAAGATTAAAACTGTAATAGTGATAATATGAGTTGTATGAAGCCGTAATCAACGTGGTATCACCTACACGGAAACTATTGATATTTTGCTTAGGCACTAATGCTAAATAGGTTGGGATTGGTAACACGTAGTTATTGACCGTATCTCTTTCAGTCACTTCCATGCGCAATTCAGCATGATTAATGCTATTTACCTTCCCACTCCAGCGATCTTTGATGCGTTGTATGATGCGTCCAACCGGAATGTTGAGTTGTGTGTAAATGCCTGCAGGAGAAGATACATACGTCACGCTATCAGGCGGCGCGGGCATTTGGTTGATGTCAGGATGCACGATGCGATTTATTTGCCGTACATCTTTACTGGCAGGGAAAATCAACGCGGAAGTTAATGTCGTGTCTTTATTATTTACAAAGGCATGATAGTGAAAATAAAACTCCATGTAGAGTCTGTTTACATACCACAAAGCGCCGTTTCCGTAATCGGATGTTAAGTAAATCCCTTTGAAATAATTTGTAAAGGCACTTTGGCTGGCAAACGCCCCATTGTTTCCTGCATTATAGAGTTGTTGCACCTGCGTTTGCGAAAATTTATAAGTAAGGTGAGGTTGGTATGTGACAGTGTCCGCCACCGTATCAGGAATGGCTACCGTAATTCGGCTTCCCAATAATGTGTTTTTGCTGCAATAGGTTGGTACGTTCACATCGGTATAATATGCTGTATTATAGTTGAGCGTGCCATCCATCTCATAAGCGCTGATTCTCAAGGGAGAATGAGAATAGCCTACCCAATTATTGAATAAAATATAGAGGGATAATGAATCAGGGGTTGCGCCTACCGGAAAATGAAACCCAACAGGGCAAGTAAATTGAGCCAGAATTTCTCCTTTTGTCGTCCCATATTTCGGATCATAATAATTTCCCAACAAAAAAGTATCGGATGGTGAAATCATGCTCGGAACCGCATAATTGGCAGAGCTGATCAGAAAAGTGTCAGTGCCTACTGCAATCATATCGCCGGTTGGTCGAATGCTGATTCCTAAATTACTCGATGAGTCAGTACAAGAAGACAAGATCACCAATGAAACAAGTGCAACGGCAAAAAGAAGGTATTTCATGTGTAAATAATTGTTTTTTAAAGGTCACATGGAACTCGCATGTCAGATTTTCATCTTCTTTGGTAAACGCCTGCGCTCATGCTCGTTTTATGTGAATTTATTTGATTTGTTACATTAAGGATTCATGAAGATCGCAATATATGTTCATCCTTCAGACGATTGGTAATTAATATTTGTTTTATGCTAAGCTTTTGCAGGTTATCGAGTAAGAATAGTCCGATTTGCAACAGATTGTAAAAGTGAATGATACAAATCTATATATGCATCTATATAGGTTTCAGGCGTTTGATACGACAAAAAAGGACGCTCCGGTTTTGATGAAACATAGTCAATCAATGGCTTCTGCAATGTTTCACTTCCCTGAATGATAGCATCCGAAAAGTCAACCGCTAATTTTGTCAAGGCAACATAATCAACCGGCGTTGATTGAATAGATTTCAAGTGTTCATCGTTTACACCATCGAGCCGTAATATTTGATCGTAACGTTGTTGAAAAGGAGTATTGAATCCATCTTCATAAATAGAATAGACTATTCTGGCATCTCGAAAGCAAGGATCGTCAGAGTAGGCTTGTTTGATATACAAAGGGACTAATGCTGTCATCCAACCATGACAATGAATAATGTCGGGCGTCCAACGCAATTTTTTAATCGTCTCCAAAACGCCTCTGGCAAAAAAGATGGTTCGTTCTCCGTTGTCTTTATATTCTATACCATTTACATCTTTCACGATGTGGCGATGATGAAAATAGTCTTCGTTATCGATAAAATAAACCTGCATGCGTGCTGCCTGAAGAGAAGCCACTTTGATAATTAACGGGTGGTCAGTATCATCAATAATAATATTCATTCCTGAAAGACGTTGCACCTCATGCAGCTGATTTCTGCGTTCATTGATTGCTGCAAATTTAGGCATGAAAGCACGAATTTCATTTCCCCGATCTTGTACAGCTTGCGGAAGATAGCGGCAAATAGTAGCAATTTCCGATTCAGGAAGAAAAGGTGTAATCTCCTGTGTAATAAACAATACCTTAATAGCTTCCCCCATGTTGTTAGTTTAGCGTGATGTTAGTCAAAAAACAATACAAAGGTAGATAAAAAAATTTGTTTTACCTCAC
>DAHXOX010000107.1 GCA_027364655.1 Paludibacter sp. | reverse complement strand
TAACGTGGCGCTTACCACGCCTTGTCTGGCTTGGGCAACGGGGTTATACACCACTACGCTCTTCCCTTTGTCTTGGGTATTGAGTAACCCTGATAAATCCCTGACGGAATTCTTTAACACATGGGCAAATCCGTTTGCTGCCACAAGCTCATCGTTCCATGCGTAGGTATACGCTGCCGGCACAGCCGTTCCGGGAAGGATGTCATGCATCTGGCTGCCTAAAACGAGGTTCCAGGCATCATTCAACTTGGTAAACGGGTAGTTGACTTTTCCTGTCCAGTCAACCACGGAGGCCAATTGTTCGGCATCTTGTGCCAACAATTCATTCTTGCGGTTCATCCGTTTCATATAAGCTTCGGAGGTTAACGAACCGGCACTGTGCTCTGTTAATAGCAGATCGCCTTTATAAACCGGAAGTTTCGCACGCAACGCAGGAGTGATATCTTTATACATCTGGTCGGAGGAGGTCAATACCACCTTGATCTTGCTGTCTTTATTATGCAGGCTCCCAATGACATTCTTCACGTCGCTCTCTCTGGGAGCACCACCCTGATCACCAACTCCATAATAGCGGTAATCGAAAGAAATCCCATATTTGTTCTGATCTTCCTTTATTCTTGCAACCCAAGAGGGATCCAGATCAAGACGGGGAACGACACCTCCGGAATAACTGGTGGCATTCAATGCAGCGATCACTCCTTTGCCGTCAGGACCATTCCATACGCCTACGTTAAAGGGGATGCCCACGGCGGAATGCCAGGTGAGCTTTTGTGTGGAGAAGCCCAATAATCCGCAGTAATGCCATATCGTAGGCAGGTTGGCTACAAAACCGAAACAATCGGGCAGTAAATAGTCCTTGCTCGCCACGCCGAATTCTTTCCTGAAATAATCATTTCCGTAGAGTACCTGGCGGATGATCGATTCGGAGGAAGAGATGTTTACTTCCCCTTCATCAACGGAAGAGCCTGCCACATACCAGCGTCCCTGTTTGACATATTGAACCACTTCTTTAAACAACTTCGGATAATACTCCTTCATCATCTGATATCGTCGCGAACCTGTCCAGTTAAATACATAATCAGGATACTTCTTAAACAGATGAAAATTCTCCGTCATGGTGTTCTTGATCAAATGATCTATCACGGTAGGATACGTCCAGTTCCACTCCGTATCCAAATGGGAATACCCGATGGTGTATAACACTTTGTCTTTGTTAAGATCATAACTTGAACGCCGGTCAATCTGGGCACTGAGCATCAGTGGACATAAAATGACCACTAAAAGAATGATAATTTGTTTCTTCATTGTAATTGAGTTTTATAGATATGTATTTGTATGTGATAGTTTTAAAGTTATCTTTGGAAAATATATGGTTGATAATTCTCTTTTTATCATTTGATTGTTTAGCATCACTTATAACTGTATCTTGATAGAAATATTCTTTTGATGCATATTTGTTGGAATATTGACTGTTGCCAAATAGTCGACGTAATGAAATGAGATTGCTTTTCCATTTACTAGCACTGCTTTTGGCTTTGATCGGACAATAGCAGCAAAAGTACCTCCTTCATAAAGCGTAACATAAATAGTATTTGCCGTTATTTTGGATGAAATGATTGCAGCCGGAGCATTATATTTATTGATTAATCCTATTATTGCATTACCTGCTGTTAATGGAAGCATATAATATAGTCGGTAAGGAGGCTGAGAAAGGGTAATGGGTATCTTTTGCTCTTTTGTAACAAAGCAAAGTTTCTTGCTAAAATATTCATAAATAGCAAACAGACTCCCTTCTATTCCATGAATATCCGATGGAGAGATAGTCCCTGTTACACTATCAACATTTGAGATATTCCATACGCCAAGCAATCCGATTTTTCCATCCATGGAAAAAGCTTTAAACGGTTTTGAATCCTGTAACTGGAATAAACAATCTTCTGTTGGAAGTAAGGATTGTGTAGGTCGCAGAATCGTCCCGTCACTGTAAACTAATGGAAATAAAACATTGAAATTGTGGTCATTAATCTTATCTGTCACATAAATAGGGCCATCATTGATTGCTCGCGCTATTGCTTGATAAGTTGAATCAGGCTTTATCGACTCAAACATATCAAAATCAGGATAAACCATTTGTGAAAAATACAGAGAATTATATATTGCTTGTTCAATATGATTAGCAGCCTTCTTAAAACTTGTTTGATGCGTTTGATCATTTATATCTTTAGTTTCTATTGGAAAATAATCTTCTTCAGCCCGTGCAACGGCAGTATTCCCAAAATTTAAATACGCATCCGGAGTCATATCCATACAATTAATTAAAGCATTATTAAAATATTTAGAGGCTGAAGCATTCAAAGCTTCGTGATATTTTTTAGCACCTCTAAATATGGGAAAATTATCAACCGCTATATCTTCAGTAAATACTTGGTTGTCAACTTTTGCAAAGGAAATTCCTTCCGTTTTAAGATAGCAATAAAAATTGTCGTAAAATTTCATTAACGCATTTGAGTTTGGTGAAATGAAATAATTTGCTTTCCCCCAAGGAATCAAATCATTTTTGTATTCTTTACCCAGAGGCGAATTTGGATTTATCCCTCGCCAGTACCCATCTAATGTATGCCAGATGCCAACATTGGATATTTGATAGTCTCTTTTGAGCTTTTGAACCATTGGAAGAAACCCATCTGGAAACTTTTTTTTGTTGGGATGAAAAGAATTTAGTTGTTGGTTGGTCTCATCTAACCATCCATCATCAATCAAAATCCATTTTAATGGAAATCCTGCTTGATGGAAATTTTTGGCAGCCTGTAAAAGGAAATCTTCGTTTAATTTTTTCCCCAAATCAGATCCATTCCAACTGCACCACCCAATTCCATCAAATATCTTAGGAAAACTTTTTTTTATACGCAAATTATTGCTTTTCCCCAATACCTGTAACCCCGCTTTGTAAAGAGCTGCAAAAAGTTCGTAAGGATCTTTTCCAAACCCGATGGCTATTTGAGGTATTTTAGATTCATTCATCTTGTCAAAATAGCTAATTGATTTAGAAACTAATTTGCCATCTTCTTGTCCCAAGGTAGTCCGGTATCCTTTGCCCGAAAGAGGCGTGGCGGCTCCATACATACCATCTGCATATTGCCAGTAAAAGAACTGAATTTTATCAGGCTTCATTTCTTGTAAATGATGAATTCTAAGCGGCTCCGTCCAAGGATCATATCGATAAAACGTAATCCCTTGAATCATTCCCGGAAGAGAATCAAAGCAGATACCGAGAAAATTCTTTCCCTTCTGCGACTCACTTCCATTTGGAGACAGAAAAAATGAAACAATCTGATGGCTCTCGCTTTTTATAGTGTTGATTTTAAGGATGCTCTTATTTGCAACAAACTCTACATTGTTTTGTTGCATAATAGCTTTGCTAAATGATATTTCTTTATTTTCAATAACAGGATATCCTCCTACTACTCTTGTTTTTTCTCCATAAGACAAATTGATCTTATGATGCACTAACGTAATTTTTATCTGTGAATTCAGCTCTTTTTGAGCATAGCACTCAATTGATAAAAAGTACCAAAATAATACTATATAAAAAACCTTCGAATAATTTCTTTTTGCCATGACTATGTGTTACTTTCTAAATATTTCTATCTATTTCCAAATTTTATCCTTTCAGCAATTCAGGATGCACGCGATCGATGGTCAGGATAAATTCGCCAAACAAAGTATTAGCCCATGCAAACCATTTGCGGGTGAAACGGGAAGGATCGTCTTTCCAAAACGATTCGTGCATAAACCCGGTGTTGGCGTCCGTGTTGCGTAATGTTTTCAGGCAATAGGCCATCTCTTCTTTGTTCGTGGTGGTGAGTCCCCGCATGATGAGGCTCATGGGCCAAATCCATCCGATGCCTATATGCGGCCCGCCAATCCCTTCGGCTGCCGTTCCTTTGAAAAAGTAAGGATTGCTCTCGCTCCACACAAAACGGCGGGTGTTTTGATACACCGGATCATTGTGTGGAATGAATGAACAGAGATAAGGCAAGGCCAGCAAGTCCGGCACATTGGCATCATCCATAAAAAGCTGATTGCCAAAACCATCTACTTCGTATGCGTAGATTTCTCCAAAGCTATCATGTTGTGCTTTACCGTACTGATCAACGGCTCTCTTTACTTCGTGTGCCAACCGCTTGCATTGCAGCGCAAACGGATGATCGCCCGTTACCTGTTCTGAGATTTCGGCTAATTGATGCAGTGATTCGACAGCAAAAAGATTGGAGGGAATCAGAAAACTGAAAACGGTGGCATCATCCGAAGGACGAAACGACGAACAAATCAAGCCAACCGGCTTTATCGGACTTCCAAACCCATCATTCAACACCGTGTCGCTTTGCTTGTCAGTGACACGGGTAAAGGAATAAGGAGAACCGGTGGTGCCGTTCTTTCGCTGTTGTTGCACAAAGGTTTCGTACACACGCGACATGGCATAACGCCAAGGTTTGTCGAAGATGGAGGTATTCCCCGTTGTTTTCCAATAGTGATAGGCCAAACGAATCGGATAACAAAGCGAATCGATCTCCCATTTACGCTCATGTAGTTGGGGGATCATCTTCGTGCGGTCACTGTCCCATTCACTGCCGGTGGCTCCTTTGTTGAAGGCATTGGCATAAGGATCCAACCCGATGCAATAGGCTTGGCGACGGATAACGCCTTCAAGCATGAGACTGAGTTGGGCATCTTCTTTGGCTAAAGAGAGATAGGGAAATACCTGTGCCGAGGAGTCTCGCAGCCACATGGCATCGATATCACCTGTAATCACAAAGGTGTCGGGTTTACCATCTTTCATGGCAAACTCAACAGTGGTATCGAGTGTGTTCGGATAGCAGTTCTCGAACATCCAGGCCAACTTGGGATCTTTAATTTGCGCCTTCACCCGTTGTATCGTTGCTTCAACGGCTTTGGAAGTAAAATTGCGTTTGGCAAGCGGTGGCCGCTCAGAACGGTAATCCATCGCTTGCATAACGGAGGGATGACCAAGCACTGATTTGCTCAACGCTACTCCCGCCAATGCAATCCCGCTCTTGCGTAAAAAATCACGTCGTGTCGTCATAATCTTGTATATCAAAAAATTTTCAATTAATATCGCTAAGTTCTGCGTACAGTTCTACCATACAGGCATTATCCAATAGCCATTTATACTTGTCTTGTTTCTCTCCTGTCCAATCCTTACTGAACAATCCGTTCTTATCTCGATCATGACTCCAGGCATAGTCAGCATCTTCTTCCATAACTTTAATATACGTTGCATTATGATCGACTTCAAACAACGCTTTTAATCCTCGATACAAAATTACATTAAACCAAGGAGAATCAACGTAAAAAGGGATTTCCCGATTTTTAATCTTACGTAATTTAACAAAGTAACTGAATACACCTTTTGCCGTCTTTTGGGCATCTTCTAAATACTGCCTTTCTCCCGTTGCCTTGTAGAGAAGAACTCCCGCCTGAATCATTTGTCCGCTGTTATAAGTATATTTACTTTTAGCGATATGCCCGTTAAGTGATTTATTATCCCAATATACATAATCTGACGGATCACAAAGATTGTCTTTTGTCCATTGTAATCGGGATAAAATCCGCACCAGAAATCAATTTATGCTGGGCATACCATGCACTGGCACGTTGTGCTGACCAGACTTAACTACTATCTTGTGCGTATAGATTTAGGCAACCTATTAAAAGCACAAAGGAGAACAAATATTTAATCGACTTCTTCATACGTGAACTCATTAAGATCATTGATTAATAATTATACAAATAATAAGAACATTGCTTTGCAATGGATGGATTGACAAATGTTTGATTAATCAGATCTCCTATCTGAGAGTAATACATTGAAACCTCTTGGATTAATTGATTAAAATTAGTTGGATGATACTCAATCCGGATATCTGTTTGATTCATTGAAGAAATCAAAGCAGGAATAGGCGATCTATCAAACCAGTTATTTTTCAGTAAGGAAACCGCTTTCTTCAGTCGATTCATTTTGCCGATCATGCCATTAATATCAACTTGTTTTGCCGGATAATGCACCAAAAATTTTGTTTTTGCATTGCAAACAGTTTGATTAGCTCGAATGTGAACGGTGAGATCATGTCCTGAATAACTCCATGTGTTGTTTCCTTTGTTCGCATCATATGTAAGAGTTACGCCATTCTTGGTTATCGAAGATGGCATCACCGAGCCATACAGTTGTACTTCAACATTCCGTTTTTCAATCATTCCAGGGAACGACCCTTCACGAGGGAACAGGGTTATCAATAGTGTGCTATCTCCCTTTTCTTCCGATTGAATAGTAGTGAAAGTATAAGCACTCTTTTGATAATCTTGAGTATTCCCTTCATCTTCGTAGAGTTTTGTATTGAAACTTCCTCCTGGAAATATTTTTATAATCAAAGCGTTACTGTTTTCTTGCAAATTTTTGACTTGATTGTCATACATTGGAATAATGGCGCCAGCTTTCACATAAATCGGATATTCATTGATTAAAAATTTACGTTCGATAGTCTGTCCTCCTTTAAAGAGTGTCCCTGTGCTCCATTCATACCAATCACTTCCCTCAGGAAGCCATACTTTTACAGTTGAGAAATCATTTACAGCAGGTGATGTAATGGGCATAATAAGCATATTATCGCCAAACATATATTCATCTTTGAAGGTATAAGCTTCTTCATTTTTGGGATAATCGTAATACATGGGACGACATAAAGAAATTCCTGTATCATACGCTTTTCGAGCCATTGTGTAAATATAGGGATCTAAGGCATAACGCAAATGAATGGCCTCGTAGAGGGCCTGAAAATAATCTCCTGTAAAATTCCAAACTTCCTTTTTTAATCTGGAATCTTTGGATGGATGGGTGCGAAAAATCGGGCTGAAAACACCGTATTGCATCCAGCGAGTGTACATTTCAGGATCTACTTTTTTCTGATCTTCCGGCACATTGCCAAACATGTGACCGCCTAAATCGTGACTCCAATAACCATACAAAACATTCGAGGCTGTTGATGTAAAATAGGGTTGAAATGCAAGCGATTTCCATGAGATTATTACATCTCCGGAAAAGCCGATTTGATAACGATGATTGCCAAGTCCGCCCCAGCGATGATAT
>DAHXOX010000086.1 GCA_027364655.1 Paludibacter sp. | reverse complement strand
TCACTAAGTTGAGATGATCACAAAAATAAACTCTGTCTATTTTTTGATGACTTCGTGACTTAAGTAGTAGAAAATAAATAGTGTTGTAACTCTTCATAGTTGAAAACGGCAAAGTCCCACATAAACAAACGAATCCATTTTTCTTCTCCTTTGGAGAAGGTGCCCGAAGGGCGGATGAGGCCAACAATCTGCAATCCATTTTCCTTTTCCTTTGGAGAAGGTGCCCGAAGGGCGGATGAGGCCAACAATCTGCAATCCATTTTTTTTCTCCTTTGGAGAAGGTGCCCGAATGGCGGATGAGGCCAACAATCTGCAATCCGTTTTTTTTCTCCTTTGGAGAAGGTGCCCGAATGGCGGATGAGGCTCAGCGAATCCAACGATCATCATTAAAAACACGACCTTATCTTGTTCATATTACTTTGCTGTTTTCTTTTTCGGTTTTATAAAAAAATATTTCCATTTATTGAAATCGCGTACGTAAACTGCTCCAACTCCGGTTTCAATTAATTGGCCATCAATAGGATCTTCGTACAGATTATGTCTGAACCCTTTTAAAAGATAACGTCCATCTTTGGTCAACTTGTATTCTATTGTAATATCACTTGTCACGTTACTTGCCGAGTTTTGTTTTGCAGCAGCTCCTTCTACATCCACAGAACCACCAAGTTGTACCGTTAACCGGTCATTGAAAAGTTGCTTCTTCAACCCTATTTCCACTTGGGTTCTTCCTTGTGCCTGTTCTGTTTGATAATCATTATACGATTGAATATCAAAGTTCAATCCTACTCCCGGAATTAATTTTGAACTCAACTGATTTAATTGTGTTGATAAAAAATTAGCAACCGTTGAACGAATCAAGGTGGAAGTCTGACCTGTTTCAGTTTGCAACGGATTGTCCTGAAGAAATCTTCCCAAAACCAATAAAGCTAAGACTTGTTTATTTAATGATGACGGATCTTCATTCAGCATGTTCAGTTTTTGATTGACAGCTCCACCCAAAATTCCTTTATCTTCGGGTGATAATTGTATTTCAAAGCTAATTTCCGGTTTTAAAATGGCTCCTCGCAAGTGCAATAGTAACAGAAATGGATACGTTTGTTTATATCCGCTTTGATCGGCAGTACTTAATCCCGCTATTTGATTCGCCAATAGGTCATAGGGTGCAGCACGAACCGAATAACTGGCATTGATAACTATTTGAGCATCCATCGGATCGCCATTCCAGGTAATGGTACTTCCGGCAATAATGTTGAATTTCCGTTTTATGACAGATTCAAGCGACATCATATAGCTTCCATTATTCAAATTGTACGCTCCTGTAAGACTCATTTTACCGCTACGATCCATTGCGAAACTTAATGCGGCATCTCCTCTGACTACCAATGAATCAGTGGAAGCCGGATCTAGCAATAAACGCAATGTTGCTTCTTTATTAATTTGAATAAAAGAGGAAAGAACAAAGCCTGAAAAACGTGATTTTTCAATCACTTTTTTATCTGTTTTGTATAATATCGAATTGAGATTCTGTTTTGAATTAAATTCAATAACCCCTTCTCCTTTGTCGGTAGTAAGCTTGTCTTCGGGGACCGCATAAGTAAAGTTTGAACCTTTTTTTATTTTCAATGTTGCATTTACTATTGGCAATGACATAGGCCCTTTTACATCAATTTTACTGTCAATAATCATTCGCCCGTAAAATTCTTTGTTATTTTTAGCTGTAGTATTAAATAGCAAAAAATCTTTTGTATTGATTTGCAACCCGAAATTAAAATGGGAGAATTGTTTCATTTTAACTGTGCCGTCAATAACAGCTTTGTGTTGATTGGCATCCAACAAAGTAAATGCATTAAAATAGATTCCATCCGTTTTTAATTGAACGGTTTCATGTTTTAATTCATACCGATTATTGAAATAAGTAGGATTCAAAAAAACATTATTGAATGTAAGTTCTCCCGTTATTTCAGGTGCATTAGTCATTCCAGATAATAAAATGTTTCCATTTAATGTTCCGGAGGCATCTGTGATTTGTCCCATCGAAAAAACCTGAACAGTTTTCATCGAAAGCGATTGAATATTCGTTTTAATATTCAATGAATGAATGCCACCATTCGGTATAAAATAACCGGTTGCTGTCAGGTTGTTATTATTTCCCGATAATGTTGCATTTATATTAAACCGCTCAGTTGTGGGATTTTCGGCTTTCAAAGCTAAATTTCCAATGGGCACATTGCGAACAACCAAGTTGGTTATTGTTGCATCGGCAATGATTCCATACGAGTTATTGATTCTTTTCAACAAGACATTTCCATCCACACTTCCCTTCACTAAGCTGCTGTCTTTTTCTATAATTTGGGAAATATCTTCCAGTTTAAAATTTTTGATGCCAATATTCAAATCATCATTTAACTTATCATGTACTGAAGCTATATTCAATTGGCTTTGATCATTATTCAAGAAAAGATGATGAATTAAAAATCCTTGTTTCCCAAATTCAATATAATTATCGGCAGCAATATTCCAACGGTTATTCATCAGATAAAACTCTTTGGGATCAATTGTAAGTTTGTAGTTGGTTTTATCTTTCACAATCTGAGTCTGAATTACCAGCTTTTTATTTTTGTTGTTATCAATCGATGATAAATTGGCCATTATTTTATTGTCAGCCAGTTTACCTTCAAACAACACATTAGAAAAATTGATTTGCGCGTTAGAAATGTCGGAACTTGACATGCTGTAATTCAAAGTCGTAGAATCTGAATTCACGTTCATCAAAAGATCATTGATATCGGTATTGCCATAGACAATCCTTTTCATATTGACATGTAGTTTCAATTCGTTTTTCCGGCTATCAAAACTGCCGGTAATCATACCAGGTTCAAATTCTTTCAATTGAGGCAAAAGCACTTCCGACCAAATAGGATGATTGTGAAGTTGTATCTCAAAATTAAAATTTGAAGGTATGCTTGACTTCTTTTGCGGTTTGGCATTCGTAAATGGGAAATACGAATCGATACATTGAGTCAGTACAGTTGGGAGTGAAGCCGGTGAAAGAGTACCGTTGTACTTCAAATCGATAAGCGCACTGTTAAAAGTAAATTCACTCTTATTCGGTTCGTTTATCGAGGCAACTAACACAGAATCGAGCACCTGTTTCTTGCCGTTGTGCACAAGTATCAAATTCATAATTCGGGCAGTTCCATTTAATTTGTTAACCGTTCCTCCTTTTAAATCGACTGTTGCATTCAATCCTATTCGCAGATCATCTTTGCTGAAATGCAGTTTTTGAAGATCGGCTCCCTGAACATTTAAATAAAATTTATATTGTTCCTGATTGGGGGTCATATTCACAAGGCCATCAAAATTCATCACAGCATTTTTGTCATTCAAACTTATTTTCCCTGTAAATTTCCGACCCTTGACAGCTCCATCGACAAGTAAATTGTGATACACATAGTTGTTCAGGTAAATCTGTGAGACATCCACTTTTAGATGCGCCTTCATTGTTTTCACATCCAATCCCTGTCCATTAACCTGAGCTGTCAGTGATACAGGGCCATACATGGTTTTGTTTTTCAGTAAACTTCCCATATCGAAATCAACAATATGCATGTTACTGCTAAAATGATTCAGCGAGTCGATTGTTGCCACAAGGTTCGCGTTGCCATAACTGCTGCTCATGCCCAGTGTTGTTTTAAATGACGTTATTTTTCCCTTAAAATGAATGAGTAACGTGATCTCCTCCGGCAAATTTATACTTGACGGAATAGCTGAACCGGCCATCATTTCTAAATCTTGTTTGTCCGAAACAAGTTTCATATTGGGGAAATCAAAATAAGCAGTCTTAACATTGGGCAACCCGAGTATAGTGAAATCCGTTTCCAAAACCGTTTTTTCACCAGTACGTATCATCAGATTTTTTCCTTTCAGGTTATTTACACGCCCGTTAACCTGACCGGAAATGGTGGTGATATTCGTCTTATTTTTGAAGAATGCCTGCGAACCAAGTTGCGGATTAAAATAAAGTATATCAGAGTTTTTGAACCCTGCTTTTTTCAATTTGATATTCAGTATCATGAGTGGCAATGAGTTTTTCAACGATTGCAAAGAAGCATATCGAATATTCACATCGCCGTCTATATATGAATTCGGCGTGTTGGCTTTTAGCTTTTTAGCAGTGATAGAATGATTATCCATACTAAAATCCATTTCAAATCTGGTTATCGCAAAGTTGTTTTGATCGATAGCGCTGAATTTATTAACCGAAACTTTTGTCAGATTGGTTGAGTAGTATAAATCTCTTGCTGTAAGTGTAACATGCTTATAAATAAGGTTGGAAGCATCAAAAGCGGTTGTAATTTTTGGTTTGTTTCCGACTTGGTATGCAAGCGTATTATTTTCAAAACCGACTTGATGAATGCTAATTTTCCAATCATTTGGCGAAACTGAAGCATGCGTTGAAACTGTTGATCTGGTGATAGTTGCAGCGCTTGAAAGATAGCGAATTTCACTTTCGGCCAAAGTAATTTTGTCTAATGTTACCAGATCATGTTGCAAATCGGCCGAACCGGTTTTCAATTCTAACTGTTTTATGAATGCAAATACAGATTGTTTTTGAACGGCATCGCCAAAAGTTACGGTTGAATTTCTAATCTGAATCTTTTTGGCAGAGATTATGGGCAAAGCGTTGTTTGATTTTTTAATCGTTGGCTTTCCGGATTCGCTTATCTGCACGTTGGCTTTTAATTTCTCAACCAACAAATCGTTAATCTCGAATCGGGAATTCGGAAGGTCGATCTTATCCATCCTCAAAGTTAACTTTCCGAGCGTTGCAAACACATTCATTCCTCCATATTCATCATCATAACGAAGACGAATATTTCTCAAACTCACCTTATCAATCGTAATTTTCCACGTTGAAGGCGCCTTTGCTTTCGTTGCAGTTTGCTTTGTCGTATCGGAAAAGGCGGTTATCAAAAAATTATAATTGAACAATGAATCCGTTTTTGTACTATACACGTTCAAATTCATGTCTTTAATGGCAAATGAATTTACATTTATCTTATTGAATAGTAAGTCGTAGAGCGCAATGTTTACACTTACTTTACCCGCATAAACCAACGTGTCTTTTTTCAAATCTTCCAGATAGAGACCTTCGATAACAACCGATTTAGGAAAGGAGATACTGACATTTCTGATTTCAACCCGTGTATGTGTTTTGTTGCCAACAAAGCTGGTAGCCGCATGCACAATCTTGTTTTGTACAGCCGGAATTTGAATAATGCCTGCAATCATCAGAAATAAAAGCACAAAAATAGTGACCACCCATAAGATAGCTTTGAAAGTTTTCTTTAAAATGGGAAGCACTTTATTCATTTTAAATGCTGATTATCACCATCAACCAAAAAAGATAAGAAGTCAGTTGATCGTGATTGTTTTTTGTTGAAAACAAAGATAAGAAGGTTATTGAAGATACGTGTTACACAAAAGTGAGAATAACTTACATGATTCTCACTTTTTGGTAG
>DAHXOX010000076.1 GCA_027364655.1 Paludibacter sp. | reverse complement strand
AAATCTAGTTTCAAATGTGCCATTGCATAACTCGCCATAAGCAATTCAAAACCGTTAAGGCGTGGCAAAAGCTGCGTTTCAACATAATTGCTCCAAATGCCTTGTTGGCCCTCAAATTTTTTGTGAATGAGTTTTACGACTTCGGCTAGGAAAGTTCCTGTTCCTGTGGCTGGATCGAGTATCTGTACTTTGTGAACTTCTTGTTCTATCTTTTTCCCTTGATAGTCAACTTTTATTTTTATTTTGCTGTTGTCGGCAAGTCCTTGCGGCAAATCAAAGTCGGTTTTTAAAATATCATCAACCGCACGAACAATAAAATTTACGACCGGAGCAGGTGTGTACCATACGCCACGCGCTTTCCGGAGTTTTGGGTCGTATTCGCTCAAAAAAGTTTCGTAAAAATGGATAATGGGGTCTTCCATTTTAGTACTCTTGCCGTAATTTTTTAGAATTTCATCAACGTTGCAAGCCAAAAATATTTCCACCAAACTATCAACTATCCATTTTATGCGGTCATCAATTTCAGGACCGGCAATGTAGCCAAATAGTTTGCGCAAAAAAGGATTCGATTTCGGAATGAGTTCAGCCGCTTCCTGTCTGCTGAAACTAGCTAATGATGGGTCGTGTAAACGAGCTGCAAACATGCCGTAAGCAATGGTTTGCGCATAAATATCAGCAAATCCTTTAGGCGTAATGTCGTGAATCAGAATTTGCTTAAAAGCGTTCATTTGGTCTTTCAGCGTGCTGTCTTCCTGATTTTCTTCATCACTTGTCAACGCCTTTTCAATAACTTCAGAAAGAAGGCGGGCTTTGCCCGCCATCATTTCTGCTAGTTTTTTTGAGCTTTTTATCGTTTGTCCAACATGTGAACAAAAGTCTTTAATCAGATTTTCAAAACTGGTAAAATTCTCTGTTAATGGTTTTATGCCTTTGTCAGTAATTTCAGCAATAGCAATTTTGGTTACGAATTGTCCGTCACGATAAAGCAGGAAGTTTAAATAGTCGGTAAAAATAAGATTACTAAGGGAAACTTTGTAACGGTCGAATTGTTCTTTATTCCCTGTTTTCTTTGCGCCTTCAAGGTCTTTATCTCCTATGTCTTTGGCTTCAATAAATCCAATAGGAATATCTTTCTTAGTCAGAATATAGTCGGGTGCTCCGCAAGATTGCCTTTTTGGTTCGTTGGTTGCCCTGATTGTCGGAACCAAACTTTCTAGAAGAGTTTGCAAATCGCCACGGAAAGTATGTTCAGTCGCATTACCAAGTTTATATCGTTGGTTAATATTGTCAATGTATTGGGCTAAATTCATTTTTTAAATTCGTTTCAAATATCTACAAATGTATCAATTTCCGCTGGTGCGTCGGCAAGGAAACAGCTCTTTTGCAAACAAAGGTTGTGTGTCGGCATGTGCGGTTTGCAAATGTGCTGTTTTGTGCGTTGGCTGTTTCCTCTTTTCTGTCTTTTGCAGCAAAATTTTCGTGGTTTTCGGTTTTTTAGGATAGTTGCTAACTACTATCTACTGACTACTTATTGATCGTTATTCCAAAAAACAATAGCCATAACCGGAGCGAGTGACAATGTTTTTTCCATAAGGCACAATCTTTTTCCTTAGGCGGGTAATGTGCACATCCACCGTACGATCGGTAACAAACACATCGTCGGCCCATACCTTTTCTAAAATCGTTTCACGTGAAAACACCTTAGTCGGAAACTGCAGAAAAAGAGCCAATAGTTCAAACTCGGTCTTAGTCAATACGATTTCCTGCCCGTCAATAGTTACCTTTTTCCCCACAAGATCAATCTTCAAAGCCTCGAAGGAAATCAAGTTTTCATCCTGCAACACAACTGAACGGTTCAGCACTGCTTTGACGCGAGCTGCAACCACTTTCACCGAAAAAGGTTTCACAATATAATCATCAGCACCAACATCAAATCCGCTCAACATATCTTTCTCCGTTACACGAGCCGTAAGGAAAATGATGGGGATGTGTTTGGTGTCGTTTCGGCTTTTAAGGATTTGCGCTAACTGTAATCCACTCATTTGACCCATCATAATATCCAACAACAACAAGTGATAACGGCTCAGGTTCTTCCTCAAGGCTTCTTCTGCCGAATTGACAACATCAACGCGGTAGCCCTCTTTCTCTAAATTGAATTGAAGGATTTCGCACAAATCAGGTTCATCCTCTACCACCAACAGGGAATAATTGTTTTGCATACAGAAGCTGTTTAACTAATTGACGCAAAGATAACCAAGATTTTTGAACTATACGTAAAAATGGCAGAAAGAATGGGTCATTACCCTTCTCTCTGCCGATAAAATTGCAAAACAACTTGCTTACAAATGACTGATACCCCACACTAACAAGGCGCCTCCAAAAATGAGAACAAGGAACAACACCCCTGCCAATGCAAAGGCCTTACCGCCGGCTTCACGAAACTTACTCCATTTCATTTCCAATCCCAACGCTGTCATGGCCATAGTCAACAACAGTGTATCAAACCAAGTCATAACTTGTAGAACAACTTGTGGCAGTGGCAAATAATAGTTTAAACCAATACAAGCTAAAAATCCCAATGCGAACCATGGCACAACGATTTTACCACCCTTTCCACCCATGCCGGCCAACGAAACACCAAACAACAAAGGCACAATGAGAATGACACGAATCATCTTTACCACCACACCCACTTTCAACGTCAAAGGAGAAATGGCACTGCCTGCTCCAACCACCATTGCTACTTCGTGCAAGGTGCCACCCACATAAAAGCCTTCCCAATAATCATTGAAAGGAACCCACCCCAACCGATAAATGATTGGATAGAGAAACATGGCCAAGATACCAAAAACAATGACAGTGCCTACCGCGATGGAACTTTTGGTGGAGGAAGAACGCAATGTCGATTCCAATGCCAACACGGCAGCCGCACCACACACCGCGCTTCCGCAAGAGACTAACATGCTGCTTTCGCGATCTAACTTGAAGACTTTCGTCCCTAACCATGTGCCAAGAAGAAAAATACCGGCCACCACCACCGTAGCCATCAACACGCCATGAATGCCCAGACTGGCAATGCCATTGACGCTGACACGAAAACCAAAGAGAATAATGCCCAAGCGCAACAGTTGTTTAGCGGAGAAATTGATTCCTTTTGACATGCGCACTCGACGATGATAATAGGGGCCGACGATGATGCCAAGCATCGTTCCGATGATTAACGGAGAAATGGCGGCGGCAGCTATCCATTTAATTTGGCCAATGGCTAATGCAGCCAACGAAATGACCAACACATGGCCAAGCGCTGTAAAGAAATAGGCACGACGGCGAAGCGTTGCTTTTCTTGAATGAGTTGAAATAGGATGCATAATGCGTTAATTTTTTGCGCAAAATTACATCGTATTAATGGATATAACCCATTCTTTTTTGTTATTACAAATAACTACACGTTATAGACTTGAATAAAGTCTATAAATTTTTGTTGATAACTAAACGCAGGTTCAGGTGATTGAGCAATGCGAAAAAACCGTTTAACTGTACCATTTTTTATCTCAAGTCTTTTAAGAAAATTCCACTGAAGTTCTTGTTCAATAGCTCGTTCGGAAATAAAAGCAACCCCTTCGGAATAACGCAAGAAACGTTTAATAGCTTCCGTCGCATCCAACCGGATCAACACATTTAGTTGTTCGACATCGACACCCCATTGATTAAACGCTTGAAGCAACGTTTGCAAAGTACCCGAACCTGTTTCTCTCAAAACAATAGGCACGGCATGTAAATCCTGAATGGAGAGACGTCCTTTTTTCCCATACACGCTGTTTGTACCAGCCACCGGCACAATCCGGTCTTCGGCAAAAGGAATATAATGCAACGCGGCATTGCCCGATCCATTCTCAACCAACGCAACATCGATTTCATGATTCAGCAACAATCGCTCCATTGCGAGGGAGTTACCTGAGACTAAACTCACCTGCAACTTAGGATGTCTTCGTTGAAAATCGGACAAAACTTTCGGCAATACATATTGTGCAATGGTAGAACTGGCTCCCAAACTCAATGACCCTTCGCTTTCACCTTTCAATGAGCCGATTTCATCGTCTAATTCGCTGTACAACTGACTTATTTTTTGCAAATTATCATACAATAATGTACCTGCTTTCGTCAGAAACACATGATTTCCTTGTCGCACAAAAAGTGCAATCCCTACTTTTTGCTCCAATTCTTTCACATGCTTGGTCACCGCAGGTTGGGAGATAAACAACGCCGTGGCAGCATTTGAAAAGCTAAGATGCTCGGCAACTGACATAAATACACGTTCGCGATAATCCATAAGCAAGAAATTAAAATGGTAACGTTTCTTTTCGGCAAAGCATTATCGTTATTAATGTACTACTATACGTTGTCTCTTTCAAACCAAAAGCTCAGCCAAAAGAACAAAAAGTAAGATAGACAAAATTAGCGTTTTTACTTCAGAAATTTATTCGTTACTTTTGTAGCTTAGATGGAAAATAAGAACATGAAGTGCAGACGCGTATAAACGAACTATGTCAAACAACGTTCAAAATGAACATAATTTTTATCACATGAAGCATTTGACGATTTCTTTTTGCCTCCTCTTGCTCAACTTTTTCGTTGGCACGCTTTTTGCTAACCCGTTTACCGTAACCATTGATGCCGGTCATGGCGGAAAAGATCCCGGAGCCATAGGAACTTTTGCTAAAGAAAAAAACATTAATCTGGCTGTGGCATTGAAATTAGGTAAACTAATTCAGAAGAACTGTCCTGATGTGCGAGTGGTTTATACACGTAAAACAGACGTTTTCATTCCTTTAGAAGAAAGAGCCATGATTGCCAATAATGCCCATTCCAATCTGTTTATTTGCATCCATACCAATTCATCTCCCAGTCCGGCAGCATCGGGAGTTGAAACGTACACATTAGGATTGGCAAAAACGAAAACGAACATGGATGTGGCTCGAAGAGAGAATTCAGTAATCTTGCTCGAAAACAATTACAAAGAAAAATATCAGGGGTTTAATCCTAACTCAGTCGATTCTTACATCATGTTCGAATACATGCAGGATAAATACATTGCACGTAGTGTTCAGTTTGCAGCGGATGTGGAACAGCAATGTTCTGCCAATGCCGATCGCTCCAATCGGGGAGTGCGTCAGGCAGGATTTTGGGTACTGCATCAAACGTCCATGCCCGCTGTTTTGATTGAGTTAGGTTACATCTCAAACCCAAGAGAAGAAGAATTCTTAACATCAACGGAAGGGCAAAACCGGTTGGCTGAGTCAATCTTTCAAGCATTTAAAGAATTCAAGCATGAATATACCCGTCGTTCATCGTCAAGTTTTGCATCGAATGCTTCTTATCAAACCAACACTACCGACGAAGACACGGTACAAATAGCAAAAACAGATACGATTAAGCCAACAAAAGAATCACGCAAAACAAGACAAACAAAAAAAGAGAGAATCGTAGCAACAAAGCCGGAGCAAAAGAAAAGTTTCGTTTCAATCGACATGACGACCCGCCCTGTTGTCAACTCAGAAACTCCCGTTTTCAAAGTGCAGTTTTTACTTTCGGATCGAAAACTCCCTACTAACACTCCAAAATTCAAGAAATTAGAAAATGTGAGTTTCTATCAGGAAAATAACTTTTATAAATACACCGCCGGAGACACCAATAACTTCAATACAATTATCGCGCTGCATCGAAAAATCGAGAAGCTGTTCCCGACCGCTTTTATCATTGCCTTTGTAAACGACCATAAAGTACCATTACAAGAAGCGATTAATCTTTGGAAAGCCAACAAGCAAAACGTCACTCACTAACGCACATAGCAGATGAAACCACTATCAATCAATCAGAAACGAGAGATAAGAATTGGACTTATGGTCATTGTAGCCATCGCTTTACTTTTTTATGGAATCAACTTCTTAAAAGGAGTCAACCTTTTTTCGCCAACCAATTATTATATAGCCGTTTACAAAAACATTGACGGATTAGTGAAAGCCAATGCAGTAACCATCGATGGATACCAAATCGGACAAGTGCACAAAATTGAATATAATTTTGCGCAAGACAGCGCATTTAAAGTTTATATCAGTATCAACAAAAACATCAAACTGCCGAAAGGAACGTGTGCTGAACTAAAAGACGCAGGATTCATGGGCGGAAAAACTATTGCATTGGTATTTCCGAAATCTACAGAAGGCTATTATTCATCCGGTGACATTATTCCAACCTCGGTGCAGGAAAGTCTTATGGCAACGCTCAACAAACAAATCATGCCGAAAATTGCAGAGTTGTTGCCCAAAGTCGATTCACTGGTGGATGCGCTCCATGCTGTAGCGGCAAATCCTTCTATCGGGAAAAGCTTAGCATCCATTCAAAGTACAACCGATAATTTAGATCAGACTTCCAAACAATTAAAACGGTTGATGAGCCATGATGTTCCAAACATTCTGACAAAAGTCAACGTCATGGCCGATAATTTTGACGCTGTTAGCAACAATCTACGCAACATCGACTTTGCCACCACCATTGCCAGTGTCAACAATACCTTAGCCAATGTGCAATCAATCACCCAAAAAGTCAACAGTCCGACCGGAACATTGGGTATGCTACTAAACGACACCACCTTGTATGTATCGCTCTCTCATTTAACGCAAAACACGAATGCCTTTATGGTGGATCTAAAAGCACATCCTAAACGGTATGTTCATTTCTCGTTGATTGACTTCAAATAAAAATAATAATTAATAAACCAAGATAATATGAATTTCGAATCATTAAACATCACAAAGAAAAAGAGTGCTGAAGCACCGGCTAAAACAGAAAAGACCCGTTGTTTGATTATTGGTTCAGGACCTGCAGGCTACACTGCCGCCATTTATGCAGCACGTGCTAATCTCGCTCCGGTACTATACGAAGGAATGGAACCCGGTGGACAACTAACCACCACCACTGAAATCGAAAACTTTCCGGGTTACCCTGAAGGAACTACCGGCACACAAATGATGGAAGACCTGAAAAATCAGGCTGCACGTTTTGGTGCCGATATTCGTTTTGGCATTGCCACCGCCGCCGATCTTTCTGCATCTCCTTACAAAATCACCATTGATGACGAGACACTCATTGAAACAGATGCGTTAATCATTGCCACTGGAGCAAAAGCCAAGTACTTAGGACTTCCCGATGAACAAAAATACGCAGGAAGCGGCGTTTCAGCCTGCGCCACATGCGATGGCTTTTTCTATCGCAAAAAAGTGGTTGCCGTAGTTGGAGGTGGCGATACCGCTTGCGAAGAAGCTATTTATCTGGCCGGCTTATGCAAAAAAGTCTATCTCATTGTGCGTAAACCCTTTTTACGCGCTTCCGTCATTATGCAGGAACGCGTCAAAAAGATGAATAATATCGAAGTCCTTTTTGAACATGAAACCTTAGGCCTCTTTGGAGAAGGAGCTGTGGAAGGTGCTACGTTATTGAAAAAAAGAGGAACAGCTGACGAGAAGACAGTGAAGATTGCTATCGACGGTTTTTTCTTAGCCATCGGTCATCAACCAAATACGGAATTGTTCAAAAACTACATTACACTGGATGAAAATGGGTACATTGAAACGCAACCCGGCACACCACTTACCAACATTCCGGGTGTGTTTGCAGCAGGCGACGTTGCTGACCCACATTATCGTCAAGCCATAACAGCAGCCGGAAGCGGCTGTCAGGCCGCCATCGAAGCAGAACGTTATTTATCGCATAAAAGCTAACGAAAAACGGTACCTTAGCATCCGGACGCATTCCTTTGTCTCCGGATGCATTGTTTAAACACAATTGACCATAGCACAGACCCCGTTAAGTACGGACAAGCGTCATTTGACTTTCGGTTAAGCAAAACACGAACAGATGAAAAATGATTTTGTCAACACAGCCATGTCAAGGTTTCGCAATCTACGCGAACCTAAAATGCCACCCTACAAACTTGGGCTGGCTTTAAGCGGCGGTGGCATACGGGGATTAGCTCATCTGGGTATCATTCAGGCCATGGAAGAGCATGGTTTGAAACCGGACATTCTATCAGGCGTGAGCTCCGGCGCCATTGTTGGCGCACTGTACGCCGACGGACACTCTCCAAAAGAAATTGCCCGTTTCTTTCAGGAATCGAAATTCTTTCAATTTGCCAAAGTAGCTCTTCCCACAAAGAGTCTAATGACTTCCGAACGATTCTACAAAACTGTCGGACAATTGCTTCATGCCACCACGTTTGAGGAGCTTCATATCCCGTTAATCATCAACATTACCGACCTGACAGATGGCAAACCTGTGTACATCAATAGTGGTCCGCTTCTCGACATTGTAATGGCATCGTCAAGCATTCCCATCATCCTCAACCCCATCGAAATAGGAGGCAAGCAATATGTAGATGGCGGACTGACGTGCAATCTTCCGGCTAAAATCATTCGCCCGCGATGCCAAGAACTCATTGGCATACACGTCAATCACATTCCGATTTCACCTCCGCTACATTCAATCTGGGAGATAGCCGAACGCGCCTATCACATCACGCTTGAAGCAAATACCTTGGAAGAAAAGAAGGTATGCGATTTAGTCATTGAACCCGTAAAGGTGCGCAAATATGGACTTTTCGATGTTGGCAACAGCGAAACAATATTCAAACTTGGCTATGAAGCCGGCATGAAAGCGTTGGAGAAATATTTAAAAGAAACGAAATAGCCGTTTGTAGCATTTACGAATCCATTCCTCGACTCCGACTCTCACCTCAACAGCCATGCGGGTACCTCCTCCAAAGGAGAAAGTTGCTTTCGGTTGTAACCGGAGGTTATTAATGGAACTTTCGCAAGCAGTCAATATGTTGATTTATGGATTCGTTGTTTATGTAGAACTTTGCCGATTTCCTATCAAACACCAAGTTTTCTTTCAAGCACTACTTAGGTTACACGCATCCCAATATTTTGGCGCATCCTGCCTATTTCACCGCTTCGCCGGATAGTGCTCGCGGTCTTTGTGCATCCGCTCCATTCCATTTCATTTTTCCGCAACGCCTTACAGCTCTCCTTTGTCTTGATGGTATAACTTACTCGGTCTGCCTTTTGTGCGGATAATTACCTCCTGGCTTCCACGTCGGGTGTAAATGGAAACACCCTTCATGTTGCCGGTGATTTGCATCAGTCCTTTTACACGTGCCATAGTTGATATGATTAATCAAATTAGATTTGCTCTGTTTTCTATGCTCAAAGTTACCTCAAAGGTACCTCAAAGATAGTAAAAACACATTATTAGTACAAATACAGGATATATAAAGCAGATATATAGCTATGCTTTAAAAAGGAGCTATATATATACTATATATAAGCCATATATATGCTATATATATGCTATAAATAACTTTGAGATTACTTAGAGGTTACTTAGAGGCAGGGAGAAAGACCCATAAAATCTTTTATGAACAGCGATTCGCTCCTTGACATGTTCCTTATAACGGAATAACGGAGTAACGGAATAACAGAGTAATGGAGTAACGGAATAACAGAATAACGGAGTAACGGAATAACAGAGTAATGGAGTAATGGAGTAATGGAGTCACTGAGTAACTGGATGTATGGGATACCGCTGCTGCACGATGGCATCGTGTGGCAATACTGAAGTTAGAAGAAGATGCGAAGTTACAGAAGTTGTTAACTATAGCCCTCAATACTTTAGCCTTTCAATCAAATAACTTCGTACAGGATCATATAGATTGTTTGATTCTTGAGTTTTGCTTTAGATTTTCGTTGTTCTTTTGTGGTTGAAATAAGTTATCAAACTATTTTATCCTCTCAAACATGACACAAATGAAAATCGCATGGATTCTTTTCTCAATTGTATTATCGGCATTTTCTTTCAATGTAAATGCACAAAACACGTTTAAAGCCATTCTAAAAGACGGCCAGACAGAAGAACCGATTATCGGAGCGGCTGTTACCATTGATTCGCTGAAAATTGGCGCTGTGACCGATACAACCGGATTGGTAATTCTTACCCATATTCCAAACGGCAACTTCTTACTTAAATTCAAATCGATGGGTTATTCAACAAAAACAGAAACATTGCATTTTCCATTGGCGGCACGCAATAAGGTTTTTGATATTGACCTGGAACCCTCAACGAATGAAATGAATGAAGTCGTCGTTTCCGTCACACGAAGTAACCGAAGCATCGAAGATATTCCCATCAAAGTAGATGTAGTTGCCGCCGAAGACATGGGCGAAAAAGGGATGATGCATCCATCAAATATCGCATCTTCTTTCAATGAGACTCCTGGAGTGATGGCACAACAAACTTCCCTTGTCAGTGGAGCAACTACGTTGCGAATGTTAGGATTACCAGGTCGCTATACTATGATATTGAATGATGGAATGCCCTTATATCAAGGCTTTTCGGGTGATTTAAGTATTACTCAAATTGCGCCGATGAATTTACAACAAATGGAATTTATTAAAGGCAATGCATCAACTTTATATGGAGGTGGAGCTATCGGCGGAGTGCTCGATCTGATAACAAAGCAGCCTGAAAAACAACGGAAACTCTCTTTTCTTCTCAATGGCACTTTGGCAAAAGGATTTGATGCCAGTGAATATTACTCACAACGATGGAATAAAATAGGTGTTACCCTATTTACGACGTACGATCACACTTCTGCCTATGACCCCTTCCATACGGGCTTTTCAGCAATACCACAAAACGGACGAGTCACGCTCAGTCCTAAATTATTCCTGTATCTCGACAAAAATACGACTGCCTGGTTTGGCATTAATACCTTATTTGAAAAACGTTTGGGTGGCGATATGAACGTAATTGCAGGAAATGCGGATAGTACACACCAATATTTTCAACGAAACAATTCAACCAGGCTATCGACACAATTTTCTTTGAATCATCATTTCAGTGACAAAAGTCAATTGAATGTAAAAAATAGTGTCAGCTTTTTTGGTAACAATCTTCAACAACCGGCTTTCAATACAACCGGACGGGAAGTTGCCTCATTCAGTGAAGTCAATTATCAATATGCAACACCTGTTTCCGAATGGGTTGTCGGCGCCAATCTTTGGACAGATCATTATCAAACGATTCATTCTACACAACCTCGCTTTCAACTCACAACGGTTAGCGCTTTCGTAGAAAATACGTTAAGCCCAAGTCCTTGGTTTTCTCTTGAGAGCGGATTGCGATTAGATCGAAGTAATGTTACCATAAATACTCAGAAAAACGAATTTTTTGTCCTCCCGGAAATCCATGCATTATTCAAAGCAAAAAAACATTGGAGCACCCGTCTTGGCGGAGGATTGGGATATAAAATGCCATCACCGTTTGGCTTTGAAAATGATCAGTATAATTATGCAACGCTTCCACCGTTAAACGTTGCCCAAACATTAGCAGAACGCAGTTATGGCGGTAATTGGGATTTTATCTATCAGACCGGTGGAGATGGAATCACGTTCAGTCTTGACGAAATGCTTTTTGCAAACCGCGTGAATCATCCTCTCATTGATCAAAACAACTCACTGATCAATGCCAACGGATATCTTCTGTCACAAGGAAGCGCAACCAATGCTACCGTGATCATCGGCGATCTCAATCTTTGGGCAGGTTACACCTACACATTAACACAGGATCATTTCAATGGACAAACCTCTTGGCACGCACTCACACCAAAACATTTACTCTATTTGGATTTTGCTTATGAGGCCGAAAAGAATTTTCGGATTACCACTGAGGCTGATTATGCAAGTAAACAACAATTGTATGATGGGACTATGGGGAAACAAACTTTCATAGTCAACTTTTTAGCTGAAAAAATGTGGAAACACTTTAATATATTTATGAATATACAAAACCTAACTAATGTACGGCAAACTAATCTTTACACAGGATCCATTGCACATCCTATCTTCCAAAATGTTTACGCTCCGTTAGAAGGACGAATGTTCAACATTGGAATTCAAATTAATATGTAAATTGACCTTGCCGCAAACAAGCCATGAATCATTCTTGATTATATGACATAAAATCTTTAGTTTTGCCTTATATTTTCGTTGTTCTTTTGTAAAACAAACCATTGTATCGTTAAGCACAGAAAACTATGAAGCTATTAATTGTCGAAGATGAAGTGGATCTCCTGATTGCCATCAGCAATTACCTCACGAAAGAGAATTATCTCTGTGAGTTAGCCGACAGTTTCCATAAAGCGGAAGAAAAAATAGTTCTGTACGAGTACGACATTATCCTTCTCGACATAACGTTAGACGACGGAAACGGCCTTGACCTGCTCAAATCCATCAAGAAGCATAATGTGCAAGCCGGCATCATCATTCTTTCCGCAAAAAACTCGTTGGATGATAAGATTAGCGGATTAGATTTAGGCGCTGACGACTATATGACCAAACCCTTTCAGCTAACGGAATTGAATTCGCGCATCAAAGCGCTTCTGAGACGGCGAAAGTTCGACGGAAGCCATTTAGTCGCGTTTAATGAAATCGTGTTGGACACCGACAGCAAGTCAGTCATCGTAAACCAGCAGCGCATCACTCTTACTCGAAAAGAGTATGAGCTTTTGCTCTATTTTATGATCAATAAAAACCGTGTTTTGACCAAAGAAGCCATTGCCGAGCATCTCTGGGAAGATAACGTCGATTTATCCGACAATTTCGACTTCATCTACACCCACATGAACAATCTGCGCAAGAAAATAAAGCGATGTGGCGGCAACGATTACATAAAAACGCTTTACGGAATGGGTTATCAATTTACCGACCAATGAAGTTTCTAACCAAAATCAACCGAAACTTCTTTATGTTGTTTTCCGCTATGCTATTAGTGATTTGCATAGCCGGATACTTCATTCTTCAGGCCATGTTTTTAGAAAGTGCAAGAGAAAGTTTAGCACGCAAAGCAGTCCTCATTCAACATCAAATAGAACAAACCGGCAAACTCCCTCAGTTCGACCCATTGTCGCAGGTAACGGTGATTCCGAACCCATTGAGCAGATTAAAGTCATCCATTAAGGAGATCGAATTGTTCAATTCGCACGAAGGCGAGTCGGAACCTTACGCAGAATACACCAAAAAGGTGTTTATCAACGGCAGTTATTACAACATTCAATTACGCGAGGAAACTATTGAAAAAGATGATCTTATTTACTCTTTGGGGGTGGCGCTTTTCTTGTTATTAGTCGCCACCTTTTCCATCTCGTTTTTTGTCAACAGAAGAATGAATAAAACCATTTGGAAAGGATTTGAAGAAAACCTCCATGCGATAGAGCAATTCAACTTCCGCAACAAAACGTCACTTCATCTTGAATCGACACATATTGATGAGTTTGATCGGCTGAACACCAGCGTTTACAGTTTGACCAACAAGTTGAAAGAAGATTATCGCTCCTTGAAAGAGTTTACCGAAAACGCATCGCACGAATTGCAAACGCCTTTGGCCATTGTTCTTCTCAACTTAGAAGAGCTGTTGCAACAACCGCTTAACGAAGACGCGTTTAAGAAAACCATCACGTCCATCAACGCGCTGAAACGACTTTCGCATCTTAATCAAAGTCTTTTGCTCTTAACGAAAATTGAGAACAACCAATTCACAGCCGAAGAAAATGTCGATATGAACGAAGTGATAGAACACAAATTGATTGAATTTGAACCACTGCTTCACGCAAAGAAAATCACCGTAGAATGGAACGAAAAAGCAACCTGTTTTTGGAAAATAAATCATTATCTTGCGGAAATTTTGATCAATAACCTGCTGTCGAATGCAGTGAATCACAATATTCCCCACGGAAATATCACGATCAGAACAAAGAACGGCGAATTCCTGATTTGCAATACAGGAAATAAAAGCCAATTTAGTGATGAAATCATCTTCAATCGCTTCGTAAAAGGCGATTCAAAGTCGCATGGGTTGGGATTGGCCATTGTAAAACAAATATGCGAAACACACCATGCAGTCATTCATTACGAACAAAAAGAACGCCATTGTTTCAGAATAACTTTACCAAAATATCAATGAATTATGGACTCAATCGCTAACAGGGAAGGCACAAACACAACAACGAAAACCACAAAGGAATGCCATTCCCTTCTAACAAGAACTATTCAAGCTCTCTTTTTCGTTCTATTCCTCTTTATTATAGGACAAAATGCCTTTGCAGCAGCGCCAAAAACCCTTGATTACTATTTACAAGCAGCCAAGACAAACAGTCCGTTGATTCATCGAGCCATCAACGACAATAAAGTGGTGGCTTTGGACCTTCGTCAAGTGAAAAGTATCCTCATGCAACCACAAATCAGCCTTGACGCAGCCGTTTTGTTAGCACCGATCATTTCGCATGACAACGGCACCAACCAGTTTCAGCTTTCTTCGAGCAATGCAACTCATTATAACGGATATGACTTGGCAGTTACCAACGGAGGCCAGTACCAAGCCATGTTGTCGTTGCAACAACCGCTTTTCACGAAGCCTTCTTATCATGCTTACGAGCAAAAGGCTTCCATCAATCGCGAAATTAACGACAATTCGATACGCTTGACAAAACATGAAATAGACCAACTCGTCAGTCATCAATACCTGCTTTGCGTCAATAGCGCCATGCAATTGCAAACGAGCGCCCAACTGATGCAGAATATTGCAAGTCAGCTGCGAATCATGAAACCTTTGGTAGCCAACGCCATTTATAAACAAACCGATGAGATGCTTTTGCAGATAGAATACCAAAACTATCGAGATATGGTTACCACGCAACATGCCGCTTACATAACAAACCTGTATGATTTGAATGCTCTATGCGGAATTCACGATACTACCGTTGTTGAACTGGAGCCAACCCATTTGCAACTGAATGATTTGCCTGCAACACAATCTATTTTCACAAAATCATACACACTCGACAGCACGGCATTGACCGCTGATCTGAAAATAAACAATCTGAAATATTTACCACAAGTAAATCTCTTTGCCAATGGCGGACTCAACGCTTCGTACCTTCCCACGCTTAACCGTTTTGGCGTAAGTGCAGGCATTTCTTTTAGCTGGATGCTTTATGACGGGCATCAACGAAAAATACAGCAGGAAAAAACACGCTTCGGGCTGCAAAACATTTCGTTCGACAAGCAAAACTTTGTGACGCAACAAGAAATGAATAAAGATAAAATCATTCGGCAGATTAATGCACTTGACGTACAGTTACAAAACCTGCAAAATCAGCTGAAAATGTATGCAAAATTAGTGTCGGCCTACGAATTGCAACTGTCTCATGGCAATATTTCGGTGATGGACTACAAAAATCTTTTGAAAGATGTCGCAGCAAAACAACAAGAGGCTACGTTGGCACGTATTGAAAAAGAATCGCTGATCAGTTCCTATAATTATTGGAATTATTGATCTCTCCAAAACCAATTATTGACTCAA
>DAHXOX010000058.1 GCA_027364655.1 Paludibacter sp. | reverse complement strand
TTATACGGAAAGAAGTGGGTGTATATTTTAGGGTCATTCAATTGTTTAACGGCTTTTTCTACGTAACCGGGCCATGGTGATCCTGCTTTGGTGGCATCCATGTTGCCCAACACACAAATAATGGATGCGTGAGGATATTTGTTTCGTATGGATGCGACGAAATTCTTATACGATGCAACAATGTAGGCAGCGTCGGGCTTTTTGGTGCCAAATCGATACTTGAATTGTGGATTGTTTGGCATGTTTACGATCCATGAATCGTTTTGGAAAAGATTAATGACCACCACATCAGGCGTATAATTGGCGAAATCCCATTTGCTGGTAGAGTCCGTCGGGTCTAAGCGATTATACATTTCGGGCATGATGAGCGGAAACCAACTGACCATGATGCCGATACCACTTTTGGAAATGCAACTGTATTGTGCATGAAAATGCCTTGCTGTGATGGCTGCGTACGAACGATAATTGTTTTCAAAATAACCAATAGGTGAATTGTTGCCATGAGGATCTTCGTCGGCATAGCCACAAGTGATGGAGTTGCCATAGAATTCTATTTTGTGTTTCTCGGGAGCAGGTGGTGGCAATAAATGAGTCTCTCCTGAAGTTTCAAAACCATAGAATAACGTTTTGCCTTTATCCCATTCCGTGCGTTTGAATAGTTGAATGGAGTGTGTGCCATACTTCAGTCTGGAAGCCAGTACATAACTGTGTTTGGTGGTATCCGGATGAAGTTTAAAAGCAACCTTTCCATCAACAATCACATTGTAGTAGTTAGCAGTATCCAGGTCTTGCAGCAAAGCCGACATGCGGGTGCCTTTGAACCGGATGCTGACTGTGGTGCCCGGCCACGAAAGCTCAGCAGCGTTGGGCCGATCGAGAATTCTGCCTTCATAGGAAATGTAACGACTATTAAAAGGCACTAATTTGTTTTGTGCATTACCTACGCTAAACAGGGTGCATAGGATGATAATCAGAAAATGTTTTGTTTTCATGATGTGGTTGTTTTTTTTTTGAGTCTACTGGTTAGTGTTTGTATTGGCAAACAAATCTATGTCAGTCAACGGTTTTCTTCCCTAAGATGGTATAATCTCGACCTGCGTGAGTCAGTAATATTTCCAGCTTGAAATAACTGAATATCTCTTTCAGTGTCGATATATCGAACACGTGTTGATGCAATGCCCTGTTTTCGAAATTCTTAAGTGACCTTGCTCTGAATTGGTCAATGTTTCCTGCAGGCGGATCCATTGTCAAATCATGTAATGCCACTATTTCATTCAAATGAGTGAGATCGTCTTCTTTTATATTGTGTTGATAATCATCTAATAAATGAGAGAAGGTTGTTACGGGGCGATTGTGGTCAAAACAAAATTCTTTATTGGGCACAATGAGAAGGAGCAATCCCTCTTTTTTAATCACCCTAATCCACTCTTCGATGGCTTTTAATGGATTGGCAACATGCTCCAAACAATTGGACGATATGACAAAGTCATACGCCGAGTCCTTGATAAGGCTTAAATCGGTTGCCTCAGAAACATATTGCACTCCCTGTTTGGTGGGATAGAAATGATATGCAGCTCCGTTTTTCAAGCTGCCTTCCCAAAGTGTGTTTGTTGAGAAATTGCAGCCATCAAGCTCTTTCACCACTTTGTAGAGAGGGATGAATCCTTTGTCCCGAAAGATACTACTTGGTCCTCCAACCTCTAATCCGGTTCTGTAGGCAAATAATTGTTTCAGAACGAAAAAGTGATGGATTCTCTGCCCTGTTATTTTCGACAGTCTTCTCTTGAGTACAAATGCTAGCCCTCTCTTACGTAAGTCCTCAACGATACTATTTAATTGTTTCATGCGGTAACTGTCATATATATACAACGAATTAATTGATCTGACATTATAATTTGTAACTCGTTAAATTTCTGTGTATTCTGTTTTGATTCTTGGCTCTTGATTCTTGCGTTCTATATAATGCTTTCGTATAATTCTTATTCCGGCTGCTATCTTATTTATTTACAAATTCATGAAGTGACTTGTAGGTATCCATGAAATTAAAACTGTTCACTTTAATTCATTCCGCTTCAAAGGTCACAATTATATTTTTACCGTGCAACTTTTTATCTGTTTCTTTTCATGCGAAACGCATCTTTTTACATAGTACCTGTGTTAACCACACGAGTAGTTATTCATCCTCATCCGATGACTCAAAGTTATCCGACAGAAAGTTGCTCTTTCACACATCCTATTATTACACCACCTGTAGCAAACGGGCAGAGCCACTATGTTTAACTGCCTCAATCTGATGACTGGCATTTTCTTTGCCGAATTGTAACCCGATGCCCAGTACCAGCGATTGATTGTCAGTTAGTTGTTTGATGAATGAATCTCCAAGTGCTAATTTGAACTGTTGAGCATCTATCTCTTCAGCAGTTGAGAACCATGCGCTTTGCTGCACCACACGAGTGCCTGTAAATAATTTATTTGATGTCTCATAAGACATCTCATTTTCAGGAATACAGACATCGCTAATCAAACCCAATGATACGATGAACTTAATGTGTGAAAGATTTCTTTCATTCACAAGTTGATAGCTTGTATTGATAGCAGGAATTGTCAATTCTGCGCTCATCTCTTCACGCTTGATGCTATAGCTTAACGCGATAGAAATAATCTGTTCAAAAATGCGTTTTTTGTTAGGAGAAAAGCCTGCCAACATCTCTTTGTGCTGTGACAAATAAAGCCCTCTGGCGCCGTGTTCCCCT
>DAHXOX010000054.1 GCA_027364655.1 Paludibacter sp. | reverse complement strand
AGAGCTTAATGGTCCGCCAAATTCACTATTCGTATTTAAACCGGTTTGGCTTTTTTCATAGGTGTAATCCAGATATTCACCCACCGTGACATATTTCCCGATTTTATAACTTGAATTGGACGAAAGAGAAAATCGTTTATTGTAAGAAATTGATGGAGCAACGATCCCTTTTTGATCGATGTACCCAGCCGATACATAATACGTAGCTTTATCAGAACCCCCCGAAACACTTACACTATGGCTTTGATAAGGAGCTGTATCAAAAATTTCATTTTGCCAGTTGGTACCAACCCCTAATGAAGTCGGATTATTAAAAGCAGGAACACTTCCATCATTCAATAAAGACTCATTATAAAGTTCTGCATACTGCGTAGCATTTGTCATTTTAACCTTTTTTATTACATCCTGTTCGCCTATCTGCGTGCTATAATTAACATGGATAGGAGAATCTAACTTTCCTTTTTTGGTGGTAACCAAAACAACACCATTCGAAGCACGTGCACCATAAATCGCACAAGATGCAGCGTCTTTCAAAACCTCAATTGATGCAATGTCATTGGGATTCAGATATTCCAACCCTCCATTCATAACAACTCCGTCAACTACATACAGAGGATCACTGTTATTGATAGAAGTAATACCACGTATCCGAATGGTTGGAGCGCTTCCAGGAGCTCCTGAGCTCTGTGCAACATTAACACCAGAAGTCATTCCTTGTAAAGCATCGTCTAAGCGTGTAAGTTGTTTATTGTCTATCTCCTTAGCAGATACTGAAGAAATAGCTCCGGTTATTAAACTCTTTTTTTGCACGCCATAACCGACGACAACCACTTCATCCATCTGTTTTGTGTCTTCATGCATCACAATATGCATGGAAGTCGACTTACCGATTAGCTGTTCCTGCTTCTGATACCCAATAAAACTAAACTCTAAGGTTTTTGCACTTGCATTAGAGATTTGATTTAATGTAAACTTTCCATCTACATTGGTAATCGTTCCCATTGTTGTGCCTTTCACAACCACAGCGACACCGGGTAAAGGTTGATTTTGCGCATCAACCACTACACCCGAAACGCTTTGCGCCATTATTTTGCTTATGGAAAACAAAATAATCAAAACAAACATCACTTGTTTCTTCATAGTTCCATTTTTATGCCTCCCTCTCTTTTCTAATTCCCAATCGAGTTTGGCGGTTAAACATATCTAACTAAAGCTCACATAGCACAATCGTTGGGAATGATCAATTCATATCCTGAATTGACCACGTTCAAATACTCATTGCCCTGAAGATTGACAAACGCCAAACCTCCGGCTGTAATCCTAATGAACCAGTCTGTTTCTTTTTGAATTTGGGAATCCAAACCATCTCTGTTTTTGTCGCCCGAGCAGTCTGCTAAAAGATGAGTAAGGAAGAAGAGTAGTTTTTTCATACTGACCGTTTTTTACAAAAAGAATATTACCTTTGAACCGAAACAGCAGCATTGAAATTGCATGTCGTTTCATGATAAAGAGAACTCAGAATTAAGGATACAAAAATTGATGCGACAAAGATAAATGTATTCTTTTCTTATTATCAAATGACTTAGTTCTACAAAACCTCTATTTACCCCAAAATCACCTATATTAAACCTCTACAAACCATATTTCAATATATTGATTTACATATTGTTGAAGAAAAGCATTACGCATTTTTTTATCATGTCCTGAAAAAAGGTATCTTTGGGACGCTCTTAGGTTACTGTCAAACCCTTTTATCATCCTATTTGCCATGAAACGTCATTCCTACAATCTGTTGCTGCTGTTCTTTTCCCTCTCATGGGTCACTGCACATGCCGACATTTCGCAAATCGTTAGCGAATGTATCCCTAAACTGACCTATTTTGACAAAACAGCGTACAACGCAGCCAATCAAACATGGGCAATAGCACAAAACAAGAAAGGATACCTCTATTTTGCTAATTCAGGCGGATTGTTGGAATATGATGGCAGCCAATGGACACTTTACAACGTACCAAACAATACATCGATGGTTCGTAGCATTGCCATTGCTGTCGATCAACGCATTTATGTGGGTATGCAAAATGAGTTTGGTTATTGGTCGAAAAATCCTAATACTAGAAAATTATTTTATTCTTCCTTGTCCGGCACACATCATATTCAATTGACAGACGAAGAATTTTGGAAAATTATTCTTTTTCAAGGCGACATATATTTTGAAAGTTTTCAAAATATCTACCAATATTCCCCTGCCACAAACCAAATCACGATTATTAAAGCCCCCTATCGCTTTCAGTTTGCATTCACAGCAAATAATCGTTTTTTTGCACAAGACAAGGTGCTTGGATTGATGGAACTAAATAATGGTCAATTAACGAAAATACCTGGAGGAGAAGTTCTTAACGGCGATTGTGTTTATGGGATGGAGCCTCTCAACAACAAAGACATTTTAATTGCTACCATCGATAAGGGACTTTATCAACTTGTAAATGGGAAAGTAGAAAAAAATCATTGGCCTTGCAACGATTTCTTAACTAAAAATCAGATATTCAGCATGACCATGCTCCCTGACGGTCGTTATGTCTTTGGTACTATTCTTAATGGAGTGCTTATTACCGACCATAATGGTCAGATTCTTACAAGCATAAATAAGTTAAAAGGATTACCTAATAATACGGTGCTAAGCACTTTTCTTGACAAGAAAAACAACCTCTGGTTAGGACTCGATCGCGGCATTGGCCACATCCAACTTAATAGTCCAATCCGAACATTTCCTGACCCCAAAGGAGAATTAGGATCTGTTTACCAGGTTGAAGAATATAACGGGAATCTATTCTTTGCTACAAATCAAGGCCTTATTTATTGTAATTTAGAAGATTTCAATTATCCAGAACGCGAGATCAAATTCAATTTAATGCCCAACACACAAGGTCAGGTTTGGTCCTTGTTGAAAATTGGCAATCAACTTTTGTGCGGACAAAACAAAGGATTGTACGTTGTAAGTGGCAACCAAGGACGCTTTGTTTACACTGGAAGCGGTATTACACAAATGTTAGATATGGACGATCATACCGTCATGTTGCTCTCCTATGACGGATTATGCAAATTGAAAATTTCAGGAATAAACTTCCATGTACAACCGGAACCAATCTATCCATACAATGGCGCTTATATAGCCAAAGACAAACAAAATGACCTTTTCATCGGGAATAATGCAAGTGGGTTTTCCCGTATTCAGTTTGATCCTACTTTCGATCATGTAATCTATTCAACTAATCGCTTAGAAAGTTTAGGAATAAATAACAAAACAGCGAGAGGTATATTTTCCTATAAAGATAATCTTTTTTTGCTTGATTCAACCGGCATTATGCGTTTTGACTATACACAAAACCATTTTGAACCC
>DAHXOX010000026.1 GCA_027364655.1 Paludibacter sp. | reverse complement strand
ACTTGATGCAGTTTATTGTACAACCGAAGATTCAGAAACCATGTTTTGCTGACGTTGAGACCGGACGGCAAAACAACGGCTTGCTTGGTTGTTTGAGCAGGCAGTGAATGCAACAAAATAGTTTGATGAAATACCGGTTTCATGTTGAAATCAAATACGCTTACATCTGCTGAAAGATCCGTTGCTTTCTCGGCGGTATTATTCATAACATCCACGCTGTTATTGCCATAATTATACGAAACATGAAGCGGCTCATTAGCCACACGTGCACCATAAAAAGCCCCTGTAGGCATCAGGTAATAATCATATAATTGCCACCACAGTTTAGGCCATGATGCGTTATACATCCACTGAATGATGCCGGTTGCCTTAAAACGGTTCGTTTCAAAGGCTTCATACATAGCTCTCATGCCTTCGTAATTGAGGTATTGCGCCTTTCGCAGATAGTCGGTCAGGTTGTCCGGAGCGCCCAGCCGGTTATCCATGGCTCGGTTATAAGCTGTCAGATTATGAAACGCCCCTCTTGCTGCATGATACATCCAGGCGCTCCCGATAGGCCAGATTGAATCGTTAGATATCATCTTCTTCAAACTTTCCAATACGGGTATCTCCGGGCCGGGGCCTGTTTCGGTATTAAATCCAAAAGCTCCCCCATAAAGGGTATCGACATACCAATAACTCGGTGGCACATAATCATAAGGACCACGCATTTTCACCGCCGTTGGCCCGGTAAGAACACTGGTATGTTCTGCCGCTGAGGCCACAGAAGGACGAGTAGGGTCATCCTGCCGTAAGACGCTCAGATATCGCTTCTCCAGTTCAGGTCTGGGCCATTTGTCACTCCCGTAAAGCCAAAGGAAAATGCTTGGGTGATTTCTCAGCCAGACAATCTGATCATGCCACGATTCGGCAGCTATATCGTTCTGTTCAGGTGTAATAATGGCGCTATATTTATCATCTTTGACCTTCATTAGATTTGACCATTCCCACTGACAACTGAAGCCGGCCATAATCAAGATTCCTTTTTCATCACACAGATCATAAATATGCTGATCATAACCCCAAAAACCTTCCATACGAATTGCATTCAGGTTCATGTGAACCGCGTAATCAATGCCGGCACGTTCATACTCAGGTGTTGCATTCAGTAACATGGGGTCTGTCCAACCTCCCCCTTTAATGAGTATTTTCTTCCCATTGAGTCTGAACCCTCTATGCCCTTCTTTTGTAATATAATCCGAAACAGAACGAACACCAAAGCGAATATGTTCTTTATCAGAAAGTTCATTGCCGACATAGAACCGGAGATGTAAGTCGTAGAGATTGGGCTTACCTAAGGTATGTACCCACCAGAGCTTAGGATGATCCATCTTTAATTGCGGAAACCGAGACGGGGTAAATACCACGTTCCTATTTGTATTTGGGGCCAATGTAACATGCTGTGAAAAGGAGATATGTTCACCGATCATCCCTTTCAGTTCTCCTTCAACCGGTTTATCGGTATGGTTTCGCATACGTGCGCTGATGGTTATCTCGGCATGATTGAGCGTAAGCGTATCCACTTTTGTCTGCACAAATGGGTGATCAATCGATACCGGCCCTGAAGTTAGCAGTTCTACATCCCGCCATATCCCCATGTTATGATCAGCAGGCTGAGGATTCCAATCCACAAAACCGATACTCAACTCTCCTGCTTTTTCCCGCGTTACTTCTAATGCAAGCACATTGTTGCCTTTTTTTAGATACGGAGTGACATCAATGACAAATTGCCTGAAACTACCCTGAACCGTATCGGACGAAGCCGCCTTTTGTCCGTTTATCCAAATATCTGCACGATAGCTAATACCGTTGAAACGCAGACGATAAACCTGACCTGAATCTATATTCGGAACATTAAACGTTGTACGATACCACCAGGGAGCATTAAACAGGCTGTCGGGAATCTTTTCAAGATTACGGCCAAAGAAAATGTTCTTATAGACACTATCGGCTACCAGCGAACCTAAAACGGTGCCCGGAACCGTGGCCGCAACCCAGTTTTTAGTTGAGAAATTCGTACCGGATATCTCATGACCATCTGCTGTAACCTTTGCAGAAGATTGCATCTGCCAGTTATTTTTTAATGCCTGGTTTTGAACTGCCCATTGGCCGGCGGATTTGGAGGCTATCGAAAGCATAACCACCGAAAGAAGAAGAAATCCGGTTCTATTTAATAATCGTTTCATTACAAATAAATTATAGTTCTTACGTTTTGTGTAATCAAAACAAATTGATTTGATAAACAATGTCACTCAGCGCGAAATAGTCTTTTTATTCAATCCGCAAATCCTGAATCACCATCATCGGGTCTGCCGTCGGAGCGTCGATCACAATACGTACCGCTTTGACAGGGTGAGATGGAGCGACAGAGGCCGTTCCATCCTGATATGTAGCGGCATATTCAAAATGAACGCCATCATACGAAACTTCCAAATGACCATGATCGATGGGAAACAAAGTCAACATAGGCATTCCTGTGACCGACGTGATCGATTTGCAAACCAACGGAGAAGCAAAAACAAACGTCAACGCATCACCGGCTTTGGCACTCGGTCGGCAGGAAACCGTCGTGCTGAAATTATAATCGATCAAAGGTAATGCATTGTGATTCGTCAACGGCATATTGACGATTACACCGGTTGTAGGCGTTAAATAAGGCAACCGTTGCATCTGCACCGAACCCGATGTGGCTTTTGTCCCTTTCAACTCAGCACGAAGCGAATAGACTTTGGTAGCGTCATAAGCAGGCGCTGCTAACCGATAATGCCAATTCCCGTCGTTGACATTTTGCAAAAGTGCAGAGGCAACCGTATACCCATTTTCCAACAAATCGACGCGACCAACGGAAAGTGCATCCATAACCGAATCGGGTGTGAAGGTAATATCCCAATTGCCCTCTTGGTTAAAGACGGGAGCAAGATTCCATGTGTTCAGGTTCCATGTTGCCTGATTTTGTATCATCCAAGTTCCCACAGGAACCCGAACAGGCGAAATGGCAATGCTCGCCAATGATGGAGTATAAAAGGTTCTGAATTTCAAAGAATCAGGCGAATTTGTCGGAATGGAATCCTGATAAACGGGAGACTGCAACGTTGGCAAACTGCCATCCTTGGTATATCGCACCTCAGCGCCTGCAAAAGGGAGTGAAACAGAAACAAACCCTGACCGATAAAAGGCTTTGGGAGGAGGCACCCGAAAAGCAATATTCATATATTCCATGCGCTGAAAATGCGTTCGCGTCAAACGGGTATAAAAATCATCCCAATTGCGATCAGCCTGAGGAGTCCAAGCTACCTCGGCCAGGGCTGCGATGCGCGGATAGGATTGATATTCCATAAAACGAGCCGGTTTATTCAACAATTCCGACCACAAAGCACCTTGTACTCCTTTTACATAACGAAACGAATCATCCGGGAAAAGATTATTCTCCAACGGATTGAATGAATAGACCTTTTTGAGCGGAACAATTCCTGCCCAATCATGCCCTCGATCGTTGATTGACTGCGCCATGTCGAAATAGAAATAGCTCCCCATTACCAACACCGTCGGATAATGTTTCATGGCAGCTTCAGCGGCTTTTGCCGTCGAATGCCAAGCATATATGGTGGTTGTCGTGTCAAGCGAACCACCGTCCATGATTTCGTCCCAACCGGCCATTCGTTTTCCCAATGAATGCAGAATTCCTTCCAATCGATGAATAAAATAATGTTGCAACTCGACCGCATTTGTAAAATGTTCCTTCTGCATGAATGCCTGACAACGGGAACAATGATCCCAGAAATAAGGATTTACCTCGTCACCGCCGATATGAATATACTTTGAGGGAAATAAACCGGCAATTTCTTTGAAAATCACTGCCAACATTTTATAGTTCTGTTCATTGCCGACACACCACACATTCGGGTCGTGCCAATCCCAATTGGCGGCAGAAAGCGATGCTTTGTGCAAAGCCGAGCTATCCAATTTGCATAATATCTGAGGATAAGCGACCGCAACAGCTCGGCTATGACCGGGAACGTCAATCTCGGGAATGATTTCCACGTTCCGCAACGCAGCATAGCGTACCACTGCTTTGATCTCCTTTTGTGTATAAAATCCGCCATATCGTTTATCTCCCGATCCATAAGCCGGAGGCAACAATTCGTGAGGTCCGCGCCAGGCACCAATGGATGTCAATCTCGGATAATGTTTTATCTCAATGCGCCAGCCCTGATCATCCGACAAATGCCAATGAAACCGGTTTATTTTGTGCATGGACAACCAATCGATGTATTTCTCTACGATTGGCACAGCAAAAAATTGACGAGACACATCAAGCATCATTCCGCGATACCGAAACCTGGGATAATCTTCAATGTTCACAAAAGGTATTTTCCACGCTATTCCCTGTGCCAACGTGTCGGCATAAACCTGTGGAGGCAACAACTGTAACATAGTTTGAATGCCATTGAAAAGGCCGCCACGATCTTTCCCTACAATCAATACGCCATTGTCATTCACCGTTAAACGATAGCCTTCTTCGGGCAGTGCCAAAGAGGGGTTTACTTCTAAAACGATTTGATTTCTGTTTGCTTTCGTTGCATGTGTTCTCGTTTTCAAGTCAAACCCGGTCGATGGTTTCAATTTATCGCGCAAATAACCGTCTAAATCGCGCCATTTCGCAGCAGAGACAATCATGGTTGTGGGCGTCAACGTAAATGTACCATTCGATACTTCTATTTTTACCGGTTTGGGGATCAAATCAACCGCAGGGGTGGCCGCAAAAGACCATGCAAAAGAACAACTTGCTAAAGCAAATACTATTTTTCTCATTGTATATCTTATTGATAATCAAAAATAAATTTCTTACAATGCAGGATAGAGTAAATATGGCTTACGTTCCTTTTTAAATTTCTCGTCATCGTTTTTCCAACGCGCTTTGATCTCAGCAGCGCTTTTACCGGCTTCAATCATTTGACGCACATAATCAACCCCAATCAGCCTTTCAAAGAAAGAAGAAAAGAAGGAATCGCCCATGTGCATATTATGGTAAGATGCAATAAGATATGACAAATCAATGCCTTTTTTAAACAAAACAGCGTCAGGGGGTGAAACCTGCAGGTTTACTCCGAAGCAACGTTGATTCAATAGCGGTGGATTTTTTGCACCAGTCATGCTACGTGGTGTGAATGAATAGGAATAACCCGTCATTTTTGGGTTTCCAAACTGCTGAAAAGGCGCATCAGTACCTCTTCCTACGCTAATAGGAGTCGCTTCGAAATAACAAAGCGAAGGATAAAGATAGACCGACCGCATATTGGGCAAATTAGGCGATGGTTTTACAGGCAACTGATAATGCATGGCATGGGTGTAATGCAAACATGGAATAACCGTCAAATCACATTGCACTCCGTTGGAAAGCCATTTTTCACCATTCACCATTCGCGCCAACTCCCCAAGTGTCATCCCGTGCACCACTGGAACGGGAACATATCCGACACCTGACTTATATTTCATATCCAGAATTGGCCCATCGACATAAAAGCCATTGGGATTGGGGCGGTCAAGCACAATCATTTTTACATGGTGAACCGCACAAGCATTCATTACGTGAACCATCGTCGTCAGATACGTATAATAGCGCAACCCCACATCTTGCAAATCAAAGACTAAAACATCGATCGATTGCATCAATGAATCCAACGATTTATCGGCATTTCCTCCATACAAAGAACAAATAGGAATGCCGGTTTGTTCATCGATTGAATTGCCAACATGTTCTCCTGCATCCGCTTTTCCACGAAACCCGTGTTCAGGAGAAAAAATCGTGACGATTTGTACTTTTTTATTATGTAAAAAATCAACAATGTTCTCATTGCCAATACGTCCTGTTTGATTTGTCAAAATCGCAACGCGTTTTCCGTTCAATAAGGGCAAATAAAGATTCGTGCGTTCTGCACCCACCACTATTCTTTGCGATTGTTTTGCTTGTATGGGCAACAAAACCAAGCAAAAAGCAAACATTATTACTATATTCTTCATAATCAGTTATTTTTAAGGATTACTTTATTGCATCATAAATGGCCGTTTGTACTTTGGCTCGGATGCGTGTCGTGAAAATTTTATTGTTATCGCGCGTAGGGAAAACATGGTTTGACAAGAAAATATAGACTAAATTGTATTTCGGATCAACCCAAAACATGGTACCGGTATACCCTGTATGACCAAAACTTTGCGGGCTTACTTTGGTTGATAAATAGGAGTTACCTACTACTTTGCCATCTTTCAACTCGGGTTTTTCAAAGCAAATGCCACGATATATTCCATCAGCTGCATAGGGCGTTGAATTAAATAAATTGAAAACAGCTTCGCTAAAATAGCGTTTCCCTCCGTATTCGCCTTTTTGCAAATATAGCTGGTATAATTTGGCTAAATCATTGGCATTGGCAAACAAACCGGCATTAGCGGAATGTCCACCCAAGATGGCGGACGTTTCATCATGTACAAAACCCTGTAATAAAGTATGTCGAAAATAATTATCCTGTTCAGTTGGGATAATACGAGACAATGGCAATCTTTTCCATGGATTATACATGATTTCAGTAGCTCCCAAAGGCAAATAAAAAGTCTGTTGTAAATATTGTTCAAAAGGTTCATGGACTAAGGATTCAATCACTGGCGGGGTAATAACAAAAGGCCAGTCGGAGTAAACATAATGAGGTTTCCCGTCGGATTTTAACAGCGGTGAATGGGCTATGGAATCGTACACCCAGGTTGCTATGTCTTTACGAATAAACAAGATCGGGCTGATACGAATCGGAAAAGCAGCCGAAGAATCGGATCGAATAAAAGAAGATTTTAACGTCCCGTCAGGATTGATCATGAGTTTATAGAAAGGAAAATAAGGCTGCAACCCACCCACGTGACACAATAACTCTTGTACGGTTATGTTTTCTTTATTGGTACCGCGAAATGGTGGAAAATAGTGGCTGAATTTCTCATCTAATTTGATTTTACCCTCATCTACTAATTTCAAATAAGCAGGCGCACCTCCGGTAATCTTCGTCACTGAAGCCAGATCGAACAAATCGTATATATTCTCCGGTCGATTTAAGGGATCATTCGGATAACGTTTTGTTTCGGAGGTAAAATAGGTATGATAACCATACGCTTTGTTGAAAACAACTTTCCCGTCCTTAGCTACTAAAACCACGCAACCAGGGAATGCTTGTTGTGCAATGGCATCGTTGACAAGCGAGTCAATTGTGTGATTCAGGAAGACACCATTCATCCCTACTTCTTCGGGCAATGTATATTTCAGACGAATGGCCCCGCCGGTTTCCAATCCAAATCCTTTTTTGAGATTCCCGATGGCAAAGGGCAATTTTCCCTGAGCACGAATTCCGCCAAAAATCAACTGAGCAGTCATTTGTTGCAAGGCAGGTTGACTATCATAAGCTTCAATCCAAGACGTAACAGGCAATTTTGTCATCCAACCTTGTGGTGAAACAAAAGAGCAAAGCACTACTTTTTTACTGTTGGCTACATTATGTAGCCACGTCTGTTCTTGCGGAGTCAGTGTCTGTTTGAAAAGAGAAATGACACATAGGTTCGATTGCGACACGAGTTGAGCGAGTTTATCCATCGTAGTCGAATCAAAAGCAACTTTCTCAAACGTTATGTAGCGTCGCATCATGTCGTTGAAGTCATTATTGATCGGTGCTCCGATGGAAACAGAAACGATTCGTAACGTATCCAAAGCACGAAGCGGAACAAGATCGTTTCCATTGCGAAGCAATGCAATCTGGCGTTCTGCGAGCGTTAATTGACTTAAAGAGGGTGCGTTTGCCATTCCTAAAAACGGGATTAGCAACAAACCAAAAAGGAATCCAATTTGTCTCATGGTAACTTATTTTTAATGATATTCGCTAAACAAACTGCTCAACTTATTGATTACAAATTCGTAATGGATTGAAACAATGTTGCTTGATCCATTCACTTTGATTGTTTTGTAACTTTCCCATGTTGGAAAAATGACACAATTTCTTGCATCAACTGATCTCTTTCCGTTGGTAAAATGGCCTCAAAAGGGATTCCCAGTACACATGTTGAATAGGAACCACGATAGGCTACGCCGGCACTCGTTCTGTTTTCAGGGAAACGGAAAATAGTGTAAGCATTAGGGGCTGAAGGCGCAATGGCATTGGGTTGCTCCACTACGTACGACTCGCTATTTAATTTGTTGTAATAGGAGTAGTTGCCCACAAATGAGCTATAAGGAGAAGCTGTCGACTGAAATTTGCCTTCCACCGATCCACACTCGTTTATCCATTTGAATTTCAACGTTTTTTCGGCCCACGTACGATCAGAATCAGTCGCCAATGGATTATCCCAAAGATCGGTACCAACATAAGCGCCCGAAACAAAAATATTTCCACCGGCACGACAATATTCTGAAATGGCATGTTGCAGCGCTTTGGGGAATGCTTTGAACGCAGCCGGTTTTACTCCTCGCCCCATCACGGTCTCTCTTTCTTTGCCCAAAATCAAATCGACCATCGAATAGTTATTCAACGATGTCTCTCCATTGCAAACAGAAGCCTTGCTACAAGAAACAAATGAATAACCGGCATGCTCAATCGCCTTACCATGAACAAACGGATAGTCAAAACTGTTTCCGGCAATTACCTGTGTTTCATAATTGGCATTGCTTGCACCAAATCCTGGCGAATCATCGCTTATCCAAGGTTTTTGACGGTGAAATTCAAACATGCTCCCCACGTAATTGTACTGAACTTTATCGGGAACTCCATGATCAATAAAATCGACAAAGCCGGCAATGCTGTCGTTTGTTTCAAAACTTGCCGGAGCACTGAGGCGATCAAATCCATTCACAATCATCGCCACACCACGCTCATTCGTCTTGCGACAGACTGAAAGAATTTCGGAAGGAAAACTCTCACCACCGTTGTTTACTGCTGTCACTTTGAAACTATAAATGGAATCAGCAGGAACATACAAGGTTATCGTGGTGTCATTCACCAATTGTCCATTGTCAAAACCTTCATGATTGACTCTTGTATAAACCACATAATGGGTTGGCGTTGCTGTTGTTTCCAATGAATCATCAACCGCTTTCCATTTGAGTTGCACTTGATTTTGTCCGATAAATTGCGTGCTAAAATCAGAAACAGGAAGTGGCTGTACCACATAGCGGTAACCATATTGTCCGGCAATAAATTTCAACATTCCTTTGTAAATGGCACGACTCACCGTAAAGCGAAAACGCGGATCGAGGCCGTAACGCATATCGGCAAAATTCTGATGCGATAGCAATTCAAGCAGCATGGTGGGCACTTCCGGCACACGGGCTTCACTATATGAGCGATCCCACATCTGACGACGTGTCCATTTTGGCTCATATACACGACGAATATCGTGCACCACTTCATCCATGACAATTTCGGCCAAATCGCGTGATGCCCAACGAGATTGATTATCTGCAAATTTAGCATCATTGATGTGAGTCATATAAATTCCCAGCGTTCCAATGATGGAATCATTCATGGTTGTGCCGGCATCGGAATGGAAAGCGAAAGCCAAATCAATCGGGATATGCAACCCGTTCACTTTTGGCAGATCATGCGAGCCTCCTGCTAAATAATTCACCCAAAAGCCACGACTTTGAAAATCATCAGTATAGTCGTTTCTCCCTTCACTTTTATTGTAAACACTATCAGGCATTCCGGCCCATTGTAACCAATAACGGGCACCTTCTGTGTAGCGCGGATAGCCGCTGGTTTGCAACGTGTAATGAATTGGCGAAGGTGGTACGACTTGATTTCCCTTTGTAGTGTCCGAACTTTTTTTGTTTTCGGTAATATCTCCATTTGCATTCGGGATTCGGGCAATATTTCCCATGCCACCACCAATTTTCACAGCGTCGGCAGTAACAATGACCCCATTTTTATGACTTATATTCGAAAGGGTAATTTTACATTGATCGGATCTTCCCTTGTCAAACGGAAAGAATCCAAGAAAAATCCATGTACCACCACCCATCTGTTGATTCACTTTGAATTGCGTTATCCCTCCAAGATGATAAACCGTGTAAAGAGCATCATCAGCACTTTTGGGCAGCGTTTTGTACGAAACATAAACGGCAAAATTTCCAGCTTTCGGCATATCGGGAACCCACTCGGCCAAGCTTTCTTTTCCTTTACGAATGGTTTTCACCTGTCTGTAAGTGCCTGATCGAAAAGGATTTTCTCCGTCCAAGTAAACCATTTGCCGATGTGCAAATCCACAACTATCACCGGCTGTCCATTTCTCTTTTCCTGCTAATTCATAGTATTGTGAATGATAATCGGAGATGTCGTTATCCACAATTACTTCCGTGCGGTGGTAATCGCGTTCGCGCGGCAACAGCACATTGGCTCCGGCGTTCTCCAACATGGGAACCAGATAAGGAAGCACATAACTCTGCGTATATAAATCTTCTACCGTTTGTAAAATCCGTGCTCTCTGCCATTGCCATCGATCTTCTATTTGGTTAAAATACAAACCGTGACTTTGCCACATCGCGAGATGTTTATTCTGCAATCCATTTTTGATGACAAAAGGTTTTGAAACACATGTAACCAAGGGCACCCGATTTTTTTTATTGTTAAAAATACGGCTTTTATCTCTGGGAATATCCGTTCTATATGCATTGGGCACTAACTCCTGAATAGGCAATCCTTCAGAGACAATCACCAATTTGAACGATTGCAATGAATCCGGCAGCAATTGTTTCACTGCACTATACAGGGTGTCAACTTCTTTTTCTTTCAATGGTAAATAAGCCAATGCTTCATCCATTGTCACGGTAAGCGTGCGATTTTTTTTATCAACATCCATCTGTTTAACAGAGGTACTGCCGGCTATCTGTTTTTGATAAAAATAGGTCACCGTATCTGAAATGGATTTTTTCAATGCGCCATTAGTAATGACTTCCGCTTGCGAACAAACGGAAATTAGCACAAAGAACGATAAAAACAGCGTGATGCAGCGATAGTTTCTCATGATGTAACATCAGATATAATTCATTATTAGATATGTACAGGCTTTACACCGATACCGGGACGATCGTTCAGCGTAATCTTTCCGTCAATTACTTTCATGCCCGAGAAACAATCATTGGCAATTAATAAGTTACCATCCAAATCGGCATAATCCATTTTGGGAGCTAACTGAGCTGCGGCAGAGATGGCACATGATGTTTCCGTCATACAACCAATCATGAGTTTCATTCCGAAAGTCTCTCCCATGCTGATCATTTTATTGGCTTCGCGCATGCCGGTACATTTCATCAATTTGATGTTAATACCGTCAAACACATCTTTAAGGCGAGGAATATCTTCCAGTCGTTGACACGACTCGTCTGCAATGGTTGGAAGCGGACTCTGCTCCGTAAGCCAGGCCATATCATCCAAATCGTGTTTTGGCATCGGTTGTTCTACAAACTCGACATTTCGTTCCGAAAGCCATTCAATCATTTTTAAGGCATAATGCTTGTCTGTCCATCCTTGGTTGGCATCCACACGAATCGGTTTGTCAGTGACAGAACGAACGGTAGTGATGATCATTTTATCCGCAATTTCACTCTCTCCCAATTTCACCTTCAGGATTTTATAAGGAGCAGCTTCTTTGGTTTTTTGACGTATGACATCCTCAGTATCAATGCCGATGGTGAATGTTGTAACCGGTGCTTTGGCAGCCGTGTAGCCCCAGATTGCATACCATGGTTGTCCCATCAATTTACCGACCAAATCATGCAGTGCAATATCCACAGAAGCTTTGGCAGCTGTGTTATTAATGGCAATTTGATCTACATACGCTAAAATGTCGTCCAATTCAAACGGATTCTTAAATTGCTGCAGATTCACTTTTTGTAAAAATGCAATAACAGAAGCTTGCGATTCTCCCAGATATGGCGGCATGGCTGCTTCTCCATAACCTGTTATGCCGTCATACGTAACTTCCGTCAGGACAATGGGCGTAGTTGTACGTGTGTATCCTGACACCGTGAAAGGATGGATTAATTGAGCATCAAACGGACGGAAAGTAAGTTGCATGCGCTTACTTCCGCCTAATCGTGCAATTTTATCATTTTGAGCAAACATGGAAACCGGATTTATGAGCGAACCTGCCGTAATTAAAGCGGATGATTTGATAAAAGACCTTCTGGTAAACATAGTTGTATGAAATTTAAATGATTACAAGCTGTTCCATCTATTATTTTTGATAAAACGGATGCCTTGCTATGGAAACAATGCCGGAGTCTCGATCAATGCGCGTTAACATGCGTCGGGCACACAACAATCGTTTCGTATTATATGCATCGTAGTCCTTGGCCGTAGGCAATAAGCTGCTGATATGCACCATTCCGGACGAATGAATAAATTCACCGTTTCCAATGTATAGTCCGACATGTGAAACATGATTTTTTCCTCCCTTCTTTGAACCAAAAAACAATAAATCACCCGGCTTCAGGTTATCAAAACCAGTAGAAATAGTAACGCTATCACCTGTTTGAGCTTGTTGCGAAGCATCACGACGCAAAATAACACCGTTCAAGAAAAAGCAAGTCTTTGTAAAGCCGCTGCAATCCATTCCTTTAACAGAAGTTCCACCCCACAAATAAGGGAATCCGATAAAACATTTTGCGGTGGCAATAATATTTTTAGCAATTGGTCGGCGTGTAGCAATCCATTTATTGAAAGGCATCGCATTAGCTTTCTGCAAAAATGCAGTACGTCCATCCGGCAAAAGTAGTCGATAATAAGCTCCATACGTTCCATTCTGTCTTAAAATATCGCCCCAAACCACGTCTGATACCACAGGTGCACTCTGCGACGGTTGTGCACGCAAGATTGAAAAATAGACTGTAACAATTATTTTAGGGGCTACATTCCATGCTTTATATTGATCAATCGTCATGGGTTGTACACTCTCTTGTGTCGTCCATGACGTGTATCCGTCAGGCGTCATCACACGACTCCAACCATGTTCCGTTTCCAAAATATGCACGGGTGTGCCCATCAAGGCTTGTGTCCCCATTTCAGCGGCAAAAGAAGGCATCTGACGCAGATTAATGACGGATTGATCCGCAATTCCATATTGTGGCGTGTCACCATAAACAGGGGATGATATATTTAAAAATAATAGGCAAAATCCAGCAATAAATATTGTGTTTAGTTTCTTCATAATAAAATCATTAAAGATAAATTACAAGGTTTCATTTCTATTCAATAGCTCATCAATTGGCACAAAACGATACCCTTTTTGTTGTAAGGTTACAATGAGTTGATCTAACTTGGCGTAAAATTTGTCTGTCCGGCGACTATCTGTGCCAAGATGCGTTAGCAACAAGAACCCATTTAGCGTTCGCTTTGCCTCAAACTTCAGAATATTATCAAAAATCTGATTGGATGATCGATACGATTTCATTTCGGGTGTGGTATAATCCGCATTGGAAGTACTACCGGGAGTAAAATCCACCAATGTCACGCCCAATTGTTCTGCCCAACTGCTGATTTGTGCATTATAATACTCGAAAGCAGGTAGAAAATAGTATGGTGTGTCCAACTTCAATCCGGCTTTCTGCATTGCTTGATAATTATCTTTCAAATCTTTATCAAAGGCTTTTTGCGTAACTAAGGTGGAGTCACGCTTTGTCCAATCGGCATAAAGTAAATGCTTGTCTGAATGCGGCCCTAAATAATTACCGTCATCTTGCAACTGTTTGGCCAATTTTGGATGTTTACGATAAAAATCGCCTGTCAGAAAAAAAGCTCCTTTGATGCCATGCTTTTTTAGTACTTTTCGGATTGTGGCATAGCCATCGTAGAATTCATGTCCCGTAAATACCAATGTCAATGTTTTTTTCAACGTATCACCTTGAATAATACCGCCTTCTTCATATCGATCTTTTGAAACAGAAACAGATGGATTATTTCCGGCTAAAGAAGATAAGTAATAACACAGCGAAGCTGTTCCGTCCATTGTCGGTTCATTCGTCGAATAGTCCGCCCAATCGTCATGATATACCACTCTGTCCGATTGAAAAGGTGCATATTTATCCTCACGAGTCAGATGAACTCCTTTCAAACTATGAAAAATAGGAGCATAGATGGGGCCATCTATCAAGCCACCATCAATCGGATAATGGTAGACAGCAGACAAAGCCGAATGCGGATGATGCGGATAATCTCCATATTCCGGAAGCCCGATAACCATACATTTTCCCCAGGGATTACAACCAAACAACCAATCGCGTAAAGCCATTTCCATTTCCTGAAAGGTCGTGTCGCCGGTCAGCTTGCGATAAAGATGGCATTGCGTTACCGCCGCTACAACCAGATTGTTTGAACACCAAATAAAGGGGATGCCGTTCATAAATGGGTCATCGCCAGCACGATCTCTGATGCGTTCCAACCCACTTCGCATGTTACGGATAAACTCTGCACTCACGCGCTTATTCGATTGTGTGGCCAAAAAATAATGTCCCAGATTGATAAATGGATACCATTGATAATGTCGTGCAGAGTCAGCTCCCATCCAAGGTGTTACAGGTTCCATACGACCATAGTCAACAGCGCTGCTCAGATAAGCATTCTTTCCTGTAGCATTATACAATTGTGAAGCAGCCAATTCCATGTCGTCCACCCAATTATCTTCTTCATAAAAATAAGGCGAAACACAAGGTGCCGTTTGGCAAACACCGGGGTTTTCTACTCCCTTTTGATAAGCATCCACTGCTTTTTGTTTCAACATGGCAGCAAACTGTGGGTAATAGGGAGCTAACAATTTAGCGCCTAATGAAAAAGAAGAGGAATATTTACCTACGGTCGAAGCTAATCCGGTGGAACGGTTTTTATACTTGAACAATCCTTGCGGTTGCCCCATGCAGGCATAAACTGGTCTTTCTTTTCCTTTTCCCCAACCATAATCGACTGAGTCTTCAGTTGGCAGTCGAAAGGAAGCATGATCTCTATCATCGGCTACCTGATTGAAATAGGTATCTTTATCAGGATTCATACGCACCAACCAATCCAAACCCCATTTCGCCTCATCCAATATATCAGGAACGCCGTTGCTTCCGAGATTACCGTTGGCATCGAAATGATCTCCAAAAGCCAAGGGGTTTTGCTCATAAGCAAACAGCATCTCAAACACTGCATTAGCCGAAGTTGTTACATACTTTAAGTAATCGGAAGCATCGTGCCATCCCCCATAGACAGCTATTTTTTCTCCTTCGTGTTTGGGACTGAAAATGATGCGTCCATCATAACGATGACACGAATCTTTCAAAAACGGATTGTATCCACATTGCTGCTGTCTCATGTATTTCAACAAGAAATCAGCAGTGCCATCATACAAATTTTTTCCAATACGAAAAACGGGTGAGACTGCTTTGCCGACTTCAATATAGTAGGCTCCGGCTTCTTTTACGGGAGAGAAATCGAGCCGTGCAGTGGCAGCAAAAGTCTCATTGGTGCTTTTGGGACGAATATTGTGTCCAATACACACGGTTTCTCCGGTTATTTCGTTCACCACACGAAATTCTTTTGGTTGCGTTTTGTCTTTGCTCACCCAAACCGCTACTTTCCTGTCTTCGGGCAAATAACCTATTTGATTGACACGTACCCATTGTTGAGCGTGTAACGCTAAACTTGTTATACTAAATAGCAAGATAAACAAATAGGTATTTTTCATCATATCAACACATTATGAATTCAACATCAGAACAATCATCTACAGTTCCATAACGTTGTTTGGCCTCAAGGCTGGTTTCCGTAAAAGCCACATTCCCATAAAAGTAAATAAGCCATTGACAATTAATAGCGTGAAACCAAATCCAAAATGAAAAAACGCATTACTCAAACTGTTGAGTAAAAAACAGAATATTGGAGATAAAACAGCTACCAACGGCATCCATCGATCGCGTACCTGATAACGGGTCAAAATGCCAAAAAAGAAAAAACCAAGCAACGGCCCGTATGTGTATGAAGCCAATTGATATACTAAATTAATCACTGCTTCGTTGTTCAGAACATACAATAGAAGAATCAAAAAAAAGAAAACCACCGTATACGCGGCATGGGTTCGATATCGAATCGACAATTTTCGTTTTTCGGTTAAATCGGTTCTACGATTGAACCCAACAAAATCGACACACCACGATGTCGTGAGTGAAGTCAAAGCTCCACCTGCGCTCGGATAAGACGACGATACTAACCCAATCAAAAAGATCACGCCGACACCAACTCCCAGATAAGTTGTAGCCACTGTGGGGAATATTTTATCAACAGCAGAAATGCCCATTGCAGCCATCCCGCCATGTTGTTTTACATAAAGCGCCAACACAGCGCCCAACGTCAAAAACAAAAGATTGACCACAACAATTGTGATGCTTGTAGTCATCATGTTCTTTTGCGAATCCTTTAATGTTTTGCAACTTAGGTTTTTCTGCATCATCTCCTGATCTAATCCTGTCATGACAATGGTCACAAAAATACCGCTGACAAATTGTTTCAGAAAATAGGTATTATTGTCCCACTTGAAATCAAACCAGGTAGAATAATGACTTGCCGTCACAGCTGACGTCATCTCGCTCATGTTCCATCCCATTTGTTTTGCTATGACAATCACCGCTACTATGACAGCCAAAATCATAAAAGTGGTTTGCAACATGTCTGTCCATACGATGGTTTTCACGCCACCTTTCAGCGTGTAGAGATAAATCAACACCATAAAAAGAAGTGCGACAACCCAAAAAGGAGCTGTTCCTGACGGCAATAAACCATGCAACACAAAAACCACCAAATAAATGCGAACCACAGCACCCAGCACCCGAGATAAAAGGAAAAAAGAAGCGCCGGCTTTATAGGTAAAGAATCCAAAACGCGATTCCAGATATGAATATATCGAGACTAGGTTCATGCGATAATAGAGTGGCAACAGCACAAAAGCAACAATCAAATAACCCACAAAAAATCCAAGCACCATAGGCATGTAAAAAAAGGATTGATCCATCACATTACCCGGTACCGAAATCATGGTAACACCCGAAAGAGAAGTTCCCACCATACCATAGGCCACTACGAACCACGGTGATTTTCTATTTCCCTGAAAATAAGAACTGTTGTCAGCCTTACGCGACGTGTACCAAGAAACCGCAAACAGTAAAATGGTGTAAATGACAAAAACAGAAAGAATTAAGGATAATGACATAAAAATAGAGTTATCTCAATTAGTTGATTGTTGCAAAGGTACAGAATATCCTTTTCTTTAATTCTACTTTTAGACTTTAAAAGTCATTTTCTGTTTTATAAAATCTGTCAATATCGCGTTTTCTGTTTTTGTGTCTTATAAGCATTTGATTATGTAGTTTCGAAACAGTTTCCTGATCAGAAAACAAATGTGCGATTA
>DAHXOX010000020.1 GCA_027364655.1 Paludibacter sp. | reverse complement strand
ATTTGCACGATGCTATGATTGTAAATGGCAAATATGACCCCCGTTATAAATATACCATTATCAATTTGGACAGTTTGCAAGCCGCAGGGCAATGTAAGTATGCTAAAAGCCAGTGTTATGCTGCTACGGGATATTTTATGTACAAATATGCTCCTTTGCTTCAATATACAGGCGCTGTTGGACAAAAAGAATTGAATTTTGATTGGGATTTAATTCTGATTCGTTTGGCAGATACCTATTTGATGGAAGCTGAAGCCTTGGTGATGTCCAATACGAATTTGCCTCGTGCTCAAGCATTACTCGATGCTGTAAGAGCCAGAGTAGGTTTGCCATCAGTTCCGGTAACGATGAATGCTATTAAATATGAACGTCGTATGGAATTAGCAACCGAAGGGGAACGCTATTTTGATTTGGTACGTTGGGGTGATGCTCCAAGCGTTCTCAACCATATGGAAAACGGCTTCTCAAAAAATTTTGTAGCCAATAAAAACGAAATACTTCCTATTCCTTTGTCTGAATTGACAAATACGAAAATGGTTCAAAATCCAGGGTATTAATTTTTAACAAGAAAATAGGGTCATCTGAATTGATTTCTTTTTTGATTGGATGATCCTGTTTTCTGTTTTTGTCTTAAAACGGTTTTATAAATTATAACTTGCCTTTTTTAAGTAACGAGGCAACATAAACTATACCACAATGAATACTAAAATAAAGATTTTATTATTGGGCGCAGTTTTGGCAATTGGGCTTGTGGGTTGCCAAAATGAAAACTATTCACTCGGCCCCTTTCAAACCCCTTCTGATCTTCAAATCGCTGCGACGATTATTGGAACATCGACGAGTATGCCCAATGGGGATGGCTCCGGAACAGTTCTTTTTAATATTTCGGCGAAAAACGCGGAATCTTGTAAAGTAGATTTTGGCGACGGATCTTCGCCTGTTTTCCTGACTAATTTTCCTGACACCATACGCTATACGTTTAACAAAAAGCCTGCAGGTGTTAATAAATATGGTGTTACCATTACAGCTTATGGTGTTGCAGGTGCTACCCCTACTACTTCTCTTGTAGATAGCATCACTGTTTATTATGCTTATCATGTTGATCCTGCTATTCTGGCCATGTTAACCAATGATTCATCGACAGGGAAAAGATGGATGGTAGATAGTACGGTTGTTGGAAATATGGGTCTTGGGCCAAACACATCTTACACACCGGACTGGTATGCAGCAAATCCTGGAGATAAGACAGGAACAGGATTGTACACAAACGTCTATACGTTTACCAACCAAGGGCAATTTATAGATTCTACGTACAATGAAATTTTTGGCAATGTTACTTATTTTAAAAGAGATTTTCAAAATCCGGCTCCAGGTGTATTTGGTGGCTATGGGAATGACTGGATTTTGTATTGGCCTACTTACACAGCAAGCTACACTTTCTCAGGTGTTACTGCTTCGGCTAACAGCACAGGTGTGATGATAAATTTCGCTAAGCCTGGTTCTGTTGGTTATTATACAGGTACGCAGCAATTTGAAATTTTAAGCATTACGAATACTTCGATGTCGCTAAGGACTGTTCAACCGGAATTAGGCATGGCCTATTATGTAATATTGAAAGCTAAATAGTAATTTGCATAAGTGCTTTTGCTAATAAACAAGGAGATTATTATTTGTTATTCTCCTTGTTTATAGCACATATTCTTGGTCAATATGCTTTACGAAGCTATTGAAAAATTGATTAGAAAAGTGTTGTTTTGATACTAAAAAAAGCTCGTTATCGAATGGGTATTAGTTGATTTATGTAGTTTTGAGCATCCGGAGTTTTACAAACTTCGGATGCTTATAATTAAGACTAAATTTTGACGGATTCTGCTATTTATGTGACAAAAAATCATGATTAATAAATACATTAGAAAATATTTCTCGTTGTTTTTGGCATTGGCATGTATAAATATAGTTTCAGGATGTAAGAATAACAACCATATTGTTGAAATTATACCAAATGTCGGAGATACCATAAAAGCACCCATTAAGGCAGATGTCTCTTTTTGGTTGACAAATGCAGATAAGACTGTTTTGTTTCAACAACAAACAAATAGTGCTTTAACTTTCAGCTCAACTCCCAATGGATATCCAACCATTGACGTTGATACGACACAAACCTATCAGACCATCGATGGTTTTGGTTATGCTTTAACCGGCGTCAGTGCATCGTTGATCAATAGTCTCCCGGAAACCACCAAAGATGCGTTATTAAAAGAATTATTTTTGACTGATTCAACTCATATTGGCGTAAGTTATCTACGCATCAGTATCGGAGCTTCCGACTTGAGTTCTTCACCTTTTACGTATGATGAAGTCGCCACTGGTCAAACGGATACTACGTTACAATATTTCAGCATTGATCCTGAAAGAGCCGATTTAATCCCTATTCTTCAGAAAATTATTGCTCTAAATCCTTCCATTAAAATTATAGCAACTCCTTGGACAGCTCCAACATGGATGAAAACCAATGGTAGCTTTGTAGGGGGAAGCCTCAAACCCGAATATTATAATGTATATGCGCATTATTTTGTAAAATATATACAAGCTATGCAGGCTGCTGGAATCAATATAACGGCAGTGACACCTCAAAATGAGCCGTTGAATGCCTATAACAATCCCGCCATGCTTATGCAGTCTAATGATGAAGATGTTTTTGTGAAAAATTATCTTGGACCTCAGTTTCAAACCAATCATATTAATACGAAGATTATTATATACGATCATAATTTAGACCATCCTGAATGCGCTACTGCGATCTTAAGCGACCCCACAGCCTATCCTTATATTGATGGTTCTGCATTTCATTTATATGCCGGCGATATCAATACGATGTCTTCGGTTCATTCGATGTTCCCTAACAAAAACCTCTATTTTACCGAACAAGCTACTTTTTCTAATGGAAGTTTTCATCAAGACCTTGATTGGCACGTTCAAAATCTCATTATTGGAGCAATGCGTAACTGGAGCAAAAATGTGTTGGAATGGAATTTGGCATCCGATCCTAACTTGCAATTACATACTAATGGAGGTTGTTCGACCTGTTTGGGAGCGCTTACCATTGGAACAGCAGTGACCCGAAATGTCAGTTATTACATTATTGCCCATGCTGCCAAATTTGTTCGCCCGGGTTCAGTGCGTATTGGATCCTCAGTAGTCGATAATTTACCTAATGTGGCTTTTAAAACTCCCTCGGGAAATAAGGTACTCATTGTTTTGAATGCCGCTTTGTCAGCCACTACTTTTAATATTCGTTTTAATGGGAAGGTTGTTTCCCCGACTTTACAGTCAGGTGCAGTAGGAACTTTTATTTGGTGATTCAGATAAAAAGAATTGACGCAACGAACCATATAACAACTCATGACCCAACAAATGATTGTTTTGTCAATTTCCTTAGAGGTTAGATGTGTGTTTTAATGATAGGATCATGCGGAAGATATATTCTGCAAGGCTCTTTTAACAACAAAATGAATTACGTATGAACTTAAAATTTTCTAGACAATTATTTACTGTTTCCTTGATGTTGCTAACAACGCCAACTTGGGGACAAGTGACGACCCCTTGGGGGAAGGGAGAAATTTACACAACCGCAAAAGATACCCCTTTGCGATTGTCGAATGTGGGTTCGTTGCATTTGGGAACTGCATCGCAGA
>DAHXOX010000007.1 GCA_027364655.1 Paludibacter sp. | reverse complement strand
GGTAAAAAGCGTCACTTTGTGGTTGTTAGTCATCGTGAGCATGTTGGTTGCACAGCCATTTATTAATTGGTTAGGCGATTGGAACTCCCGTTTATCCTTACCAACCTGGCTTTCGGGCGTTGAACATTGGATGAGGGTAACGGAACAGCAAAACGAGACTTTAGTCAATCGTTTTTTAGCAGTGCATTCATTGAGAGGGTTAGTTTTTAATATTTTGTTAATAGCTATCATACCGGCTTTTGCTGAAGAGTTCTTCTTCCGCGGTGCAGTTCAGCGTTTGTTTGCTAAAAAGATGAATATTCATCTTGCTGTATGGTTCACGGCATTTATTTTTAGCGCTGTTCATGTTGAATTTTACGGCTTTGTTCCACGCATGTTGTTAGGCGCTTATCTCGGTTATTTACTTGTGTGGACGGGATCAATATGGATGCCTATCCTTGCTCATTTTGTGAATAACTTTATCGGGGTTATCGTTGGTTATTTGATGGCTAATTATTCAGGTTATGACCACTTGGATAGTTTTGGCGTCGATCGGTCTGCGTGGGTTTCGGTGGTGGGTGTTTTGTTGTTTGTGCCATTGGCTTGGTATATTCATAAACAAAGTGAGAAGGTAAAATCCTAATTTCTCTCAAGGATGAAGCAACTAATCTCTGATTTTCTACACCTGATTTACCCCAATGTTTGCTTGGTATGTCACGAAAATCTTCTTGCCAACGAACAGTTTGTTTGTTTTTCCTGCCTTTCGAAACTTTCTTACACATCATATCATTTGCAAAAGGATAATCCTATTGAAAAAAAATTTTGGGGGAAATTTGAGATTGAACGTGCTACGTCCTTGTTCTTTTTTCAAAAAGAGACACCAAGTCAACTTTTACTGCATCATCTGAAATATAAAGGAGACAAAGAGATTGGCGAGGTGTTGGGAAGGATGTTAGGAGAAATGCTTAAAACGACTTCTGAATTTGATTTTGATATAATCGTTCCCGTTCCGTTGCATCCTAAGAAGTTACAAAAAAGAGGGTACAATCAGAGCGAGTGGATAGCAAAAGGCATTGCTGCTGCATCACAAAAACCCATGTATACAGAACATCTGATACGTGTAATAGAAAATCCAACGCAAACTAAGAAAGGGGTTTACGAACGCTGGGAAAATGCTTCGGGCATCTTTGCTCTTACCAATCCACACCATTTTGAAGGCAAACATCTGCTATTAGTTGACGATGTAATCACTACAGGGGCTACCATCGAGGCATGTGCCAATACGTTGCTGGAAGGAGCTGACGTTAAAATCAGCGTTGCTTCTCTTGCAATCGCTTGAATATTATTCGTTTAAGCGAGCAATGATAGTTTCGTTGCCGATGGTTTTTTCCCCATGTGTAACGTAAATCTCGGCATCTAACGGTAGAAAAATGTCAACCCGAGAGCCGAACTTGATAAATCCGAGATGTTCGTTGAGATGGCAACTTTTCTGTGGTGCAGCGTACGTGACAATACGGCGCGCTAAAACACCTGCAATTTGGCGGACTAAGATTTGGGTTTTCAGCGGCGTTTCGATGACGACAGAACTTCGCTCATTTTCCTTACTCGATTTTGGACGATAGGCGGCATAATGTTTTCCATTGTGATGCTTAACATATTTTACCGTTCCGGCAATCGGATACCAGTTAGCATGAATGTTGAAAATTGACATAAAGATAGAGACCTGAATGCGTTTATCTTGAAAATATTCATGTTCGATGGTAGGTTCAATCACAACCACAGTGCCATCGGCCGGAGCAATGATCAGACTTGGATCATCAATGTCGCCGGCACGCGACGGGTTGCGAAAGAAATAGGTAAAAAAGAAAAAGGTAAACACGGAGAGAACAATGTTCACTATTAAAATGGTGTGAGAAAAGCGAAAATAGATGATGATGTTGATGATCACCAAAATGAATAATACGGAAGAAAGAATCCAGCGACCTTCTTTGTGAATTTTCATTGTATATTACATATTAATGACTTATATTCCAATATATAAGTGGTTTTGGTTAGACGATAAAACAATACATAGTTCCTTACAGCACTTTCAAAAGGAACAATAAATAGATAAAAATGACCGGAGTAGCTAACAAAAGGCTGTCGAACCGATCGAGCATTCCGCCGTGGCCAGGCAGAATCTTACCAGAATCTTTAATTTGCAATGTGCGTTTCATCAATGACTCGACCAAATCACCCAGCGTGCCTACAATGGCAACAATGGTTGCGTAACCCAGCCATGCAACCGGTGACAAAGAGGGAACGTAGTGCGCAAAAATCAATGATACGCCGCTTGTGACCAGCCA
>DAHXOX010000201.1 GCA_027364655.1 Paludibacter sp. | reverse complement strand
TGGAATTGGTCACAATGGGAGTGCCGGATAAGGTGGTTATGCCGGTGCCCCCATTTCGGACAACGGTAGCATTAATTAACTTTGCAGTGCCTGCCATTGTCACAGCATTTCCGTCATTATTAGCTATCAGTATATTATACGCTTCAGAGCCATCGAGTAGGTTGAGCGTAGCGCCCTTGCAACCTGTGAAAATACTATTTTGTAAAACGCCATTGGCAGGCATTATTGCAACAAACCGCGAAGGATCGCTGTTGTCGGATGAAAATGCAAAGCCATCCCACACTGTTTTGACGGAAAGGGCTGCGCTTTCGCCACTCAAAACCGTTTCGTTGGTAGTTCCGCTCAAGATGGAAGCACCTGCTTTGAAACGTAATTCAGATGAGGCAACATCACTATTGGGAAACCCTCCATAGACGTTGACGCCATCACGTACTAAAAAATTAGACGCAGCATATCTTTTCTCGTTTTTGTAAGTTCCGGCTGCGACAAACACATTTGCTTTGGGTGTTTTTGTGTTGGCTGTCTCTACTGCATCTTGTATGGTTCCCATGGCATCAGTCCAAGAGGCACCTGCACCCGATTTGCCTGAACGTACAAAATAGGCGTTCATTCCATGAATGATAAGGCGAAATTTTTTGGTATAACCATTACCGTCTGTAGTTTGAAATGTAGCTTGTCCCAATGATAATGGGGAAATAATACCCGTTTTGTCCGGAGAGAAAAACAGGCGTCCCTGTTCGGTCGATTGGTATGCAGGCAGCCACGACAACGCTTTTTCTGCATTCAACGCTGACTTTAAGGGTGTGACGAGGTTGCAGGTAACCGAGTTGCTGTGATCGTTAATAGTCCCATTATGGTAAAAAGAAACAGGAACAACCGAAAGCGCAGACCACGCACGAACAACAGAATCGCTGCTTGTGAAAAACAGCTTTAATTGAGGGTAATATCCCGAGTCTGTCGTTCCCATTGTCCATGTTGAACCAAGTGCTGTGGGAACAGTTGAATTAGTCATGTCTTTGGTTAACAATGGTGTAGCAGTGCTGTAGCTTCCATTGTCTGAATCAAATGAGCACCCTGTGCCTTGTTGGTCAAAAAGGTTATCGACGCAAGATCCTTTTTTATATTCACCCACAAATCCACCTCCACCGACCTTCACATTCCCTGTTGCATACGAACGGCTGATAGAAGATGTCCGTGTACTTGTATTGTCGATTGTCCCCACAAAACCACCAGCCAATGCAGCTGTGCTGTTGACAAACCCCACAGCATACGAATCGATGATAGAAAGTGAGCTGCCTCCGGGTTTCATTGATCCTACAAATCCACCTGTAGATGCTAAAGTTCCTGTAACGCTGCCCATCGCAAAACAAGCGTTGATGGTTGAAACGAGAGAATCATCTGTGTCCGTAGTAAAATTTCCCAATAATCCTCCAACGCTTTCCAATCCGCTGACGCAACCTGTGGCAAAACATTGAGAAATGCCACCCGAGTTGACATTTCCCACTAAACCACCCGTTTTGTTCATTCCAAACACATTTCCGGTAGTGTAACAACGCAACAGTGCCTGTTTCGTCGAAACCATTTTTAAATAGCCAACCAACCCGCCACTATTCGTTGCCCCATGAACTTCAACCGAAGAATGACTGTCAGCGATCGTAGAATTGCTATTTGATTCTCCTACCAACCCTCCTGCATATTGACTTGTACCAGAGACGTAGGTATTTGTAAGCGATCCTGTAGCGTAGCAACTGGAAATAGCACACGAGTCATTTTGGCCTATATACCCCACTAATCCACCAACATATTTATTTTGACAATGAATTGAGACATCCAAGGCATCCGAGTTTTTAATGGTGGTATAGTCATTACAAACACCTGCCAACCCTCCAATGCTTTTGGTACTATATTGAGTATCTCTATTAATGACAATGTTTTGTACATGACAATCGGTAATATTGATTTGAAATTTATCATTTGTTCCATTTGTATACCCGACTAAAGTGCCAACATGAGTGTCTCCATTTATGGCAAACGTTCCATTCACTATAGTAACAGCTTGAATGGTTCCATCATTTATTCCCCCATTATTGGCCACATAGCCGAAAAGTCCTGCATTTTCATACAACATCGCTGAATCGCTGATAAACAAATGACTAATAATTTTACTATTGCCGTTGAAGAATCCTTGAAATGTTTGTTTGGAATTTATTCCTATCGGATGCCAGTTTAATGGAATAGTTTTTGCGCCGCCTAAGTCAAGGTTGTCGGTTAGAATAAGTGTCTTTCCGGTAAAGCTATTTTTTGTCGTGTTCACTTGATCCGCTATCCATGCCAACTGACGGGCACGTCTTACATAATAAACGTTAACATTCGAGGGTGAAGGGGCAATAGAATCAATGCCTCCATCCCATGTATCTCCAAAAACGGCAGGTAATCCAAATAAAATAAAGCATACTCCGGAAGCTAACCGAGGAATTTGACCAATAAAAAGATTAATGATTCGCATAAGCATTCGATTATTTGTAGAATGGCACAATTATAATCTAATTTTATCTCATACATAGTAATCGTCAAAAAATAATTAATTATCAAATTATCAAGTAGTTTGCTGCTATTATTTGCTCGTCTAATAATAGATTTAGCAAGAGGATAAAAATAAAAGAAAAAATTGAAATCATAAAATAAAACCCGTGAAATTACAAAAAATGCAGTGTGGGTTAGGAAACGAAAAGTTTTTAAGGATAGAGGCTAAGAATCCTATTATTTAATGCGTGCTCAATATGACATGCGGCAAGTGAAGCAAGTCGCTACACGAAGGTATTCTGCACACCTTGTTTTTCTCCGATTCTGGCAAATAGCAAAGATGTGTTCTGATTAAAGAGACAATGATACTCATAGGTTATTATTGCGACGCTGCTGTTCTCTTTCTAATACGCATTATTGGAATGGATTTTCTGAAAATGGACACCTTCCTTCTGCTTTTTACTCTCATTAAAATGGCCGCTTTCATGCCGTCGTCACGATTTTTCATTCAAAAAACGGGTAAATAGAAGATGAGAAAGCAAGAAAAACGGTTTTTTATAGCGGAGTAAAAATAGCGGTTTTGCAAGGTTTGGTTTCAGAAAACGACGAAAAGGAGGTTTTTTGGTTCTTGTTTAATGGGTCAAAGAAGGCAGCAAGAGGGTAAATAAGGGAGAT
>DAHXOX010000235.1 GCA_027364655.1 Paludibacter sp. | reverse complement strand
CGTAAAAGAGTATTACCCTGAAGTGGTAGCTGAACTTGAAAAACTGGGTGATTCAGCGCGTATTGATTTAGGCGATGATATTCTGCATATTAAAGGTCAGAATAGGAGAGAACCTGGCCGGATAAAATAAGCCGATTACACTTTTGCAATCTCTATTAGCTTACTTGTATATAGTTTTTTATGAGTATCCGTTTGAGTACCTAAAAAATATTACCTTTGTCATTCAACAACTTTAATGACAAATGAACTTATTGAATTTTATATCACAGTTTCCAGACGAGGAACGTTATGTGTTGCGCTATAAGTCAGTTCGCGACTCCGTTGGGGTTATATGTTCGGTTTGTAAATCAACAGAACATCGTTGGAATCAGCGCAAATGGCTCTATGAATGTACTAAATGTGGAAATAGAGCTACTTTACGTAGCAGAACGGCATTACATGGTTCTCGTCTACCATTTAGTTATTGGTTTGTGGCAATGCATTTAATCACTTCTACAAAGAATATCTTTTCGGCACTCGAACTGCAACGGCAATTAGTTCATAAGAGGTACGAACCCATTTGGGCGATGCTTAATAAATTGCGTGAAGTAATGGGGAGGAGAGAGGAAGAATATCAGCTCACAGATGTAGTGGAATTAGATGAAGGATTTTTTCTACAATTACCAGCGAATAAAAAAACTCAAACGAGGCAGAGGCAGCTAGAAAAAAAGTAAAGTTTTTGTTATGATTGAAAGTATTCCAGTTGAAGGCGAAATAACTAAAAAGGAGAATCAACGGATGACAGTTGTGAATGATTTGAAAGCTGAAACTTTTAAAGAGGTTGTAGAGCGAACAATTACTCAGAACACGATATCATATTCCAAATTTAAAGAATTAGACATTGAACATCGGCCAAAAATCATTCCAACTGATAAGGTGAATGAAATATTGCCTTGGGTGCATATTGCAATCAGTAACGCTAAACGGTTATTATTAGATATACCATCATGATATAGAGCCATAATACCTGCAAAGCTATCTAAATGAGTTTTGCTACAAATATAACAGAAGGTATTTTGGTGATAAATTATTCGATAGGTTGATTATAGCCTGCGTGAGTTATAAAAACAAAATTAAGTTATCCAAACGGATACTCATATAATACTTTATTCCGAGTATGAAACTGATCTATAATAGCTAAGAGGCAAAGACTGTGAATCAAGCTTGCGTATGAAACCCACATGACAACAAATTGACACCCAAGAGCATGAAAATTGGGAGCAATCGTGAAGGTTTGTAATACTTTGAAGTTTTGTATTTTTGAGGCGGCATAAACCGCATAACAAAAAAGCAAGACAACAATGGAAACGCCTGAAGTATCATTTAAGCAAGTCGTATCCCGAGGATGCGGACTTGATATACACAAGCAGGTAGTAGTAGCTACCATTGACGGGGAAGGGATAAGGAAACAAACGCGCGAGTTTGGCACCGTCACGAGTTCTTTGAAAGAATTGAGAGATTGGTTATTGGAACGTGCGATTACCCATGTAGTGATGGAAAGTACAGGCGTATTCTGGAAGCCTGTTTACAATGTATTGGAGCCTGCCGGACTAATGGTTTGGATCGTGAATGCAGCTCATGTGAAATACGTACTGGGACATAAGACGGATAAGAAGGACAGCGCATGGCTTTGCAAGTTATTGTTGGCATGGCTTCTAAGGCCAAGTTACATACCGGCAAAAGAGCAACGGGAGTTGCGGGACTTGACACGCTACCGAACCACTTTGATACAAAGCAATGCCTCGAACAAAAACCGGATTATCCGAGCATTGGAGGATGCCAATATCAAATTGTCAAGTGTACTGAGTTCCACAAATGGCGCGGTAGGCAGCAAGCTGATTAACAAGCTCTGCGATGGCATGGAGGTAACCATGCAGGATATAGAGGATGTTTATCACAAAAAACTGGAAGCCACCAAGTAGGAGCTTTACGAAGCCTGTCATGAATTTGTAACCGAACAACCAGTACATGCTTGGCACTATCCGTCAGGAAATACAGATACGGAATGCACTATTGAGAGTCTGAACAAACGGATAAAAGAGGCCTTATCCCCTTACGAAAATGCGTTGGAACTGCTCAAAAAAGTTCCAGGAATCAGCTCAAAAAGTGTTGAAGACCTTGTAGCTGAGATTGGTTTGGACATGAGCGTTTTTCCAACCGAAAAGCATTTGGCTTCGTGGGCAGGCATGGCGCCCGGCAATAATGAGAGTGCCGGTAAAAAAAAAGCGGACGAACAACCCAGGGAAATAAGCAGGTAAAAGCAGTACTGACCGAAATTGCCTGGGCGGCCACAAGAACTAAGAAAACATTTTATCGCGAAAGATATCAAAAACTGGCAGCACGACGAGGCAAAAAACGAGCCTTAATAGCAGTAGGTCACACAATCCTGAAGTCTGTCTATCATATCCTGAATGATAAATGTGAGTACAAAGAACTCGGAGCCGACTATCTGATAAGTAGAACCGAAGCTAAACGCAAAGCCTATTTGAAAAGCGAATTAAGCAAGTTAGGATATGCCGTTGAATTGAAGGAACTTCCACCTGTCGAAAAAGCAGGATAGAAAAAACAAAATATACAAAGGTCGATTTTTTCTGGCATCTGTTGTTTATGAACAACATTGAAGTTGATTATGAAACTGACCTCAACAGCTAAGTACCCAAGAGAGTGATTCGAACACGTGTATGAAATTTTATAACTCTTAGCTGTTTTTCATTATCTCAATAACCAATAGTCGCATTTGCCCTGAGACAAGTGCTTTCTTTTCTTTTCTTTTGTCTGAACTCTATTGATAAAGTTGTATTTAATAAAAAAACATGGCATTTTACCTCTATATTAACAAATTATTTACGTATGAAAGATATTAATAACACAACCATAGCTTATAATCCATTATCGTTACCGATTTATGTGATGGCAAAACCTGTAGGACCAGATTGTAACTTAGATTGTACCTACTGCTATTATTTGGATAAAGGGAAGCTATATTCTGAGCATCAACACCATTTCATGTCGGATGAGTTATTGGAAAAATATACGCAGGAATACATCAATAGCCAACCCACTCCTGATGTTCTCTTCACATGGCATGGTGGAGAACCTCTGTTACGCAATATCTCATTCTACAAAAAAGCGATTACTTTTCAACAACGTTACGGAAGAGGACGAAATATTGTCAATACACTTCAAACCAATGGGACTTTACTCAATGATGAATGGTGTCGTTTTTTTAAGGAGAATAATTTTTTGATTGGTATCTCCATCGATGGGCCGGAGCATTGTCATGATGTATATCGTAAGAACAAAGGAGAATCCGGAACTTTTGCTCAGGTAATGAGAGGAATTAATTTATTGAAAAGACATGGAGTGGAATTTAATACCATGTCTGTTATTCACAATTACAATGCAGAGTATCCATTAGAGGTATATCATTTTTTGAAAGAAATTGGAAGCGGGTACATGCAATTTTCACCGATTGTGGAACGACAAGGAACACGTCCGGACGGATTGACATTGCTCTCTCCCAATGATAAGATTGATACTGCTATGACTCCATGGTCAGTGACTCCTATTCAATTTGGGAAATTTTATACAGCGATTTTCGATGAATGGGTGCAAAAAGATGTGGGACGTTATTTTGTGCAACTTTTTGATGCATCTTTAGCAACCTATATTGAAGCACCTCCTGGAGTGTGCATTTTTGCTGAAAAATGTGGGCATGCCAGTGCAATGGAATTTAATGGAGATGTGTATGTTTGTGATCACTTTGTTTTCCCTGAGAACAAATTAGGCAATATCTACAATAAGTCATTATTAGAAATGATGCTGTCACAAGAAGCGATAGATTTTGGAAACAAAAAGCAGTCAACGTTACCTTCGCAATGTTTGCAATGTCCCTATAAAAAAATGTGTAATGGAGAGTGTCCAAAGAATCGTATACTTAAGACAAAAGATGGTGAAGACGGACTAAATTATTTATGCGAAGGATATCGGCACTATTTTCGCCATGTACTACCATATATTGAGTTTATGGCCAATGAGCTACGCAATAAACGTTCTCCTGCTAATGTGATACGATGGGCAAAACGAGAATTACGTATAAATAAATGATAGCCTATTATTGAACAAGTCATCTTAATGTTTCCCTCTTTAAATTTCGAAAAACGTAACTAAAGGGTTATTAACCATAAATCAATTAATAAGAGATACGCGATTACAAATTATTAAAATAAAATCAGCCACATTACAAAATATAGACATTTACATAATTGAATATACTAATTCTACTTTTAGACTTTAAAAGTCATTTTCTGTTTTATAAAATCTGTCAATATCGCATTTTCTGTTTTTGTGTCTTATAAGCATTTGATTATGTAGTTTCGAAACAGTTTCCTGATCAGAAAACAAATGTGCGATTATCAT
>DAHXOX010000230.1 GCA_027364655.1 Paludibacter sp. | reverse complement strand
AAAACCAAATTCATAAACAGCATAAAAAACATGGTCACAATAATCGATTGATAAATAAGCTGATATATCCTATTATTTTCAAATGCAAAAAAGTAAGCCATCACACAAGCAATGATCAGGAACAAAATAATAGTCAACCACCACGCTTCGGGACGGAAGAAGATCGTCAAAAGGATAATGACAATAAAAAAGAGAGCAATATATGTCGTTTGGATAATGGTGAAAAATGTGGCAAAACGTTTGTTATGCAGGTTGTTGATGATAAACGCTGCGACTATAATTGCCAGAAAAGGCATTAAAATATTGGTATAGTGAGGCAATTGAAATTTAGAGACAGAAAAAATGAGAAACATAACCGAAAAGCCTAATAGCGTTACATACTCACGTAGCGGCTGCCTTTCCCACATCGACCAAAAAGACTTTCCAAGTCCAACATAAGCAAGGATTGCCCACGGCGCAAATGCCCACAAAAGGGTGTGGAAGAAAAAGAAAATATCTCCTTTACCTTTGATAGGGCCTGTGTCAAAAAAGCGCCCAAACTGGCTGTCCCAAAGAAAAAATTTGATACCTGACACGTGTGTACGGCCAAAAACAACTTTCTCGGGATGCATGTCAAACTGAGTGTAAAGGGCATATAATTCGGGCGTAATAAATAGCAACGTCAATACAAAAACGATAAGCCAACGAAAAGATAGAAGTTTCTTGTACGATTTAGTGAACCATAAATGACCAAAGACAGCGGAATAGAGAATGATAAGCACAAAAATTCCCTTAGTCATAATGGCAGCGGCACTTAGCAAAGCGGCAAGTAAAAGGTGCTTAACCGTGAATTTTTCACTGAGTCGAAAAAGATGATAGACGCTTCCAATAACGAATGCGACCAACATGGCTTCGGCACGCGTGTCGTTGTTGGAAACTATAATGTGTACCGAAGAAGCAAGCAGTAAAACCGACAAAAAGGCAATCTCTTTGTTATAAAACCTTTTGGCCAACAGATATGTGTATAAAAGTGCAAGAAAAAAGATCAATACCGAAGGTAATTTATAAGCAAACCCACTTATGCCTAAAAGGTGCATGGAGGCTGCACAAATCCAAAAAGGGAGATGAGGCTTGTCCAACCAGTCTTTGCCATTGACATACATATCCCAATAATTATGGGAAGTGACCATCGTCTTTGAAATCAAGGCGTAAAGAGCTGAGTCACCGGTAAATATTTCGTCAAAAAGCCCGGTCATATTGACAGCGAGAAGGGCAAAGAGAAAAAAGAGAAATGTCTTTGTTTTCATTCGAAAATGGTTTGTTTTTTAATGGACGTATGGAACTCGCATACTATATTTTCATTAGCTCGGACGAATGTTTGAGTAAATGCTTGTTTCATAAAAGAGTGATGAGGTTTTTTCGTGCATTCAATGGAGCACAAAGTTAAGAGAATCCTCTCGTTTTGCCTCATCTATTAGCGCGTTTTGTGTTTTCAGAAGTCCTTTTGATCAAATCTTCTTAAACTACGCATTGTCGGCTTTCATGTAACCATTTCGTATCCTCTTTCCTATTGCACAGGTTCATGATAAATCGTAACTTTGCGTCTTAAACAAAAAATTGGGAGAGCGCTTCATTTTATTTGTATTATCTGTAACTTATTATCCGTATGTTTGAAAATCTCAGCGATAGACTCGAACGGTCATTTAAAATCTTAAAAGGGCAAGGCACCATCACCGAAATTAACGTGGCCGAAACGTTGAAAGAAATTCGGAAAGCGTTGATTGATGCCGACGTTAACTATAAAGTGGCGAAAACATTTACCGATGAGGTGAAGAAAAAAGCGCTGGGACAAAACGTGCTTACTTCATTGCAACCAAGTCAGTTAATGGTCAAAATCGTGCATGACGAATTGGCCGAACTGATGGGTGGATCGAGTGTCGATGTAAATTTGAAAGGTTCCCCGGCAGTCATTTTGATGTCCGGTTTACAAGGATCAGGGAAAACTACTTTTTCAGGGAAACTTGCTAATCTATTGAAATCAAAACGCGGAAAGAATCCTTTGTTGGTTGCATGCGATGTGTATCGTCCGGCAGCTATCGAACAATTAAAAATCATTGGTAGTCAAGTCAATGTTCCTGTATATTCGGAAGAAGGAAATTTGAATGCCGTGCAAATTGCCCAAAATGCGGTGAAATTTGCCAAACAAAACAATCACGATTTGGTGATTATCGATACAGCTGGTCGTTTAGCCATCGACGAGCAAATGATGAAGGAAATTGCCAACATCAAAGCCGCCGTTCAACCTCAGGAAACTCTATTTGTTGTTGATTCCATGACCGGCCAGGATGCCGTAAACACTGCGAAAGAATTCAACGATCGACTCAATTTTGATGGCGTCATACTTACCAAATTAGATGGCGACACAAGAGGAGGAGCAGCGTTATCCATTCGTTCTGTAGTTACCAAACCGATCAAGTTTGTTGGTACAGGCGAAAAAATGGATGCTTTGGATACGTTTTACCCCGAACGTATGGCCGATCGTATTTTGGGAATGGGCGATATCGTTTCGTTTGTGGAGCGCGCTCAAGAAATGTATGATGAAGAAGAGAGCCGCCGTTTAAGCAAAAAATTGGCAAAGAATCAGTTCGATTTCAATGACTTTTTAAGCCAATTGCAACAAATAAAAAAAATGGGGAATCTCAAAGACATTGCGTCCATGATTCCAGGTGTCGGCAAAGCGCTGAAAGATGTCGATTTAGACGAAAGTGTATTTAAAACCACAGAAGCCATTATCCACTCCATGACGCCGTACGAACGGGAAAGACCTGATATTATGACAGGGACACGCCGTCAGCGGATTGCAAACGGGAGCGGAACTTCCATTCAAGAGGTAAACCGATTGTTGAAGCAATTTGACGATATGCGGAAAATGATGAAAATGGTTTCGCAAAATAAAGTACCCGGTCGAAAAAAATGACTTTCTTAGGCAGTTCACAACCCGTGCCCAAGGATTAGATTTTTTCGAGAGCGCTTTTAATGTGCCAATACGCTGATAAATTATTGTTTTAAACCGATGATGATTAGCATATTGGCATATTTTTTTTGCATTGAACAAATACCTATAAAATCAACTCTTCTTTGAAGCAGGAAACTTCCTAACAATAAAATTTGCATGAAACGAGCACAAACAGTTATTCAAGTCGTTGAATCTGTTTCCGAGTTCCAGGTGACCAACAAGAAAGAAATAACCAAGTTCACATGAAAAATATCAATATCAAGAAGTTATATTTTAAAGATACCTCGTTCGCTGATTTGATGAACAAACGTATTTTCAATGTTCTTCTTATTGCAAGTGCATACGATGCCTTTATTCTGGAAGAAGATGGTCGTGTGGACGAACAAATATTCAATGAGTATGTATCGCTCAATCTTCGCTATCCACCTCGTATTACGTTGGTTAATACAGAAGAAGAGGCATTTCGTTTATTGAATGAACGCACATTTGAATTGGTTATTTCGATGCCTTCGGGGGAACATAGCGACACATTCGACAGCGCTAAACGAATTAAACTTCTTTGTCCGCAAATTCCCATCGTGGTGCTCACGCCTTTCTCCCATGGCGTGTCACGCCGGTTTGCCCATGAAGATCTTAGCGCTATTGATTATGTTTTCAGCTGGTTAGGGAATGCTGATTTATTGTTGGCAATCATTAAACTCATTGAGGATCGGATGAATATGGAAGCCGACGTTAAATCGGTTGGCGTACAAGTAATTCTTTTTGTTGAGGATTCCATCCGCTTCTATTCTTCTATGCTGCCTTTGATTTACAAACTGGTTTTCAAACAATCACGGTCATTTATGACCGAAGCGCTCAATGAACATGAGCAAATGTTGCGCATGCGCGGTCGTCCGAAAATTGTTTTAGCTCGTTCGTATGAAGAGGCCATGCAACTTTATCGACAGTATAAAAATCATTTGTTAGGTGTCATCACCGATGTAAGCTTTAATCGATCCGGGGTAAAGAATCAATATGCCGGCATCAGTTTGTGTGAGGATATTCGTTTGGAAGATCCTCATATTCCGATTATCATGCAATCGTCAGGAGCTGATAATGCTGAATATGCAGAACAATTCGGAGCTGTCTTTTTGAACAAAGGATCAAAGACGTTACACAAAGAACTGGAA
>DAHXOX010000211.1 GCA_027364655.1 Paludibacter sp. | reverse complement strand
TTTGAAGAAGATATATTGAGCATTACCGCTGTACATCCAATGCGCGAAGATGCCGTGGTTGCCTTGCTCAACAAAACCATGTCATCGGTTGAGCAACTTAACAAACTGCTCGACAAACAGATGTTGAAGAAAGTTTATTATCAAAACAGCACCTATTACGTCAGAAGATTTTCTTCTACAATATATCGCTAAAAACCACAAACAAAAACTGCCGTAAAATATCACTTTATGTATCACAAGATTGTGACTTTTGGCAATAGCGGATTACGACTACCCTCGAAATCGCTCACCATCAACGATCATGTCGACGACTTGATTCAATCTCTTTTTGATACCCTAAGCCAACAAAATGGCATAGGACTTGCTGCTCCGCAGATAGGAGTTAATCAACGCGTTTTCATCATCGACACGACGTTACAAGCCAAAGAAGACAAATCAGTTAGAAAATTTCGAGCCGCTTATATCAATCCTGAGATTACGTGGTTTAGTAAAGAAGAAAATAGTTTCAATGAAGGATGTCTTAGCATTCCAACCATTTATGAAAATGTTATTCGCCCATCTTCCATAAGCGTTCGCTACTTAGATGCCTCTTTCGAAGAAATAGAAGAAACATTACACGGGATAAAAGCCCGCATCTTTCAACATGAATATGATCATTTGGAAGGCATTCTGTTTATCGATCACATTCATCCTTTACGCAAAGCATTGCTTTCATACAAATTAAAGAAAATGCAAAACAATCTCATCAAACATACTGCTTTATGATTACGCACACCTATCAGTTTCGCGTTATGTATCCCGATACCGATCAAATGGGAACTGTACATCACGCCAATTATGTAAAATATTATGAAACAGCTCGATGGGAGTTATTCCGAAGCATCGGTATCTCGTATAAATCGGTTGAAGATGCAGGCGCCATGTGTCCGGTCACACGCATGAACTTCCATTTTCTAAAAACAATTCATTACGACGATTTACTCACCGTGAAAACCACATTGACAGCTATCAAAGGAGTACGCATTTGGTTTACGTATCAACTTTTTAACGAGGCAAATGAATTGATCAATGAAGCCGAAACGGAATTAGCTTTTGTGGGAAGAGAAACTTGGAAGCCAATGGCGCCACCGACGTTTGTTACAACCGCCATACAGAAACATCAAAAAACATTGTAAGCTCTTGACTTCCAATGGAGTCATCTCATCACCACCGGAAACATCGGTAAGCTGGTATGTCCCAAAGCATCTACCGATTGCACAGCAAAGAAATAGTTATCTTTTGAATAAGGAATAGTGACTTTCGTATCTTTTACGAAAATCGTTTTTTGCCATTGCGGTGCAGAAGTCTCCCGAATGAGTACCTGATAGCCATAAGGCTTTACACCTGCCGGAGCTTGCCACACAAACGTGGAAGAGTTGGTGAGATTTTTCACTTCGATACCAACAGCAACCGGAGCTGCCGGCGCCCATGCAAGATTACACATGGTTACCAGATTGGAACAGGTTATTTTACGTGCATATTCATAATCCAGAAACTTGGGTAAATCACCATATTCGATACCGTTTTCAACACGAACATTTTGATGTTGATGGTCATAATTTTCGTCCATTTCACAAAAACGAACGGCAGTAAACCCATCCATGCTGAAAGGCATCTGATCGCCGCCCCGCAAAAAACGATCAACACGATAAACCAGATCAACATGCAAATGATCCACATATTGCTCCGTAACAATTTTAATATATCGGGCCAATTCACGCGATGGGCTATCATTTTCTCCTCCTGTTGCTTTACGCATTCGTGCTTCTTCAGGTGTTTCCAGATATGGAATTGTTTCACTGAACACCCTCACTTTCGTATTTTCTTTCAAGCCTGTTCCACTCGAGAGACTATTGGCAATCATATCGTCGTTTAACATGGTAACCACATTCCAATGGGCTATTTTAGCGCTGTCAGCCAAATGTTGGGAGCCGAACAAACCCTCCTCTTCGCCCGAAACTGCTGCAAAAATAATTGTACAAGGGAAGGTGTGTTTACTCATTATCCGAGCCAATTCCATCACAGCCGCTACTCCCGAACCATCATCATCAGCACCCGGAGCATCACTCTTTGTATCCATAATATCTGTAGCACGCGAATCCAAATGCCCGCTGATGATGATCACGCGATTATCAGTTGGATCAGTTCCTTTGAGTACCGCCATCACGTTCGCCATTTTGGCATCTTTCATGATTCGTTTTCCATCTGCTTTCACCCGGAAGTAATCGATACTCGAAGTAAGTCTCCCATCCGAGGCTTTAGCGTACTCATCAAATTGAGATTTCACCCATCTTTGAGCAGCACCAATGCCACGCGTATTGCTATTAACGTCGCTTAAGGCATGCCGGGTACCAAAAGAAACCAATTTATTCACGGTGGTCTCTAAATCGGCAGCTTTCACTTCCGATACCATCCTAACGATTGTAGAATCGGTATTTATGGTTTGAGAAAACATAGGTTCAAAAATGAACAAACTTGCGAAGAGACAAAAACCAGGGATAAGATGTGTGATTTTCATATGAAAATTATTACGGGGTAATCCCCTATTAAACTGTGTTTTAATATCGTTTTAAGAAATTGAAAGCAAAAGAAATTTACATCCTCTCATATCGAAAGAATGGATTGGGCAATAACAAGGCTTTATTTATATAC
>DAHXOX010000204.1 GCA_027364655.1 Paludibacter sp. | reverse complement strand
TGATCATTTATATTCGCGATCTGATTGATACTTCGATACATACGCGACAAGAGGTGGAAGCAATTACAAGTGTTCCCGTATTAACTGAGTTGGGACACAATCTTTCAGGTCAATTAATTGTAGATCAACATTCCGTCACCGAATCCAATCCCGAACTACTCAGATTGCTTCGCACAAAGTTGCAGTTTGTACTTGACTATCCCACTCAGAAAGTAGTGATGGTGACTTCGACAGAGCCGGGTGAAGGTAAAACATTTGTCAGTGTGAATTTAGCTATTACACTCTCAATGGCCGATAAAAAAGTTTTATTGATGGGGCTTGATTTACGGAAACCACAATTAACCAAACTGTTTGGACTTCCTGACCAAGAAGGTATCACTTCCTATTTGACTGGCCACGAGAGCGATGTGAATAAATTAATATTATCTACACCTGACTATCCACATCTTGATCTTTTACCCTCGGGGATGATACCACCCAATCCGAACGAATTGATTATGCGCCAAAGGTTAGACGAAATGTTTGAAATTCTAAAGCCTGAATATGATTATGTCATAATAGATACAGCTCCCGTTGGCGCTGTTTCAGATACTTTATTGCTCCATCGACTCACCGATGTGACGTTGTATGTATGTCGCGCTGAATATTCCGATCGCCGCAATCTGGAATTTGTAAATCGGTTGGCAACAGAAGGTTCTCTAAAGCCTATTTATCTTGTCATCAACGATGTCCACATGGAAAAAAGACATTATGGATACCGTCGAGGATATCATTACGGATATCACTACGGATATGGACATGACCATCAAAAGAAACAGAAATAATTGTTTTTGTTGCCATAGCTAACAATAAGCAGCATCCTATTTTAATATCAATAAGATGCTGCTTATCGACATTTATTTTAATTATTCCACATGAGTTATCCTTATTTGCAACCATCTGCATTTTTAGTGACCGGTGGTGCCGGATTTATTGGAAGCAACCTGTGCGAGTTGCTTCTGTCATTAGGACATCAAGTGGTTTGTCTGGATAATTTCAGTACAGGCCATTGGGAAAACATCTCTTCTTTATTAAATAATTCACGTTTTCAGTTGATTGTAGGCGATATTCGGAATCTGGAGGATTGCCGAAAAGCTGTCAATGGCGTGGATTACATATTTCATGAAGCCGCGTTAGGGTCTGTACCTCGCTCCATCAAAGATCCCATTACGACGCATGAAGTAAACACGACAGGATTTTTGAACATGCTCGTGACAGCTCGCGATGCGCATATCAAACGATTTGTTTATGCAGCAAGTTCATCGACTTACGGAGACTCTGTATCGTTGCCTAAAGTGGAAGAAACCATTGGCCGTCCATTATCGCCCTATGCCATTACGAAATATGTGAACGAATTGTATGCCGATATTTTTGCCACAACGTATGGATTAGAAAGTATCGGATTACGTTATTTCAATGTATTCGGACGCCGTCAAGACCCGAACGGAGCTTATGCCGCGGTCATTCCTTTGTTCGTAAAACAGTTGATGCAACATGAATCTCCGGTGATTAATGGAGATGGAAGTTATTCTCGGGACTTCACCTACATTGAGAATGTATTATTGATGAATCTACTCGCCATATCAACACAAAGCAGCGAGGCGGTGAATACAGTTTACAATACGGCTTGCGGAGAACAAACATCATTGACGCAATTGACAGAAAATCTAAAAATTTATTTAAGCGAATACGATCCGGCTATTGCAACTGTGGATACAATTTATGGCCCAAATCGTATCGGCGACATACCTCATTCTTTGGCAAGCATCGAAAAAGCACAAAAGTTGTTGGGTTATCAACCTCTCTTTTACTTTAAGGAAGGCCTTCGTGAAGCGGTGAAATGGTATCACGAGAATTTGAAGTAGAAAATCGACAGCACACGGTTCTCTTCGGAGAACAAACACAAAATAGTTGACTAAAAAAATCACTTTATCGTCTGATATCATGGAAATTAAAATAGCAATCATTGGCTTAGGTTATGTAGGTCTTCCACTGGCACGCCTCTTTTCAACAAAATACCCTGTAGTCGGATTCGACGTCAATCAAGCACGCGTACAGGCATTGATGAACGGAGTAGATGCCACGTTGGAAGTGGACAGCGAGTTGCTTCGCTCTGCTCTGGTGACTCATGTACCTGAACCCGGATCGAAAGGACTTTTTTGTACCACATCCTTAGAGGATATTCGTGGGTGCAATTATTTTATCGTTACGGTTCCTACCCCTGTCGATGCTCACAACAATCCTGACTTGACTCCATTGATTAAAGCAAGCGAAACAGTTGGAAAAGTAATCCGACCTGGTGCAATTGTGATTTACGAATCGACGGTTTATCCCGGAGTCACTGAAGAAAAGTGTGTTCCTGTGGTTGAGAAAATCTCCGGTCTTACTTTTAACAAGGACTTTTTTGCAGGGTATTCTCCGGAACGCATTAACCCGGGAGATAAAGAACATACAGTAGAAAAGATCAAAAAAGTAACTTCGGGTTCAACGCCTGAAACAGGACAAAAAGTTGATGCACTCTATCGGTCGGTTATCATTGCCGGAACACATCTTGCACCTACCATTCGTGTAGCGGAAGCAGCTAAAGTGATTGAAAATTCGCAACGCGACATAAACATTGCGTTTGTGAACGAGTTGGCTAAAATATTCAACCGAATGGATATCGACACGCAAGCAGTACTCGAAGCAGCCGCTACAAAGTGGAATTTCCTTCCTTTCAAGCCGGGTTTAGTCGGTGGGCACTGTATCGGAGTGGACCCGTACTATTTAGCACAAAAAGCACAAGAGTATGGCTATCATCCGGAAATTATTTTAGCAGGGCGCCGCATGAACGATGGTATGGGAGAGTATGTTGCCAATCAAGTTGTTCGTCTCATGCTGAAAAAAAGCGTTCAAGTAGTTGGCTCGAATATTCTCCTGTTAGGATTTACGTTCAAAGAAAATTGTCCTGATGTACGAAACACAAAAGTTATCGACATTGTGCATACATTGAACGACTACAACGTGCATGTCACGATCTTTGATCCTTGGGTGAATCCCGAAGAAGTGCAACGCGCTTATCAGGTAGATGTCGTTACGACGTTTCCGAAAGCGCAATACGATGCCATCATTTTAGCAGTAGCCCATCAATCGTTTTCTACGCTAAATCTAACATCTTATTTAAAGGAATCCGGAGTGCTTTACGATGTAAAAAGCGTATTAGATGCTAAACTCGTAGATGGAAGGCTCTAATAATGAATGCATATCAAGGCATCTCTACAAATCGCAAAACGGAAGTTGGACAAAACAAATTTACTTGCTCCGATTGATGAATCAGTCCTCATTGGTTCCATGAATAGGATTGGGCTTTAACCCATTCACAACAAAGGAAAAACGATATGGCTTTAGCCAAAATGTCTTTGTAATCGAGTAGCATGGAACAGTTAATGATATTGACCAAGCAACTGATTAAATTCCTGCGTATACGATCGTGAAACGGGAATTTCGGCATCGATGCCGGAGATTTTCAAATGATACCCTAACGTACTTCCTTTTTTCAGGCGAACTTCTTTTACATTGACGATAAAGGCGCGATGCGTTCTCATAAAATATGGTATATGAGATAATTGTTGTTCAATATCACTGATGGAGTTACGAATAATCTCTTTCTCTATTTTATTGTTTCGGTTCAAATAAAACAGCACATAATTTCCATCGGATGTAGCGTAAAGCAACTAGCTTGGGTTGAAACTTAACCGTTCTTTCTTGAGTTTCGAGATGATTTCTATGTTTTCTTCCACCGTTTCCGTTAATATATGATCCTCGTTTCCCTTGAAAGAGAGGGTTTTAATCCCTAAAGAACGATAGTTGATGGTGGCGAAAAACAGAAACGGAATGATGCCAATCAAAAAAGCGCTTTGAAATGAATTTATAAAAGTAGGGAAATTCCATCTCGGACCGGATGGTTCTACCAAAAAGCCCGTAAGATATACGGCAATACCAATACCTGATAAAATCAGTAAGATACAAATCAATTCCTTGAAAAGTGTCCACTCTGTACTATCTAAAAAATAAGGATTTCTTTTCAACAGTGTGACGATTCCAAAAAATGGAATAGCAAAAGCAAAACAATAAATAGCCATAGTTGCCTGATAGCTCATATTTTGTGTGCCATGTGTTCCAAGAGGTTTATAAACAGATAAAAACCCAAAACAGAATACAAAAATGATAAAAGCTCCAAGATATGGCTTTTTCAAAATATAATTCTGCGCATATCCTTTGTTCAGCCAAGTATAAATCAGATGGTTCATGTTGTTATTTAGATAGTAAATCCATTCTTGCTGTCTTTTCCCAAAGGATTATCATCTTTCAAGTTATGATAATACGCATCGATAACCGTTCGTGCTTTTATCTTGTCATTGCTCGAAATCATCACCTTTGTATTTTCAGCTATTAACGGATTAAAGGCATACGTGCTGAATACCGAATTAACAAGGTATGTTTCAATTTCAACATCCTGCAACATACTGGTAATCAATTGACATTCCCATAGTGTTCCGGAAAAAATCTCAATAGCTGATTCGTTATTGTTATCCATCATGCGTTATGATTAAAGCTGAGAAACATCAAATTATGTTATAAAAAGTTCCCTATTTTCCTTATTATTGGGGTTTGCAACTCAATGGCGCTTTCGGGACACATTTCCTGACAGCAATAACAGCGAATGCATTTTTGGTAATCATACACGGGTGGCTTCGTATGATCTCCATTTAGCCAGTTTACCGCCTTCCCTTCAACAGGGCAGCTATTCACGCATGTTCCGCATTGAGTGCATTTCTCAACAATAATCACCGGCTTTGGTACCAGCCGATTACTAACAAACAGCAGAACCGAACTCTTTTTTACTGATTTTACGGGTGTGCGGTCAACAATAAAATCGGAACAAATAAAATCGTTCAGTTCATCGCCAACTATTTCTATCTCTTCTTTCAGATAGGTTCCGGCACCGGTTTCATAAGCAATGACCGTCGTGGGCA
>DAHXOX010000199.1 GCA_027364655.1 Paludibacter sp. | reverse complement strand
TAATCGCACATTTGTTTTCTGATCAGGAAACTGTTTCGAAACTACATAATCAAATGCTTATAAGACACAAAAACAGAAAACGCGATATTGACAGATTTTATAAAACAGAAAATGACTTTTAAAGTCTAAAAGTAGAATTATTTATGAAACGTTATTCCTTCTTCTTTCTGTTGGTTTTTTTTCTCATTCCGTTGCAAGGTGTGTTTGCCTCACCTTGGGATGACATGACGCAGTTGGCCAACAGCATTAAACACACGTCTTTCCCTAATAAGACGTTTAATATTGTAAAGTTTGGTGCGCGGGAGAACAATTCAAGCATTAAAAACACAAAAGCGATCAATGCAGCCATTATGGCTTGTAATAAAAAAGGTGGCGGCATCGTTTTGGTTCCGAAAGGAAATTTTCTTACCGGCCCAATCACCTTGTTGAGCAATGTCAACCTTCATTTGGTGGCAGGCGCAGTATTGCGTTTTTCTACTGATCCATCCGAATATCTCCCTACCGTAATTACCCGTTGGGAAGGTTCTGATTGTATGAATTATCATCCACTGATTTATGCTTACAAGGTGAACAACATAGCTATAACCGGACAAGGCAAAATTGATGGCCAGGCTTCTGAAGAAAATTGGTGGGCGTGGAAAAAGAAAAGTAATGCCGGCTACCAGAAAGGTGTGGCGACTCCTAACATGATTGGTCGCTTGAGATTGATCAAAATGAATGAAGACAATGTTCCTGTGGCTCAACGCGAAATGGGAGCGGGAAACTATCTGCGTCCTTAATTGATCAATTTTATGGAGTGCAACACGGTATTGATTGATAGCGTGAAATTGCGTAATTCTCCTTTTTGGGTCATTCACCCTTTGTTGTCGAACGATGTCATTGTCAGTAACGTCAATATTCAAAGTTTAGGTCCAAATGGCGATGGTTGCGATCCTGAATCGTGTAAAGATGTGTTGATTCAAGGTTGCACTTTCAACGAAGGTGACGATTGCATTGCCATTAAATCGGGACGCAACAATGACGGACGTCGCTGGAACATTCCGAGTGAAAACATCATCGTGCGCGATTGCCAGATGAAAGCCGGACACGGTGGGGTTTCGGTAGGCAGCGAAATATCGGGTGGTTACCGTAATTTGTATGTTGATCATTGTGTGATGGATAGTCCAGAACTATATGCGATTATTCTAATAAAATCTAATATTTGTCGAGGTGGCGTGATTGAGAATGTCTATGTTCGCGACGTGAAAGTGGGTCAATGTCAAGAGGCTGTTTTGAAAATTGATCTCCAATATGATCCGTATGAACCAGCTCAACGTGGATTTATCCCGATGGTGCGCAATGTGAACTTGGAAAATGTATCGTGCAAAAAAAGTAGTTACGGAGTGAGTGTTGATGGATTGGAGGATGCCTCGCGGGTAAGTTCCATTCATCTGAATAATTGTGATTTTCGCGGTGTAACGTCTAATGGGAACGACATTAAAGGTGCTACGGATGTGACGTTCGATCATGTTCGAATCAATAATACGATTATTTCTAACGAACAAATCAGTACGATT
>DAHXOX010000190.1 GCA_027364655.1 Paludibacter sp. | reverse complement strand
CCCCGGAAACAGCAACGAAGGATATTGTACAGTAAAGGTGTCGATCTTCGTTTTTTTCCCTGCACGGGCAAATGTACGCACCAGCATCTCGTTAAACGAAGCCAAGCCTCCGCGATAAGGATAAGCCGTACCAACCAATGTGACTGTATGTGGCGAAGATTTCATACGTGAATAATTTGTTTTAAAGGTCGTATGGAACTCGCATGTCAACCATTCTCATACTATTGGGTGTGAGTAATTTAATGCTCGTTTCATGTGTATATAGCTTTGGGTATTTTATTTGTTATGCGTTTGTAAGGTGTTCTAATAAGATACGGCTTGCTTCTTCCAATGTTTTCCCAAAAGTAATAATACCTTCTTGATGACCACCCATGACCAGTATCTTTTCTTGAGCGACATTAGTTTCACGGAACAATCGTTTAATTTCTTCTGCCATTTCGGGAGTGCCGTATGTAACATCAGAAGCGGTAGTAGGAACTTTATCCATCAAATTTTTCCATGTAGGCATATGGTGAATATGGATTACAGCGTTTGTATCGGGGGATGATTCATAAATGACAGCATGTGAAAGTGATTCAGACGATGCTTCAATTGTGCCCTTACACGTCAAAGCATTTTGCCGGAGATTGTAATCTGTAACTACTGCAAAATGTTGTTCATTCAGAGTTGGATATTGACCTGTTGCAGAACCTGTAATAATAAAGTCATTGCCTGACCGGATACTAACATTTCCAAATCCAACACCATTAGGATAGACACCGATAAGTTTTTTGTGATAAAGGGAATTACGACACGCTATGACATCTTTTAATTGAGCTGCCGACATAGGAGCAGCCTTAATCCAATGACAGTGAAACTTAATATAACCTTCCTGAATATTGTTCCTTTTTTCGGGAAAGAGCGATAGAATGCTCTCTTTTTCGGCTTTGCAAATGCCTCTTTCCGTGATTAATCCTGTAACAAGCCGAGCCGGAGTCACATCAAATCCGAAATTGGTTGCGTTGCTTTCAGCAGGCGTAAGTAAAATTTTTTTTATTTCTCCTTCACAAAGACCTTCCATGTATTTCACCTCTTCCGCACCTCGTTCCTCTATCGGGATTTCCTTTATGCCATCTTTGATATTCCAGTCGAAAGAAGAGGAAGGCAATGCAACATAAAACGGTACGTTATTGTCAAAAGCCGCCAAAGCTTTGAGGTATGTGCCTATTTTGTTGGCAACATCGCCGGTATAGGTTGTTCTATCTGTTCCTACAATAACAATGTCCACCATGCCATGCTGCATCAGATGTCCGCCTACATTATCCGGAATGATGGTGTGGGGAACTTTATGCTGACCCAATTCCCACGCCGTTAAGCTTGCACCCTGATTGCGAGGGCGTGTTTCGTCTACCCATACGTGTACATCGATTCCTTTTTCAAAAGCAGCATAGATAGGGGCTGTAGCTGAGCCATAATCGACAAAAGCCAGCCAGCCGGCATTGCAATGGGTCAAGATATGAACGGTTTTGCCCTGTTTTTGTTTGCTAATCTCTTCGATTAAAGCAAGACCGTGTTCCCCGATTTGTTTACAATATGCTGCATCGGAACGAGCTATTTCATTCGCTGTATCAAACGCCACACGAATTTTTTGTTCAGGGGTTTCAGCTTCTTGCATAGCCTCCAGTTGCTTGTTGACCGCCCAGGCCAGATTAACGGCTGTTGGACGAGTAGCCTTCAACTTATCGCCGGCAAGAGAAACATATTCATCAAAAGCATCATCTTTTGGAGCATGCAATGCAGCCAGATACATGCCATAACCTGCTGTAGCGCCGATCAAACCCGCTCCACGAACATGCATGTCACGGATGGCAACAGCAACCTCATCTAATGTTCGTAAATCTTCTATGACAAATTTATGTGGAAGAAATCGTTGATCGATTACTTGAATGACCTGCGCATCTACTTCGCTAACCCAAATAGTACTATAATGTTTCCCGTTTACATCCATCGCTATATATTGATAAATAAAGTTTTCACATTGCTTGCACAAAGAGTTCACTACTACACAGTAATAAAAGAACTAAATAAAAAACATACAAATTTAGGGAAAAATCTTCGGGTTACAGTGGCAACAGGCAAAATGATGTTGCTTTGCTCACGACAAAACAAGCGGATGAATTAGATTAATAAAAAAATTGATCACAGGAACTAAAATAGCGGTAGTTATTCCCATCAATCCGATTGCCAAACCACTGACTGCGCCTTCCACAGCTCCTAATTCCATGGCACGGGCTGTTCCGACGGCATGAGCAGCCGATCCAAGCGCCAATCCTTTGGCAATTTTGCTTTCAATACCTAACATTCTAAGAATTAAAGGGCCGACAATGCCTCCAAAAATTCCGACAACAATTACCACAACGGAAGTTAAC